>JAFDKH010000040.1:0-43210 GCA_019307065.1 Deltaproteobacteria bacterium
ATGCTGGAAGGTCCCCGGGGAACCCTGGTCCTGGGATATGCCAACGGCCAGGTCGGTATTTGGGACCTTGAAAACGGGGCTCGGCTCGAGATCGCAAAACTTCACGGGCCGCTGACTCATTTGCGTATTCACCAGCAGAAATTATATGCCGTCACCGAACTTGGCGACTATCTGGTGTGGGATCTGAGTATTTTCAGGGCAGACTATTGCAGCTTGGTTCGCAGTCTGTGGGACAAAGTTCCGGTTGTCTGGCAGGCCGGGCGCCCGACCCTGTTACCCCGGCCCGAGGAGCATCGTTGTCGGACAAGCCAGCTGCACGCAAGTAAAGTATCCGACCGATAGTTGGCCCTATTTTTTCTGGTAGGCGATCTTCTTGATATTGTGGGTTTGCATCTTGTGAGCCAGAGTTCTGACCGGCAGGCCCAACGCCCGGGCGGCCTTCTTTCGATCCCAGTCGTTTTCCCGCAAGGCTCCTAGAATCAATTCTGCTTCGAGGCGGTTCATTTCCGATTTCAAGTTTAGCTGGTCGTCTTGAGCCGCTTGATCGCCGGCCGGGTCGTCGGGCGACTGAGCTGCCGGCGTGTCATCTTCAAGATTGCGGATCTTCTCTGGAAGATCTTCGATTGAAATCGTTGTGCCCTGGGCGATGACTATGGCCCGCTCGATGGCGTTACGCAGTTCGCGCACATTCCCAGGCCAGGAATAGTGCTCAAGCAGCTCTAGGGCTTTTGCGGCGATGCCTTGAATATTGCATTCGTTGGCCTGGTTCGTTGGCCTGGTTGGCCTGTTTGAGAAAACTCAGAGCCAGCGGTTCGATCTCTTCGACTCGTTCACGCAAGGGCGGAATGTCAATGGTCATGGCGTTGAGGCGATAAAGAAGATCTTGTCTGAAATCTCCGGATTCAACCATGGCCTCGAGATTTTTATGGGTAGCAGCCAGGATTCGCACATCAACTTCTATTTCTGTATTTGAGCCGACGCGAGTGAAACATTTGGTTTCCAAGACACGCAGCAAAGCGGCCTGAGCCGCGGCGGGCAACTCGCCGATCTCGTCCAGCAAGACGGTTCCGCCATTAGCCGACTCGAATACTCCGACTGCTTTCTGATTGGCCCCGGTGAAAGCGCCTTTCTCGTGGCCGAACAAGGTGCTCTCGACCAGTTGGGCAGGTATCCCGGCGCAGTTGACACAGCGCATGGGTTTGTTTTTGCGTTTGCCATTTGTGTGAATGGCCCGAGCGATTATTTCTTTACCACTGCCGGTCTGGCCGTTTATCAAGACCGGGATCACGGATGAAGCCAGTTTGTCAATCGTTGTGAATATTTCTTTCATGGCCGCCGAGCGAACAATCAGGTTGTCATCTGTAGTGGTTTCGTCCTGAGACAACCCAGCCCGGCTTGTCAAAGCTGCCAGACTGACCGGCTGATCGGCTTTGGCAGCCTGAAGAGCTGTACGGGTTACAGCCTGCAGTTCCTCTGCCGAAGAAGCATGATCGGGAAAAATTGCCAAGCCGGCCTGCAAAAACTCGTTAGCCGCGACAATTTTTTGTGCCAGCTGTGTAGCCTGTTCTTGATTTGCCTCGGGCAGCAAGATCTCGACCGTGTCGGTACTGTATAGGGCCATCCCGTCGAAGGGGCGCAGCAGATCACGTACAGCCGGAAACCAATGACCAATATGACATTCTTCTTTCTTCACACATTTGATCATCAGCAAAGAAAGCTTACGGCTATAGGTCTGGGCTCTGACGACTTCGGCTGAAAGAACAAGACTGAAATGATCGTGGCTGTCTAAGCCAATCTGCTTGTCATCATAAGACCCGCGGATGTGCAACGAGGCCAGCACGGCGCCCAGGGCCAGATCATCACCGGCCTCAATCTTGCTCCGCTCGATTTTCTCTCCATTGACCCAGGTCCCGTTGGTTGACTGCAGGTCTTCTATCCAGACTTCCCCGTTCAACAGCTCGATGCAGGCATGCTGTCGCGAGAGACTATCGTCCCTGAGGGGGACATCAGCCGGCGCGGAACGTCCGATGATCACACTTTGGCCCTCGGTAAGCGGTACCCAGCGCACACCGTCTCGATAAGTAATCAGAATCGAGACCCGCCTTTGTCTGGATTTGGCCTTTTTCAAGGCCCTGATTTGAGCCAGTTCATCATCGGACAAGCTGGTGGTTTCAAGATGGGTCTTGTTTCTATCTTCTGCGCTCAAACCTGGCCCCTTTAGGCGAAAACCCGTCCAAAAGATAGCATGCGGGTAAGATTTTGCAACCACCATGGTATGTAGGCGGGCTATCCTCAATCCAGGCAAGATCTTGCCTCGTAACGCAATCAAAGGTGAGTAATAAATTGCCAAAACACGCTGGAGATCCCCTCAAGACCTGTACTCCTCAGTAAAATTCAGTAGTTACACAAAGGAGCCGGCTTGGCACGCGCCTTGCTAAATAACCAGTTAACCAGCAAGGAGGTTTATTGAAATGAAACTGAATTCAATAAAGAGATTTTTAGCGGTTGGCATGTTGATTGGCGCCCTGGTGACCTTGCTTGGCTGGAGCTATCAAAGGCACACAAAAGTCTTCTCGTTTCCGCTCGACTGTTACACCCAGGGAGAAAAGACGATTTGCATCGATGGCCGCTTGAGTGCCGAGATGGTCTGTGAAGAGTTGAGCAGCCAGACGGTGATTTGTAGCGAAAAGATTTAAGGATTCAACGGCGAGACACTTCGGTCCGGTGTCCAGTGGCCTCTGCGCCGGATCGAAGTGGCTCCCTTTCTAACTACTTCATTTACTTTTTGATTTTTCCTTGATCGGTCCGGTCCACGGCGACGGCAGGATGGCTCCCTTTTCGGACTTCTTCGTCCGGCGCTGCAGCTCGATTTCGGTCATCAAGACATCCGGGGCAATGGCTGAAACGGGAACGTAGCCACTTTCGGCACCGCAGTAACCATTGAATATGGAGATCTCGTCCGAAGTAGCGATGATTTTGTTAATCGAAGCAATTGGTGTTCCGACAATCTCGACGCCCCTGACCAACTCCTCTTTGCCGTCGGGGAAGACTCGATAAACCAGTTCAGGCACGCCTTTGTAGGCCTGGTAACCCCAGGTTGACGTATGCGTCGAACCACCGACGATATTTTTAATAATCAGACCATACGGTTTGCCCTGTTTTTTGATTTCGTCAATCAGCATTTCTTTCAGTTTGGCAAGTGGAACAGTTTTGTTTGAGGTGACGATGGTGTTGCCCATTCGGGCGCGCGGTTTTTCACCGGGGGCAGCCCGGCCGTGCCCGTTGGATTTCTGGATTTCTTCGACCGGCGTACGACTGGTCAGAAATGTTTTAAGCACGCCGTTTTCAACCAGAACGACTCGCCGGGCTTTGACGCCCTCATCGTCGTAGCGATAGAAACCGTTGAGATCAACCTTGCCATGCTTGGTCTTGGTAGGATCGTCGTAGACCGAGAGAAACTCAGGAATGATCTTCTTGCCGATCTGCCCCTTGAATGTCTTGCCCTCGTGATCGTCCAGTTGACGCTCGCCTTCGAGACGATGACCGATAACCTCGTGAAATAAAACGCCGGTTGCATCTCCATCCAGAATGACCGGGCCGGTGTAAGGCTCGAGGACCGGCGCAACTCGCAGGGCCTTCAGATTAGCAGCCACCTGCTTGACTGTCTTGAAAAGTTCTTCCTGGGAGGGAAGCTTGGATTCTTCGAGAGCATATACTGTTTTCTGGGCATTTATTAACATGCCGTCTTCGGCCCGGGTCACCCCGAATACAGAGACGTTGTAGATGATTTTCTCGCTGATTATCCGCGAGCCTTCACTGTTTACAAAAATGCGAGTTTGCTTCTTGGCGTCGAAGGTAACCGATGAATCGAAAATGTGTGGATATTCTTCGAAAAGAGCCGAAGCTGCCCGGGCGATTTGCTCCCAACGTGACTGGTCGAAAGAGAAGGGCAGTGGCGCTTGAGTGAAGACCTCTGGTTTTTCTTTGGTGAAACTGAGTACATCTTTTTTGTCTTCGACCTCGGTGACTTTCTTCGATTTGCGTTTGAGAAAAGCTTTCAGGGCGCCCTTGTAGGCTCTGTCAGCCATTAGCCACAAAGTATTGCGAATAGCCTGAGGATCATCATCGATTGGACCCCAGACCGAGGAGCGATATCCCGGATTGAACGAGAAATCATAGCTGGATCTTTTGGTGCCGATGTTGTCGAACACATAAGAACCCACCCGGATTTCAACTCGTAAACGCCGGTATCGGTCTGTTGATGATTTGTACAAGGCACCGTAGCGAGAGCGCAGGTGACGAGAAGCTGTTTCTTTCATCTCCATCGCGGTGAAATACGGCAAATCGAAACCTTCCATCTTCAAACGCTTCATCGTTCGTTCCATCTCGTCGATCATGGCTTTCTGAACTCGCGGCCGCCGGTCAAACGATTTTCGTGCGGTTAACTTGCGCGGACCGGCCTGGGCGACTAATACGGATGCCGAAAAAATGAGCATGACAATTAATAGTAGTTTGTTTCGCATCTAGTGCTCCTGTCTTGGTGTCGGCGTTAAATCAGTGATTTGGTGCTTCACTAGTGTTGGTAACTTTTACCTTTTTTGTTTTTGGTTCGAGACTCTCCAGATACAGATACAGCATCCAGCCCATGATACCCAGGGCCAGGATGGCATAGACAATCAGCTTGTATATTCTCCAATCAGAAAACTTGCTGACTTCCTTGGATTTTTTGCCCTTTAGCCTCGAGCCCATTGCTCCTCCTGCAAAAACAAAAGCAGTCTACAACATCCTCATCCGACATACCATTTCTTTGACCTTAGCGCTGCTTTTCTTCTATTCTCTAGCCTATGACTACAGAAATCAGCACATGGTTCCACCCGGCTTTTATTTTTTTTGTAGTCGGCCTCGGGTTGGCTGTCTTTGCCTGGCGGCGCTACAGTTTTAGAAGAGGTATGCAGGTTTTTTCACTAAACCTGTTTATTACCTTTTTTTGGATGGCGGCTTTCGGCGGCAAGCCAGCCTGGCCGGTCGACTTCTTTTTGTTTTCGAACCCACTGATTGCAATTGTCACCACTCTGGCCTCGCGGGTATTGGTTCCGATCCTGCTTGTCTCAATTGTTTTTGTTGTCCTGGCCGTAATTATGGGCAGAATATTTTGCTCGCACATCTGTCCTATGGGAGTCATGCTGGATTTTTCTGATCGGTACATCGGACGCCGCCAGCGTGCCAAGGGCAACCGCCTGGAGTACAAGCGCGCCCGCAAGGTAAAATATATTTTCTTGTTGGTTATTCTGGCTGCAGCCCTGGTGGGTTTCAACCTGCTTGGTTTTGGCGACCCGATCGTTTTGTTTACCAGGTTTTCGGCCACCTTGTTTTATCCAGCCGTGATGGTGCTTCAGGATGTTGGCTTGCTGGTACTGCGCCCGCTGGGGGCTTGGGCCGGCTGGATTGATGTTGCCTATCTCGAGTTGATCATGATGTCTTTCGACGGGGCAATAATCACCCTGGGGCTGCTGATTGTCTTGCTGGTGCTGGCTCGCTTGCAGCCGCGTTTCTGGTGTCGGCATCTTTGTCCGCTGGGCGGACTGCTGGGCTGGATCGGTAAGTGGGCGCCTTATCGCCGACGAGTGAATGACGACTGTAACTCGTGTAACACGTGCGTTCGCGAGTGTCCCACCGGGGCCATTCACGATAAAGGACTTAAACTCGATAGGAGCGAGTGCATAGTTTGCAACAATTGCGTGAAGGTTTGTCCCGAAAACGCGGTCAGCTTCGGTTTTATAAAGAAAGATCCCGAAGTCGACCTGGCCGGTGTTCAGGCCGGTCGGCGGGCATTTGTGGGCGGGGCTCTGGGCGGATTCGCCGCCGGATTGGGGATGCGCGCCGATGTGCTGCACCCGTCCGAATCGTTTTTACCGCTGCCGACCCGCCACCCAAAACTGGTCCGCGCACCGGGTTCTTTGCCCGAGCATGAGTTTCTGTCGCGCTGTCTGCGCTGCGGCGAGTGTATGCGGGCTTGTTTGACCAATGTCATCCAGCCCGACTGGTACCGGGCCGGGTTCGAGGGTCTCTGGGCACCGTATATGAGCTTGCGCCACGCCGCTTGCGAACAAACCTGTAATGTCTGCGGGCAGGTTTGCCCGACCGAGGCGATTCGGCCGCTATCGCTGAAAGAGAAACAGTATGCCAAGATCGGCACGGCCGTGGTCATACGCGATCGTTGCTTGCCCTGGTCGCAAGATCATCGCTGCTTGATTTGCGACGAACAGTGCCCTTACAACGCGATCGTATTTCACCACGACTCAAGTCACCATGTCGGTCTGCCGGTGGTCAACGCCAGCAAATGCAACGGTTGCGGCCAGTGCGAGGACAAGTGTCCGATTGTCGGCGAAGCCGCGATTCAAGTCTCGCCCGAAGGTGAACTGCGCCTGATTGATGGTTCGTATGTCGAAGAAGCCATCGCTTTAGGACTGGTTTTCGAAGCCAAAGACAAAGTCAAGGACCAGTTTCAGCTTGACGACGACAGGCTGCCTCCGGACCCACCCGACCATCCGCCTGACGATCTGGGTACAACCAAGGAACTGCCGCCGGGCATCGAAGAAGACGAGACCGATGACAAAAAACCCAAACTCCCGTCGGGTATAGAGCCGGAAGATTAATCCGCCTCAGCCTCTGACTCTGGGGCAGGTTCGGGTTTGGGATCCTTAACTGCGATGAACTTGTTGTACAAAAGCAGTCCGATGATGGTGACTACTCCGATAGCAGTGAAAATCAACCACAGCGTGCGCGGCTGATTCATCTCATCGACGAACTTGACATACAGATTGGCACCGACCACGCCGCCGATACTCGAACCGATCACTCCGTACAAAAACAGATAGCCCATATACATGGCCACCCGCGACTTGGGCGCCGTCTGGCCGACATAGGCGATGAATTTCGGATGGGCGGTCATTTCGCCGATTGAGAAGATCACGATCCCCAGCATCAGGATCCAGATCCCGGTCGAAATGGCCAGGATCGCCATGCCGATGGTTCCCATGCCGATCCCGACAATCATGGTCGGCAGAGCCTTGGTTTTTTTGACCAGGGCCGAAACCACCAACTGCAAGAGGATGATCGTAAAGGCGTTGATGACCGTGACGATCTCGATATCGAAACGCCAGGTGAAGTTGATCCCGACCGCCGAAAAGATACCATTGATTGCCCGGTTGAGGCTGGTCGGATCGACATAGGCTCGCACGTACCACAGGACCGAATCGAACATTTGGAAATACAGCACCCAGAAGCCCGAGTAGATCACGATCATCAGCAGGAACTTGAAGTGATCTTTGAAACGGCTCATTTCGTCGTAGCTAATTGCATACAACGACAGGACCGTCAGGCTGAGCAGGCTGCATAGAATGCTGGCGAACAGCGACAGACCGGGCAGCAGCCAGATTGGCAGGTATAAAAACGCGAGCGCAGCGGACACATAAGCCAGCTTGCCTTTCAGGCCGGCTGCCTGGAAGGCCGCCGCCCGGCGCTGAATTATCAGGCTGCTCAGAAACAACAAGCCCACGAAAACCAGCAAGAAAGGATGTTTGTTGGCTTTCTCGGCCAGCTCGTCGATTTTACTCATTTTGAGCGTGGCCAGGCGCGGGTCGGCTTGCAGCCGTTTGTGCAATTCAGTGCGGTTTTTCTGGTATGTCTCGAGATCACGAACTACCAGGCCGACCCGGCCGCTGGAGCGTTCTTGGATCTCGAACTCGCCGGCAATCGAGTCGAATTCGACTTCTAGAATAGTTTTTTTCACGGCCTCGTCGCGAATGCGGCCAAGCCCCTCGGTCGACATCGGCCCGATGAAACCGACTTCAGTCATAAAGGCAGCCAACTCGGCCGAGTATTCATCCAGCCGGTCGGGATTGTACAGGGACAACACCGCCCAGGGCTTGACGCATTTGCCAGTCGAAAGCTTTGTCAACACCAGGCGGGCATCGTATTGAGTATACAATCGGGTGATTTGATCCGGGTCGATATCCGTTTTGTCGCACTTGAATTCAAAGTTGTAAAAGTCAGCCCGGCACAAGTTTGGCTCGCCTTTTACCACCAGCTTGCTGTTCTCGAGAGGATATACCCGGGCTGCGAAAGTGTGATTGACACCTGTGGTATGACTGAACTCCCAACTGCCGTAGCCCAAAAAGACCGCCAATATGAACAATATCAGAACAACGCCCTTGATCGATTGGCGCGCCCAGGCCAGCAGCAAGATGAACGGGCTGTAGATAATCTCGAAGGCATTCGCCAGGGTTTGCAACAGACTGGTTTTTTCTTTTGCGTCTTCTTCTTTTGGTTTTGGCGGTTCTTTAAAGGCGAAGATTGTCGGCAGTATCAACACTCCGGTACCGATGGCCGAGGCGATGAATACCCATTCCCAGCCGATGTTGTCTCTCAGAAACGGCACCAGGATCAGCGGAAAAAGAAAAGCTCCTAAGTTGATCGACCAATAGAATATCCCGAAGCCGAGAGTCGAATTGCTCTCATCGGTGCAGCGCGCAATGGTGCCGGATATAATCGGCTTGAAAGTCCCGGCCCCGATACCCATGACAACCAGCGATAGAAACACAGACGCGTAGCCGGTATTCTGGCTGACCAGAAAATAGCCGCCGCCCAGCAGCGAAAATGCAAACATCAGCATCCGGCGGTAGCCGAAACGGTCGGCCAAAGCGCCTGACAGAATAGGCAAGAAATACAAGAGCGGCTGAAAGGTGCCCTTGATCAGACCGATGTCTTGTTTGGCGAAATGGAGCACATCGACCATGTAGACCGACAAGACGCTCATCATGCCGTAGTAAGAGCCGCGTTCGAAAAATTCGAACACGACAACCAGCCAGAATAACTTGGGGAATTTGCTCCGAGCCTCGGCTTTTTGATCTTCGGTCACATTATTCTCCGATATTATTTGCAGCCTTTATAATGGTCGGGCAGACTAGCATGTGATTGCAAGCAATTCAAATGACAGCGGAAAATAGTGGGGTAGTCCATGAAAATCATCTTTCACAAAGATTTTCACAAGACCTACACAACCGATCCGGCTGCGGCCGAGGGCCGCCTGAAACCGGCTGAGAAAAAACTACGCCGGTCATTCGATTTCGTAAGCGCCCAGCCGGCCAAGCTGATCGATATCGAGCGGGTTCACACCAAAACCCATATTCGCGACGTGCAGCGAGCTACGCAAGTCTACCCACTGGCCTTATTGGCTGCCGGCGGCACTCTGCAGGCCGCCCGCCTGGCCCTGGCCGGACAGCCGGCTTTTGCGCTGGTACGTCCGCCCGGACATCACGCCAGCCCGAATTCCTGTTGGGGCTTTTGTTATTTCAATAATATTGCCGTGGCCGTGGCGACTCTACTCGACGAAGGTTTGATCGCAACGGCCCTGATCCTGGACATCGATCTGCATTTCGGCGACGGAACCGACAACACTTTCGATGCTCGGCAAGAGGTCGAATATCTACACCCTGAGGGCTCCAATAACAAAGACTGGCTGGCCGAATGTCGCCGCGAGCTGGATGCCGCCAAACCGGCCGACCTGATTGCCGTCAGCGCCGGTTTCGACCGGCATATCGAAGATTGGGGCACTACTTTAGAAACCGAGTCTTACCGAACAATCGGCAGCTGGGTCAAAGACTGGGCCGAACAGCATTGCCGCAACAGAATGTTTGCCGTCTTGGAAGGCGGCTACAACCACGAGACCCTGGCCGATGCAGCCCAGGCCCTGGCCGAAGGCATGCAGGAGAGTCGCTAGCCATGAAATGGACTCTGCCGATTTTTTGCTTATTGATCGCCGTTATGGTCGGTTGCAGTGACACGACTATGATCAATGATGAACCGCTGGCCGATGCAGACGCCGGCTCGACTGATGCAGCCATTGATGCCGGCAATCCCGATGGGGGTCCCGACGGTCAAGCTGATGGGCAAGGCGACGGCGATATCGACGGTTATTCCGACGGGCAGAGTGACGGCTACAGTGATGCCGACGGGTATTCCGATGGCCAGGCCGACGGTAAGGTCGATGGCTATGCCGACGGCAAGCCGGATGGCACTGGCGATCTAAACGGGGACAGCCAGCCCGCCAACGAGATCTGGGTCGAGATCGATTACTCATCTGCTTATAGCCCGCAGTCACCCGATTGGTCGTTTTCCGATACTCCCGGATGGGGACCGGCCGAGTGGGCCACCACCGGCAACACTTGGCCGGAGGCCTGGGATCGCTGGAACAATATGGCAGTCGTCGACGATCCAATTGGGCGTTCATTGGAAATCGGCCCGGGCGGCGAATTGCAGCTGATGCTCGGCTTCCATGATTTGATCTCGTATGACTCGGTCACGGTCCGCATCGAGGGTCGCAGCCGCAACTGCTGTGCCCGCGTGTTTTTCGATGTCTACAATCCCTTAAATGGCCTGGGTGATTCAAGCGAGCTGGGTCAGCAGTGGGAAGTCCAAGTGGTCGAGTTGGATATGGGCCAATGTTTCGAGATTGGTCAAGGAGTCCAGGCCGTAAGAGTCGACCCGACCAGCGGCTCAATCGCCCTGGTACGCATGCGCGTCACAATTCACAATCCGGTTTACTAGGGTAGCTGGGCGCTTTTATCTTCCGGCGCCTCGGCGGTTGGTTCGAGCACTACCAGGGTGTTGTTCTGCTCGAGAAACTCACGTACTTGGTCACGCAGAGCCGGATATGATTCGACCGCTACGCGACGGTTGTTAATGACAAATCTGCGTGAAATCTCTAGCGAGGTATTGTCTGAAGATTTGTATATTGTTTCTAGTCCAATTGTGAATGGTGGTTTGTCTTTCTTGTGTGAGAGTCCTTTGGGTAGGGTCGCTAGACGATAGCCCGCCGGAAACCTAATCGAGGCTTTCAGCTGATGATCGGCAACAAATGGAAACAAAACTTGGTTGGTTCGCGATTTAGCTATTAACGGCGGGGTATAAATTAGGTTAATAAATGGGGCTAACGACATGATCATTTTGCCGTTAATTATTTTTGCATGCTTGGGAACCGCGAATTCAACCCGCATGCAGAGTGGTTGATATGGATCTTCAACATCATCGAACACGAGGTCTCTGATCTCGATGTTTTTGACCGATTTGCCAATTATTCTCGTCATTACAGCTTCTTGTTGCTGCTTGTTTGCCAGGGATAGTGCCTTTCTCAAGAGGTTGGCAGGTTCGCCGGAAAAAACAAGCTTGGTTGTCACAACTACGTCGCCCGTAGGCTCCACTTGGCCATCGACCGAGATCTTGGTTTGGTTGTCGGTGGGCTGAGATGCCGGTAAATTTTTGAGAGAAAAATAGTCTTCTTCAATCCACAAGGCCCTTCTGCCCTGAAATTGTGTGGGAAACGAATCATAAGGACGAAAACGATCCGTCAGGTCAAATAACTTAACTCCGTCGTCGTCGAGGGCAAGAAACACATGAGTACACAACGTGAGATCGGTAACGTCATCATCAAATTCGGATTTATCAGCGTTGCTGGTGAGCACAATGGCTGTGTCGATTCCTGCTGCGTGAAGCATTAGCCAGGCAAGCGAAGCTGCCTGCTCAGCTGTTGCCATTCTGTTTTCGAGTACATTTTCTACATTGGTGTCGCCTGGGTCCATGGATGGTATAACTCCTGAAATCACACCATTATTCACGACTACGATATTCGTTTTTACCCAATCAATGATGGTCCTGATTTTTGCACTTGAACCACCAACTCCGGTTGTTATTTTCATAACTAGCTGACGGATACTCCGAGGGCATTCTTGGTGAACAGTTACCCACTCAAAGTAGGCAGAACTCATTTGTTCAAGAGTATATTCCGAAAACTTAGCCCACAGAACAATGGAGCTAGCCAGGTCGATCAGCGGAGGCATGAGCGGTTCTTGAATGATGGCGGGTATATTGGTTGCAGTCCAGCTAACATGTTTGTTGAACCCCACCGAACCAGTTAGGGTCTGCGTCGTCTTTTTGGGTTTGAGGTTTTGGTGATCGCGAAGCAATTTTTCGAAAGAGAAGATCTCAAAACTTCTTTCCACGATATATCTTGAAAACAGGACAGGTACATCGACATGCCCGAAGATCCACCCTGCCTCGCTTAAACCATGCGTGTATTTATACTCGATTATGTCGCTTTGGTTAAGATCTGGAAAGATTATGCGAGTTACATAAAGATTCTCTAGCTGATTACGTTTTCTGCTTTTGTGAAGAGCTGTGGTTACAATGTCAGATTTCGTTAGGGGTCTGTGTGAGCCGTCTGGTTTGTGAATTACGGCTTCGAGTTCAATAAACTTGCCTCTATGACTTATCGAAATGATGCCGAATTTTCCGGCTTCGGTTGCTGCCCGGGTGAGCAGCTTTATTTTAGCCAGCCGAGTGAATACAAGGTTAGACGGGATATCGAGTCCTGCCGGCCCATAGTAAACCCAACCTATATCGTACAGATAAACAGCGTCATGTCCTTGCTTCAAGTGCTCTGGTACTGTAGCCGCCGCAACATCCGGGGGAATTGCAATAGAGGTATTTAACGAGCAGCCCAGATTACCGAAACCTGAAAAAAAGACGAGCGCAGCCAGCCAAACGGAATTCGTTGGTACAGTCCCCCCCGGGATTGGTTTGGTCATTTATTCCCCCGAACAAAAATCGTTGTTGGGCCCACAGATTGTGTGGGCTTACCTCATCAGGGAATCGGTACGCGGGCGCAGCGGAAGCCGAGGGACACGTTGCGCGTGCTGGGGTTGAACTGCTGGCGGTCGGTGACTTCCAGGTAATAGTCGATGCTCAAGAAGCTGCCGCCGCGGATGACCTTGGTCGAGCCCGTGTCCGGGCCGGGAGGATCGTCGGCCGGGGATGTTGCATAATAGGTGGCCGCATGCCAGTCGTTGGTCCACTCGTAGGCATTTCCGGCCAGGTTGTAGACCCCGAAAGGGCTGGTCCCGTCGTCATACATGTCCACATCGACAACATCGTCGTGGCATTGCTCTTGGGTGCAGAGTTCGACGTGGTTGGCCAGGTCGCAGGTTACCGGGGTGCGCACCTCGATGCCGTACTCGTCGGCCCCGCGGGCGGCCTTTTCCCACTGTGCTTCAGTCGGCAGATCCTTGCCGACCCACTGGCAGTAGGTCTGGGCCTGGATCCAGGTAATATTTATGACCGGGTGCAGTCCGCGGGACTGATTCTCCCAGTAGTATTCATCGGAAAACGATGAAATCGGGATACCGTCTAAGTTGCAGGGCCCGTCAACCACGCAGCGCCGATAATCGGCCAGGGTGACCTCGTATTTGTCCATGTAGTAGGTACCCAAGTTGACCAGGTGCTGGGGTTGTTGGTCGGGGTTGAGGACCGACTCGTCGACATCGCGGCCCATGCTGAACGCCCCGGAAGCGATCTCGATATCTTCGTCGGTTCCGGGCCCGCAGCCTTCGTTGACCGTGCCGTCGCAGTTGTTGTCCGAAGGGTCCATACAGACCTCGGCGTGGCCCTCATAGGCTTCGGGGTTGAAGTCGTTGCAGTCGGTCCCGCCGGCCACAATGGCTTCGTGGCCGTCTCCGTCGACGTCGGTCAGGTCGGTACCCGAGCAGTCTTGATCGATGCCGTCATAAGGAATTTCGGTCGCCCCGGGGTTGATCGTGGCGCGGGTAATCGCGGTACAACCCGGAACATCCTCGGTGCCGACATCGCAGCAATCCTCTTCTGCAGGGAAGGGGGCCGCGGCGGTTACAAAGTAGCCGTCGACATCCAGATCGGTTTCGTCGGTCAGCCCGTCGCAATCGTCGTCAAACGTATTAGGAAGGTCGACCAGAACTCCCGGGTGGATATTTGGATTGCTGTCATTACACTCGGCACACTCCAGCCAGCCGTCCAGGTCCTGGTCCGGCGAGGCTGAAATGAAATCTTCATCGATCTGTCCGTTGCAGTTGTCGTCGATGTGGTTGCAGGTTTCGGTGGCCAGGGGATGGATGGTCGGATCCAGGTCGTTGCAGTCGAGACCGCCGGCGGCTATGCCGTCATGGGTGTCGCCATCGACATCCTTTAAGGCGATTCCGTCGCAATCCTCGTCGATATCATTGTACGCCCCGAAAAATTCGTCCTCGACGTTGCCCGGGAAACGATCCGCATCGTAGTCGTCGCAATCCAGACAGGCCGGTGAACCGTCGTTGTCGACATCAACTAGATCTTCGTCGGTTAATCCGTCACAATCGTCGTCTTTGTAGTTACAGCGCTCGGGTGCCCCGGGGTAGATCAATTCGTCGGTGTCGTCGCAGTCGAGTCCTTCCGGGTTGTCGTCGGTCGCGAAGCCGTCTTCGTCCTCGTCACCCTCGAGAGTACTGCTGCCATAGTCGCGCCCGTCGCAATCCTGATCGATATTGTCATAAGGGATCTCGACCGCCCCGGGATAAATGCTGGCCGCCGTAGCCGGCGAACAGCCCAAACTCGATACTTCCATGCCTGAATCACAGCAGTCATCCCCGCCAACCAGCGTGCTCGAGTGCCCGTCGTTGTCTCCGTCGCCGTCATCCTCGAGGCCGTCACAGTCCTGATCGATGTTGTCGTAAGGGATTTCTCTGGCGTCGGGGTGTATCGTCCGGTCACCATCATCACAGTCAGTGCCGGTGTTGCCTTCCGGATCGACCGTGTCGATTTTGTTGTAACCGTCCATGTCGGCATCGAAGGTGGCCAGACCATCGCAATTCTCGTCGACGTCGTTATACGGAATTTCCTCGGCCAGAGGATGAATCTCGGAGTTGTTGTCGTCGCAGTCGGCTAACGGGGCCCAGCCGTCCCCGTCGTTGTCGACGAAGTCGCTCGAGGTGCCGCCGCAAGAAAATACGCAAAAAGCCAATGCCAGACAAGACAATAGACACACAAACCAATGTTTAGACAGCTCAGGTCGCATCATTACAAAACTCCCTCTTTAGTGTAGTCGAACGGCCCATTATCACTGTGAATTAAGATTGTGTCAAATCGGAAGACTCATTCCCAGTCAACTACTTCGGTAACAACTCCCTGGAGAAAAAAGACCTTTTTTTCGATGATAGATCCGCGGCCGTCATCCCTTTTGAAAAACCAGCACTCGGTCGGCAGATTGTCAATCTGACGGCGGTCGATTTCTCTGGGTTTGCCCCAGGAAAGCAAGACGGCCTGCTTGTCCATGCCCGGTATGACTCGCTGAGCCATTATCGCATCGCGCACGTGAGCTGGAAACTTCAGCAGCCGATCGAGAATATGCAAGTCTTCGATCATTTTAGCCCGCCGGTCGGAATTATCGAGATACAAATACTTCTCTTGCTGGCGCTCGGTCATGAATTGCTTGGATCGGTCGTAGAGCTCCTTGTCCTTTTCAGGCAGTCGCAGATACAGCTCATGCAGGTTTGCGGCACAGCCCATGACACAAAATACCAACAACAGCAGGAAGGCTTGAATAGTTTTCATGATTTTCTTATGATAGCGCACAGTTACTAATATGCAAGGCCAGATAACGAGGTGTTAAATGGATGAAATCGTCTTCGGGGAATATACCGTACAAGATTTGATAATCTATGCGGCAATTTTTGTAGGTGTCCTGATTTTTATCGGTTTATTGAAAAAAATATTTTCGGGCAAAAAGGACAGCAAGCATTCTCAACAGACTACATGTAAAAGCTGCGGTTGGAGCGGGACTGTCAGCCGTTACGCCGGGCGCTGTCCAAAATGCAATAAACCCCTGGGTGAACGCAAGGCAAGCCAATAGGGACTACAAATGCGCGACATTGTCGCCATGATTCTGGCCGGCGGCCGGGTCTTTGAGTTATCGGTCTTGACATCGATTCGCACCAAGGCGGCGGTGCCTTTCGGTGGCCAATACCGAATCATCGATTTTGCCTTGTCCAGTTTGATGCGCTCCGACATCGAGCGAGTCGGCGTGCTGAGTCTATATCGGCCTTCATCGCTAATTGCTCACCTGGGTATCGGCGAACCATGGGATATGGTTGGACGCGGGCGGGGAGTGAAGATTCTGCCGCCCTACCTGGCCGAAGGAGATCACGACCCTAACCAGTGGTATCGCGGAACGGCTGACGCAGTTTATAAAAACCTGTCTTATATTAAGGATCACAACCCGCGGGATGTCTTGATCTTGTCCGGCGATCATATCTACTCGATGGACTTTCGGCCCTTTATTCGGCAGCATCGCGAAAGCGACGCTGATCTGAGCATGGTGGTTAAACCCCTGCCGACTGGTTTTGGGCGGGGGCGTTTCGGTTTCGCCGAGGTTGACGAGAACTTGCGAGTTCGAGGTTATCAAGAAAAGCCCGATCAACCTCGTTCAAATCTTGCTTCACTGACTATCTACTTATTCAAGACGGATGTTTTGGTTGAGCGACTCGAAGAAAATCGCCGGGCTGGATCTTCTTATCAGCTGTACAGCGAAGTTCTGCCCGAAATGGTCAAACGCGATCGGGTATTTGCGCACAAGTACTATGACTACTGGAACTACGCCCGTTCAATCGACTCTTTCTGGCAAGCCAACATGGATTTGCTGGGAGAAAATCCTTTAATCGACCTCGAAAAATGGGGAATCCGGTCACGCGTGTTGCTCTACGGCCTGGGTGACCTGCCGCCGACGCATTTCATCGAAGATTGCCGCTGCACCAATAGCCTGATTTGCCAGGGGGCCCGGGTGGCCGGCCAGGTTGACAATTCGGTTATCGGGCCCGGCGTGGTCGTCGAAGCCGGTGCGAGAGTGACTTCGAGCGTCTTGATGAACAATGTCATGGTCGAGGCGGAGGCCATAGTCGATCGGGCGGTGCTCGACAAACAAGTCACAGTCGGCCGGCGAGCACGGGTAGGCCATGGCGATAAAACTCCTTTGAACCGTGAAATGCCCGAGGCATTTGCCAGCGGTATTTCGGTGATCGGAAAGAACACGCGTATTCCCGAGGGTGTCACTATTGGACGCAACTGTGCCGTCCATCCTGAGCTGAAACTGCCTGCCTGGCCCGCAACGGTCCTCAAATCAGGCGAGTGCCTCGGTCGGCCGGAAGGATCTACGGCATGAAGAAGCCCTTGGTCATGCTGTTGGCCGGCGGCGGGGGAACCCGCCTGGGTGTTCTGGTTCAAAGACGTTCCAAGCCGGCGGTACCTTTCGGAGGCTGCTACCGCATCATCGACATGGCTCTAAGCAACGTGATGCACGCCGGCCTGGATTGGGTGGGTGTCTTGGCCCAATACAAACCGTTGTCATTGATGTCGCATATCGGCACCGGCGAACCCTGGAATTTTCGCGGGCAACGCCGGGGAGTCAGGATTTTGCCTCCCCGAACCGGACACGCCGCCTCGGATTGGTATCATGGCACGGCTGATGCTGTCTGGCGCAGCATGGACTTCATGGCGCCGCTCAAACCTGAAAGAGTCTTGATTTTGTCCGGCGATCATATTTATCGCATGGATTATCAGCAAATGTTGAAAAATCATATTCAGACGGGCGCCGACGTCAGCATTGCGGTCATGCCGGTCAGCCCCAAAGATACTTCACGCTTTGGAATGATCTGGACGGATAAAAAATCGAACATCACTCGTTTCGAAGAGAAGCCCGCTCAGGCCGATACAGACCTGGCATCCATGGGAATCTACATGTTCGAATGGGACTGCCTGGTCGAAGCTCTGCAAGACGTTGTTGGCGGAGGTCACGGCAACGACTTTGGCCAGCACATCATGCCTGACTTACTCGACAAGAAGCGTCTGGTTGCCCATCGCTTCGGTGGTTATTGGCGAGATGTCGGTACGGTGTCATCCTATTTCGAGGCCAGTATGGACACGCTCAACGCAAAGAGCGGTTTGGATCTGATGAATTGGGAGATTTGTTCGCGGGAAGACACTCAACTCTCCGGAGATCGGCCGCCGGCTCGCTTTGGTTCCAAAGCTTCGCTGAGTCATGTGCGAATATCGGCCGGCTGTAAAATTGACGGTACAGTTCGGCGATCAGTCATATCCCCCGAAGTTGTGATAGCCAAAGACGCCCTGGTCGAAGACGCGATTCTGATGAACGGGGTTGTTATTGGCCAGGGCGCGAAAGTTCGCCGGGCCATTATAGATAAGGATGTGCGTATTGGGGCCGGGACACAGATCGACGGCAGAGACAAGTCGGTCACCAACTCGCAATACGCTAAATGTGATCTCAACGGAATTGTCCTGGTGGGCAAGGGCACAATAGTTCCCGAAAACCTGCGAGTTGGATCGAGTGTTGTAATTCAGGCCGCCCTGGACGAAAATAGTTTTGCCGGCGACGTTTCGGCAGGAACTTCAATGGAATCAACGACTAGTTAGTCCCTACAGAAAGTTGACACGCATATATCGCATTGCTATAGTCGTGCCAATTGCGGGATACCGGAAAGTTTTCAACTAGTTCCCGCGTGTTAAACGCGTAGGAGGCGAGATGGCCAAATCGCCGGGAAGACCTCATCAGGTCTCCATTAGCGATCTGTTATGGGAAGTTTATTCTTCCATGGCGGATGACTGTGGGACCCAAGCGGATGCACTCGTAAGCCAGGCCATGTTCGAAATGGCAGTCAAGCTCGGTTACGTTAATCCAGTGCCACAAGATTCCGTTCCTCCGGTCGAGGACGATATACCTCAGGCCCCTTCCGGTCGTCCAACCCGGCGCCCGCCTCCCGGCGGACAGAAGTTTGCCCCCGGACGCACCAAAGAGGCTCCCGGTAGAAAATCAGCCCCGGCCAAGCGGCCACCCCGACCGGCTCCGCGGCCGGCCCCGGCCAAGGCCGCTGAGAAAGGTCTCTTTATCGTCAACGAAGACGGCGATACCGAAAAGATCGATAAAGACATCTACATCATCGGCCGTTCCAGTAAATGCGACCTGGTGATCAACTCGGTCAAAGTCTCCAGAGAGCACGCCATCATCACCCGCGAACGCGGTGATCATTACATCGAAGATTTGGGCAGCGCCAACGGCACCTGGTACAAGGGTGAAAAGATCGAAAAGATGAAAGTTCGCGATGGGGACGAAATATTCATCTGTGATGAGAAATTCAAGTTTGTGGTTAGGTAATTATAAAACCGTCATAAAACCGTCAATACCGTCAAAACCGTCAAAACCAAATACAATCTTATTGTTTCAGCGGCCTGAACTGTGGTTTTCCGCCGAACAGGCGGCCGAAAATACTGTACCTGTAATAGCCGTCTCTGCCCTTGGCTTTATTCAGCTCGCCGTCGAAAAGGCCTCTGAACTCTTGGGGAATCTGGTTGCGAATTTCTGCCAGTTTTTCCTCGGAAGGTTTGAAGCGCAACCGGCAATGAGCCGAAAGATGTTCGATTTTTTGCTGCAACAGAAAATAGCCGTCCAGGCTGGCTTCGATATCGTCCGAAGCAACCTTGAAGGTTTTGATTTCAGCCTTGCCTTTCAAGATGCTGAGATTGATCTGAGTCTTGCCCAGACTAATTGGAGGGATTTCCACGCCGTAGGCTTTCCCCTTGCCGAGTTGTCCCTGGACTAGATCGAGAACGATATCTCCAGTGGCGGCCTTGATATCCTTGGGGATAACATTGAGGTTGAGGCTGCCGGATGCTTTTCCGCTTAAATCCTGGCCGATCAACTCGGGCCAGAAATTCAGGCGACCGAGATTGACCCCGGCCAGTTTGGCTTGCAGGCTCCATTTTTCCGGCTCCAGCTTGAAATCGCCCTCTAGCTTGCCCGAGAGTACGTCGGAAGAAAATGAAATGTCTTTGTTGCCGCCAATCAAACCAAATAATGATATGCGCGCCGACAGCTGGTCGATTTTGATCGAAGTCGGCAGGGCGTCTTCTTTGCCCGGCTTGGCTTCTTTAAACAGGCGGATGCCGGTCGCTTCGACTCCGTTGGGAAAAAGGGTGTCGATATCATTGATGGTGACCTTCATGCCCAGTTTCTGCTTGGCTTGTTTGGCAACCAGTTCTCCGACGACCTTGACCGGAAAACCCTGGATTACGAAAAAAACCAGGCAGACTAAGAAAAACAGAGGATAACATACGGCTTTTATTATCTTGGTGCGCATGGCGTTCACTCTAATGTGCTTTGGCTGCACCCGGTTCGGGCGCAGCGGGTTTTTCTTCTTTCTTCATCTGAAACTTCGAAACCGTGAAGCGCACATCCAACTGGCCGGGATCTCTGAAGCTCTTGCGGATGTGCAGCTTTCTGACGGCGATACTCTCAGATTTACGTTCGATCTGATCGAGAAAATCGACCAGGCGGTCGATAGTGATGTGCGGGATCTCGACTTCGACTTTTTTCTCTTCGATGCGCGATTCAGGGGTACTGGCCGAAGAGCGCGGCACCATCTTCATATCCTTGGTGTCGATCCCCAGCTGGGTGGCCTGGGTTTCCAAGGTGCCCATCAACTGGATGCCGCGGGCCTTGATGATACGTTTTTCCGATTCTTTTCGGGCAAGCTTGGCTTGCTCGAATTGCTGGCGCATGTCGAGCATTTGTTGTAGCTTGCCGGTCTTGTCGTCGATACGTCGTTCGAGCCCGCCCAATACCGAAGAGACCCACATCGACACTAAAAAACCCACAAATGCGACGAAGCTGATGGCCAGCCCGCCGACCATGAACTTCTCACGCCGTGACAGGCGGTTGATTGCCGCCAGCATATCTTCGTATTTTTTACCGAATGCAGCCATGGAAGCCTCTTTTACTTTCAACAGCCGAATACAATCGTGAAGCGGAACTCCACTTCGGACCCGTCGACGGTTTTTTGGGTTTGTCCGGTCTGGATTTCTTTAAAACAATTATACTTCTCCAGGTTGGCTTTAATCTTTTCAACCGATTCGAAACTATCGGTGAAGCCCGACAGCTGGATGCGCTTGGGAGATATGTTGAGATCTTTTATGCGCAGATTGGTTTTTTCCGGGATGCGCTCGTGAATTTTGCGTAATATTTCCGGGGCGCTTACCCGCGGAAGTGAATCGGCCTCGGGCGATATCTTTTCTTTCATGATCTGGATCGCAACTTCGAGATCGGCGTAAGGTTTACCTAAAATGGCCTGGGTGATCTCTTTCATGCGGTTGTCCATGGACTTGTTGGTCGAAGACAGGCTCAAATAGCGCGTGGTAGCGTAACCGACTGTCAGAAAGACCAGAATCAGCAAAGCGATTGCAACGTGCAGCACTTTTCCGCGGATCGCCTCGAAATCACCCTTGAAGGCAAACGGCCCCTTGCGCAAGTTCAACCAGCCACGTCGGCCGCCCTGGTGGGCCTGCAGGGCCAGTCCCAGGGCCTTGACCCAATTGCAGGGGCTGTTCTCGGTTTCGGTCAGCTTGTCGAGCCCGGGTAGTTCGAAGTGCTCGGTAGTAATCCGCTCGACTTCGACGTTCAACTCATCGGACAGGTAATGATCGAAATTTGCAATTGTTGCTCCCCCGCCACACAACCAGATCTTGGCAACCGGGCGCCCGGCCAGAGAGCAATGCGCTGAAATGGTCTGGCGCAACTCGCGGAGTAGGGTCGAGGTAGAACGACGGATTGCATCGGAGATCATGACTTCTTCCGGGCTGGAGGCCGTGACACCTTTGGATTCGATAAAAGCTCCGCGCAACTTGCCTTGTTCGGCCTTGACCAGATCGACCTTGAAGGCTTCGGCCAGCTGGTTGGTGATATCCTGGCCGCCGCCCGAAAGTGTTCGGGCGAACTCGACGCCTTTGGGCCCGGTAATGCACAGCGATGACAATTGCTTGCCGATGTCCAGCACCGCCACTGAGGCATCGTCGGCAACCGGCGGCAGTGATTCGACCAGACTCGAGTACGCCAAACTCTCCGGGCCGATCAGGTGCGGGTCCATGTTTGTTTCGGCCAGCGTGCTCAGCCAGTTGCCCAGGCGTTCGGTCTGGCACAGGGCGACCAGCAGTCGCGATCCGCCGTCGGGAGCACTGCCGGCCGGTAGATAGTCATAGACAACTTCGTCGAGCGCGAAGGGAACCTGGCTCTCGAGTTCGAAACCGATGGTTTGCTCTATTCTTTTTCGGTCTGAAAAGGGCAGGGTCACCAGACGAATCGAGACTTCGTCGCCTGGCAGGGCGGTGGCCAGCAAGTCGGTTGGTTGGCCTTCTTTGAGTTGGGCCAGCGCGTCGGCCAGGCGGGCCAGGTAGGGCCGCTCATCGATCGGGATTGGAATACAGGTGAAGTCGACAATCTCGACGTTCCGGAAACTGCTGCGCAAACGTACGCGCTTGATCGATTCATGTCCCAAATCCAGTCCAACTGTCAGCTGCGCCATTGGGTTCTCCTGATCTACATTTCCCGCCAGTATAGAATTTCCTGGCCCGAAACCGTGTTTTTCACCACAGTCTTGATGGTTACCATCACTTCACCGACCTGGCCGACGGCCCTAATAGAGAAGGTGTCACTGAAGGGGGCCAGGTTCTTCATGAAGTAGGGGCTTAAAGTCGGCCCCATGCTGTTAAAAAATCCTTGAATAGCTTCGTTGTTGGGCACCATGAAAGTCGTCATTTGCATCAGGTTGCGAAATTCGAAAAACAGCGCCAATACCTCGAGTAACTGTGGCAAGCCCTGTTCGGTACAGAGTGCCAAATTCTCAGGTTGCATACATAGCAAGGAAAGCATCATGACCGGATCATTGACCGAGGTTAGATTCAGTAAAAGAGCCGGATCGGTATAGACGGTGAACTTTTCGCCGAACTCCTCCATGAAATCATCATTGACTCCGCGGATCATATAGAGTTCATCGACGCTGAAGAAAGGGTCATTTTTGTTCTGGTACGGATCTTTCAGCATGTCATAGCGCGAATCCTCGCCCGAGGTGCCGGGCATGAACAAGGTTGCCTGAGAAAAAGGATCGAGTATCAGGACATCCGGATTGAAAGTATCGAAAGTCGTGTCGGCGTCGATCCAGTCATGCAGGGCTACAACGATATCGGCCGGGGTGTTGTACTGACCGTCTGCGTCGGGCCCTTCGAACATGGTTTCGTAACGCGGCCCGCCAATCAGGGCCAGGATTTGGGCCGATACCGGCGCGGCAATCGAGGTGATGCTCTCTAATGAATTCAAGTTGATCTTTTCGTATTCGTCCCTGATTTCGGAGAAGAAGTTGCCGTCGAATTCACCGAATCCGCGGGTGGTTCCGAGATTGAGACCCTCGAGACCGAAAGCTTCACCCATCTCACCCGAAGTCATGGCCTTGGCAAGATCGCTTTCAATCGGAATAATCTGGTAGAGCTTGAGCATGCCCCCGGTAAATTTGTCGACCTGTCCCTGGAAGTGCAATACCAACCTGGAGAGATTCACGGCAGATCGCGCCAGATAATAGGCTTTCAGACGATCGCGCACATTGCCGGCAATCCGGACGTTGATTCTTGTCTGATAGACGAAGTCGACGATAACTGCCGATAAAATGGCAATTGTAACCAAAACCATCAAGAGTGCCATGCCGCTGCGATTTTTAGCCAGTCGGCGAAAGCGTAGATGTCTTTTTTGGGTTGTCTTGATCATTGTGACCGCTTCAGAAAATTGGCCAACGGCTTGAGCGTAAACACCCGGGCAATCGACGTAAAGGGCGTCTCTTGTCCATACTCGTCAATCACCGTCAGCGTGATTTTTATCATGCGCGGTAAACGGTTGAGCCTTTCAATCTGGCTGCAGTCCCATTCGTCCACCCAGTCTTCTTTGGTTTCTTCCCAGAGTTCAAAGTGCACCTCGACGATATCCGGACACAGTATTTGGGCCAGACCGCCTTCTTCGGGTTCCCCGTCGATTCTTGTTTTTTCGCGGCGCATCAGATTGGTCTTGGACGAATCCTCCGAGTCGCTTTCACCGAAATAGGTAATTACGTTTTGATCGGACTCATGTGCGTCGCGAAACAGCCGCAGGTGGGAAAACGAAGTGAAGATCATCCGATCGACTTTTCCCTCATTTTCGACCTTGAACAAGGTTTTGTGGCGATGTTCTCCGGTCAGCGTATCTAGTTCACGACAGTCGTAGACAAAAGCCGAGGACATCTCCCGGGTCATGCGTTCCAGGGCTACTCTAACAGTGTGATAGCGCTCCTGGGCCTGCATGACGAATTCGCGCGATTCGAATGTGCGGGCGAAGCTGCCATAGACCAGGGTGGTAATAATCGCCGTGATCGTTACGGCGATCAGCAATTCCACCAGAGTGATTCCGTTTTGTCGTCTCAGCTTCATTTTCGTGTGCCTAATAACCGCTTGCCTGCATCGAAAGTCGAGCCCGACATGCCCGGTTGCATACCCGGTCTCATGCCCGGTTGCATACCTGGTCTCATGCCCGGCTGCATGCCCGGTTTCATGCCCGGCTGCATGCCCGCCTGATTTTCAGGTCGGGCACCGGCCGCACCCTGGGCCTGAGGAACCTGGACTAAATGGGTAGTCAGGACCAGTTGATCTCCAAGACCGCCTTCGTTCCAGGTAACCGTCAAGCGGACTTCGCGAATGGCCTTCTCGAGCATGTCGGTCAGCATCTCTATGTTGCCTCTGAGCATGTCCGGGTTGAGCATCCCGCCTCCGGCGCCACCGCCTTTACCGAGTAGTCCGCCCAGGCCAGCCTGGCTTGAAGCGCCCAGGCCGGACAACCCGCCCGGCAGGGCCGACCCGGCCAGGCCGCCTTGATCATCGCCCTGGCCGGAGGCACTCAGCATGTGTTCGAAAGCCGCTCCCAAAGGCAGCTCGATTTTGAGCACCTCGAGTTTCCAGATGAAGCTTGGATAGCCTTGCTCGCTAAAATTATCACTGTCTTCAAAATCCATATCTGGAAAGCCTTCTTTGATGTACTTTTCCTCGGCTTCTTCCAGCATGGCCTGGGCCAGGAAAGTGGCGACAGTCAGTTGTTTGCCGTAAGTGCTCAGCCGGATCGAGGCGCTTTGCACTTGCATCAAGGCCACATAAGCCGTGGCCATGATGCCCAGGGCGACCATTACTTCGAGCAAGCTAGACCCACGCTGGCTGTTGACTGTCGGCCGGCCGATCATTCTTCAGGGCCCTCCACGTAATGGGAGTCGATCTTGACGCTGCCCAACAAACCTTCGACTTGCAGGGTGTAGATATCCTCGTCCTCATCGCCCATGTGAATAACGGCTTGTTCGGTCATGCCGGTCGGAAAACAGTACAGGTAGGCCTGTCCGACCGTGACTCGATCTGACTGGTGGGCCACCCAGATGTCCTGGAAGATAACCTCGTTGGGCAATTTCATTTTCTTTGTCAACTGCCCGGCAAATGATGAAAAGGTGGTTCGCGACTTGGGATGCCACATTTCACCGCCTTCGATGAACGAGCGACTCACGAATCGTCGCGAGCGCAAGTCTTCTTCCTCTTCCTCGTCGGCTTCCAGTTCGCCGTCTCTGACATCGGTTTTTTCACCTTTTAGCAGGAACTTGTCCGATGCACTCTCAACCCAATAGGCCTGCTCGTCCAGATCGAAGACAATTCTGAAAGTAGAGTTCTTGCGAGCCGCCAGGTCGTAGGTGTAGCGGATCGTTCCGGCTACTTGCGAGGCGGCCGCCTTCAGGTTGAATCCGGTTATATTACTGACCGAAGGAACCGTGATGGCAACCATCAAGCCCATCAAAGAAACCACGATGACCAACTCGATCAAAGTCAGCCCAGTTTGGTTTCTTCTGATTTTTCGGGCCAATGCCATCGGCCTGTCTCCTGCAATACGCGTTTAGTTTTCGAGGCTCAGATCAGCATCGAAACCTTCTCCTCCGGAAACGCCGTCAGCCCCGAAGGATTTCAAGGAATACGAACGCTGACTGTGACGCACATACTGGAAATCGGCGTCCCACATGTCTTGGGGCTTTTCTTTCATGACCCCACCGGTGACCAGTACCTGCAGACCTTCTTCGGTGGACGGATATGACCCGGCCCTGATCTTGTAGGCGTCAAGGGCCTCTTCGATGTTGTGCATCTGGATCAAAGTGCCGTCGACCTTGGCCTGATCTTGTTGTCTGACGAAAAAGACCGTGATCAGGGTTGCCATCATCCCCATGATGGCAATCACTACCATGATCTCGATCAGGGTCATGCCCCTGGTTCCCCTTGCTTTGTGGCGCAATGCTTTTCGTCTGGTCATTGCGTTCCTCCTAACTTTCTCTGGCGATTTTCGACTGTCTCACCCAGGTTTTAATCAGAGCTCCAACCAGGATCAGCGAGCCGATGGTAATAGTCATGTCGGCCAGGTTAAATGTCGGCCAATGAGCTTGGCTAAAATATATATCGATGAAGTCCAGGACTTCTCCACGGAAGGCCCGATCGGCCAAATTCGACAGAGCTCCCCCGAGGATTAAACCCAAAGAGACTGAAATCGTAACCGACCAGCCCAGGGCGCGAATGCTGTAGGTCACTATAGCGAATATTGCCAGGACACTCAGGGCCAGTAATACCGGTAAACGCAGTTGTTCGGGCAAGTTGGCGAACAGCCCAAAGGCCCCGTGAGGATTATGGCGCAGCTGCAAGTTCAGAAGTCCCGGAATGACTTCCAGGCTTTGCCCGGGCAGAAGAACCGAGGCCACAATCCACTTGGTGATCTGATCCAGCGACCCGGCTGTAGCCGTCAGGGCCAGGACCACCACCACGTGAAACCCGCGAGAGCTCGTCGGTGCTTTGGCCTGATTTTCAACAGCTAGTTTCATCTAATCACCGGGCAAATTCATTGAGCTGCAAAATAGGCAGCAAGATTGAAAAAACCATGAAGCCAACCGCGCCGCCCATGAAAACTATCATCAGCGGTTCGAGCAGAGTGGTCAGCGAGTTAATCCTGGTTTCGGCTTGATCCTGGTAGCTGACTGCAACGCTGTTGAGCATTTCTTCGAGCTGACCCGAGCGTTCGCCGACCGCAATCATGTGTATGACCAGCGGAGGAAACTCACCACTGCGTCTGAGCGGGGCGGCGATACTCTCACCTTCCTTGATGCTCTCGCGCGCGTCGTCGATTGCTTTAGCCAGGATCTGATTGTTGACAATCGATCGAACAATCGACAAAGCATTCAAGAGCGGGACACCGCTCATCAGCAAGGTCGAAAGGGTCTTGGAAAAACGGGCAATCGACAGCATGCGGATGATTTTTCCGGCGATTGGCATGTCTAGTTTGAATCTATCCCAGCGGATCCGGCCTCTTTCGGTCTTGACGTACTGGACCAAGGCGAAAATTCCGAGGATCATCACCAGAAAAATCAGCCACCAGTAATCCCTGATGACGTTGGCGATACCCAAAAGAATCTTGGTTGGAAGCGGCAGAGTGGCTTTGCGATCCGCGAATATTTTAGTGATCTTGGGAATGACAACTACCATTAAAATACTCAGAATCCCCATGCCGACCATGATCATGATGGCCGGATAAGTCAGGGTTCCAATGACTTTCGAGCGCAGCTTGGCCTGATTCTCGGTGAAGTCGGCCAGGCGGGTCAGAACTACGTCTAAGGCGCCCGACGATTCGCCGGCCCGGACCATGTTGCAGTAGAGGTCGGGAAAGACTTTAGGATGTTTGGCCATGGCGTCAGCCAGCGAACTGCCCTCGTTTACTCGTTGTTTGACCTGTGAGACAACCAGCTTGAGCTTCTGGTTTTCCGTCTGGTCGAAAACGGCCGACAGGCTTTCGACCAGGTTGACTCCGGCATGCAGCAGGGTTGCCAACTGTCGGGTAATGACCGAAAGTTCTCGAGTCGACACTCGCCCGGTGAGTTTCTTGAGATCGATGTCACCACTCTTGGCTCGTTCTTTCTGCTGCTGAATATCAGTCGGAAAGATACCTTCCTTGCGGAGCAGAGCTTGCAGGCTGCGGCCACTTTCGCAATTGCGAATACCGCTGATGTTCTTGCCTGCCTGGGTCATACCTTTGAAATGATAAACTGGCATCTACTGCTCTCCTGTTTGGGGCTTGCCTAAATCGAGTCCTCTTGGGTGACTCTGAGAACCTCCTCGATAGTGGTCAGGCCCCGGGCGATCTTATCGGCCCCATCCTCACGTAGCGTCAGCATGCCCTTTTTCATTGCCGCCCGCTTGATCGTGCCCGCGTCGACATTTTTCAGCACCAGCCCGCGAATTTCGTCGTCGACAATAAGAAGCTCGTAGATACCCAAGCGGCCCAAATATCCGGTCTTGAAGCACTTGGGACAACCGACTGCTTTGTTGACTGACTCGGGAATATTGGCCCCGTTGCCCCTGAGACCCAGCTTGCCCCACTCATCTGCGCTGGGGTGCATTTTCTCGTGACAATGCGGGCAGACAGTGCGCACCAGCCGCTGGGCAAGAATTGCTACCAGAGAGGAGGCGGCCAGGAAAGGTTCGACTCCCATGTCCACCAGGCGGGTGACCGCGCCAGAGGCGTCGTTGGTGTGAACCGTTGAGAAAACCAAGTGGCCGGTCAAAGATGCCTGAATTGCGATCTCGGCAGTCGGCAGATCGCGAATTTCGCCGACCATGATGACGTCGGGATCTTGGCGCAAGAACGATCGCAGGACGTTGGAAAATGTCAGATCGATCTTTTCGTTGACATGAATCTGGGCGATTCCAGGCAGCTGGTATTCGACCGGATCCTCGACGGTCAGGATGTTGATCTCGGGCGTGTTGATCTTGGTCAAGGCCGCATAAAGAGTCGTGGTTTTACCGCTACCGGTCGGGCCGGTGACCAGGACGATACCGTGGCTCATATGAATCAGTTGGTTCATCGAGCGTAAACTGCCTTCGTTCATGCCCAGCTCGTTCAAGTCCAGGAGCACGGCCGATTTGTCCAGTAGACGCATGACGACCCGCTCGCCCTGGACAGTCGGAATGGTGCTCAAGCGGATATCGATGTCGCGCCCGGCAATCTTGATACGGATGCGGCCGTCCTGAGGCAGGCGTTTCTCGGCAATATTCAAACCGCCCATGATTTTCACGCGCGAAGTGATGCTTGCTTGAAAACGTTTTGGGGTGCGTAAAATCTCATAGAGAATGCCGTCCCGGCGAAAGCGGACTGAGATATCCCGCTCCATCGGCTCGATGTGAATGTCCGAGCAGCGTTCCTTGACAGCCTGGAACAGCAGCGAGTTTACCAGCCGGATGATCGGGGCCTCGTCAGAGGAGTCGAGTAAGTCTTCGGGTTCTTCGAGTTCCTGGGCTAAAGAATCCAGATCGGTTTCTTCCAGGTCGTCGACCAAAGCTTCGGCTTCGCCGGAGGCGCGATCATAGAGCCGGTTGATACCGTCGAGAATGGCCTGGCCCTCGGCCAGGACCGGGCGAATAGTCCGGCCCAACAAAATGCGAACATCGTCCAGGACGAAAGTGTTGAGCGGGTCGGCCACGGCTACGACAACTTCGTCATCGGTTTCACTCAAGGGCAGGACTTGTTGCTGCTTGGCGAAATTGATTGGCACCCGTCGAACAAGTTCGGCATCCACGTTGTTGACATCGATTTCGTCCATGACTGGAATATCGAGCTGAGCGGAAAGCGCATGGATCACGTCTTCGGCGCTGACGACCTTAATCGCGGTCAGGATCTCGCCGATCCGGCCGCCGCGTTCTTTCTGAACCGCCAGGGCCTCTTCGATTTTTTCTTCGTCAAATCCAACCATCTCGAGAAGGATCTGACCGAGTTTTCTTGTGTCGCCCATTACCTATCGTTCCTGTGTCTACTCAACTTCTAGACGATTTTCGCCTGAAGCGTCGGTCGTTTCTTCGGCAGTTTCGGCCGTATCCGAATCCGTTGAGTCTGTTTCAACCGGGCTCTTTGTAGAATCACTTTCTGTAGCGGCCGGTTCTGTTGATTCCTCGGGGGATTCTATCCTAGAAGAAGCCGGCAAATCGGGAGTGATCACAATTTCATCACCCGAGCCCGGGCCGCCGTTTTCAATTCTATTCAACTCCTTGCGCAAGATGATATGAATGTCGGCCAGCGGGCCGCGCCGTTTCCTGAAGTCTGTAAAAGACTTGTACTGAGGGCCCTGGCCATGGAAGCGTTCGATGAATTCCCGGCGTTCTTCCATCTTGCGCTTGAAAATTGCGCGGAAATCATCGGGACCGGCGATTACATGCGGAGTCAAAAACAGCAATAAGTTAGTCTTGGTTTTCTGGGTGCGCTTTGAGCGGAACAACCAGCCCAGAACCGGGATGTCGCCCAGCACCGGAACCTTGGTTTCGCCGATGTCGATTTTTTCGCGGATCAGACCGCCGATTACTACAGTTTGTTGATCCTGCACTTCGACGACAGTCTTGGCCGAACGTTTGGTGGTCGTCGGTCCCAGGGGGTTCGAAGTGTCTTTGACTTCGCTGAGTTCTATTTCCAGTTCCAGGCGGATGACGTTGCCTTCGTTGACCTGAGGTTTGATTTTCAAAGTCAGGCCGACTTCTTGCCGGTTGATTGCACCCATTCCCATGCCCATCAAGCCGCCTAGCCCGCCCATGCCGCGCCCATAACCGCCAGTCATCCCGGTTGTCGCGCCGCTCATACCGGCCATTGAAGCCAGGCCGGCCAATGAGCTCATGCCGCCCATACCGCCGCCATAGCCGCCGGGAATCGGGATGTTCTCACCGACTTTGATCTCGGCTTCTTCGTTGTCCGAAGTCAGGATATGCGGAGTGCTCAATACATTTACGTTGGAGTTGGTTTGCAGGGCCTGCAGCATGACCCCGAAGGCCGGGATGGAGATACCGGCCATAATACTGTCTTCGCCGGCCAATTCCGGGCCGCGTAACCCGCTCAAGAATCCCAGCATGCTGATGTTGGGCGCCAGCGAGTTGAAGTTTGAGCCTTGCGACTTGAACTGGGTTCCAAAGAACAAAGGAATTGTCTCGCCGCCGATGGTTGGGGCGGCGCCGGTATGAAATGCCAAGCCGACATCCTTGGAGTTGTCCAGGTTGACTTCCATGATTACTGCCTCGACGAATACCTGTCGCCTGGGAATGTCCAACTTCTTGATGACCTTGAACAGGCTCTTGTAGTCGTTTTGGCTGGCAACTATCACCAGCGAGTTGGTTGCTTTATCGGCGGTGACCTTGACTTCGCCCTGGAACAGTTCGGCCGCTTTTTTGGAACCGCCTTTTTTACCGCCTACTCTAGCCTTGCTGCCTATCTTTGATCGTCCCGAGGTGCCCTGGGCCAGCGAAGTAAGAGTCGAAGACAGCTCTTCGGCATCGGCATGCTGTAAATAAACTACTTGAATCTGTCCCTCACCGGGGATCGGTACATCAAGCTGTTTGATTAGATTCTTGATCTTGGGAAACGCGCGGGCCGGAGCGACAAGAATGATCTTGTTGGTACGTTCGTCGGAAATGACCTTTGACAAGGTTACGCTCTCATCGCCGGTACCACCACCTTGCGTGGGAGAAGTGGTTTTTCCTTTGCCGGCCCGAACTGGTTGAATGCGGTGACTCTTTGAAGAGCTCTTGCCTGTTCGACGATTGCCTTTATCGCCGAAGATTTCTTCGAGCGTTTGAGCTAGCTCAGCGGCCTCGGCGTATTCCACCTGAATGATCCGGATTTCTTCCTGACCCAAGGGAGTGTCGAGTTGGGTTATAATCTCCAATAGGCGGTGCATGTTGTTACCGGTATCGGAAATAATGAGAGTGTTGGTAGGAGCATAAGGATAGCTGTCGCCGTCCTTGGTGGTCAGTTGCTTGACCGTGCCGTTGATTGTATTGGCATCGACGTACTTCAGCTGCAGGACCCGGGTAACCATCAGGTCGAGGGCCGGGATATCAACTTTCTCACCGATGAAGGTTGGAATGGTATCTTTAGCGGCTTCCCGTTTCATCTGGATCTTGTAAAATTTGCCGACCTTGACCACGGTCATATTGTTTACGTTTAAAGCGGATAAAAAGGCCCGGTAAGCTTCGTTGGCAGTTACCTGGGTATTGGAAAGAATAGTTATCTTGCCGCCCCGAATGCCGTCACCAATGATGAAGTTCTTACAGGTTTGTTTACTAATCCACTGGACGATCTCGAGTACTTCGGCCTCGTTGAAGTTCATGGTTACCCGGACATAGGGCGGCAATGGCCGGCATTTCTTTTCTTTCGTAGAGATCTTGGATTTGGACGAAGATTCCGGATCGTCCTTGGCCTCGGTATCCTTGGCTGAATCTTTGGCAGGATCGCGCAATTTACGGGTTTTTCCGCCTTTTCGATTAATCGGGCGGACAGACGTGCCCGAACGGTCCAACGGTCGCAGGCCCGGACGTTTGAGCTTTGAACCTTTCGGTCCGGAAGAGCGTGTAGCCGGCTTGATTGGTTTTATGCGCGATCCCCCTAAATTTGGACGCGTTGCCGGTCCCTTGTGTATTTTCTTCATAGTCTTCATGCGCGGCAGGGGCGGGCGCGTGCCTGTCTTATCCTCAGGGGTTTCTTCCTGAGCAACCAGCCAGGCCGAATCGTCGGCTATATCGCCTTGACCAGCTATGACAACCGGTGTGCTATTGGCGTTGACCAACTGACTCGGTGCTGTGAGCAGTATAAAAGTGACGAGGTAGAAAGACAATCGTATAGTCATGGCGTTAGTTCTCCCGGCGCTACTCAATTTTGTAGTTGAGCTTTTTAGATTTGCCGCGGCGAGTCAGCTCGATATCGACGGAGCGCGCGCTTTTTAGCTTCTGGTAGATCTCCAGGGCTTTATCGGGGCTATTGATGGCATAGCCGTTGATCTTATGAATTATGTCGCCGTTCTGAATGCCGAGCTTGCTATAGACCGAACCCGGGCGGATAGCGAAAAGTTTGAATCCGTTGGCTTCGCCATTCTTGAAAGATGGAACAATCCTGGCTTGCATGGCTATGTTGTTCAGATTGGATAAAGTTTTATCAATTTCTGCCCGGTCGATGGTCCAGGCATCTTTACCGGATTTCTTGATACCTTCTCCGAGAGAGCTGCTGGACTTACTTTTACGTCTTTTGCTCGAAGGCTTGCTGGCTCGTTTGGGGCTGGCTTTCTCCTGCAACTCAAGATACTCATAATTCCCGTTCCGGGAAATTACGACTTTTCTCGAAAGAATGGCCACTAGTGTAGCTTCTTCCATGAGATCGTCTTTGATGCGGTACATTCCGGTTTCGGATTCGGTCAGATCGGTAATCATGGCCATCGACCACTTAGTGTCGGAGGCCACAACTGTTCCGACCAGGGCTGCTCTGAGATCGCTCAAGATGCCTTCATCTGTGAGATTTGCGGCTGAGGCGTCGTCGATGTCGGGGCCTTTGCCGGAGACTTCGATAGGCACGGCCATGGCCGAACCGAAGTAGTTTCGGTCGATAATAATCTGGTTGTTGCTCAGATGGCTTGGTTTTCTGCTGTGACGCCGTTTATTGGAGGCATCTTTGGAAATGGAAGGCATCGGACGAAGTTTGTGCGCCACAACAACGTTGATTGTTCCGGCCAACAGCCAGGCGCCCAGGGCCAGAAACAACAGGTTGACCGTCCAGAAGTATTTTTTCAAGATTGAGTCCATTTCGCCTCCGCAGAAACTACTCTCGGCCGTAATAGAGCAATCCCCATGCCAAGCGAAAGTAAACGTCCAGCGTGTGCCCTGAGCGCGTGAAGGTGCCGGAAACGAAGGCTTTTTTTCTAAAGCCTAAAAGGCATGTAAATTCGATGACATGATTTGGTCGACAAAATGGCAAGTGGGGCATACCTGGGCCATGTAGGTTGACAAAATGTCAGCCAGAGTGTAGTAATAGTTCTGGTTTTTGGCGTTGACAGAAAGTTAACCATGTGGTTAGTAGGTTGGCATGTCCGGCAAGAAAACAGACAACTCATTGCGGTTAATTGAAAGCGCTAACGACCTGCAAAAAGATCGCGAATTGGTTGCTGACTTGCCTAGTCAGCCGGGCTTAGACGAATCAAAACAATCCCGGCGCAAGATAAAGAAGCGTAAAGAGCTTTTCGCCGAAGCCACCCGGTTGTATGGTACCGATTTCGTTCCCAAACTCGAATCTAACCGCGACCCAAAGGAACGAATCATTTTCGTGGCTGAAGCTGTTTTTGCCCGCAAGGGTTTTGCCGGGGCGCGCACGCAAGAAATCGCAGATCTGGCCTCGGTCAATAAGGCCATGATTCACTACTACTTCGAATCAAAAGAGAAACTCTATCACGCTCTATTGGACAAGATTCTGTTTGATCTGATTAAACTAATGCAGGAAAGCGTCTCAGACGATCTGCCGTATCCCGAGCAACTCGATGTTTTCTATCGCGGTTTTTTTGATTATGTCGCCAGCCACAAGAATTTCTCGCGCATTACCACAATGGAGATCGGAAGTAACGACCGCTATCTGGCGCGCCTGGTAGAGACTTTCTTCAAACCGCTCTTTGATAGAGGTGTTACTTTCATTAAAGAGGGTATCGCCAGAGGTGATTTCAAGAAAGTAAACGAGCGTCAATTCCTGGTTTCGATTTATGCAATGACTATGGCTTATTTTTCTGATGCCGAATTTATTGGAATGCTCCTTGGTGTAGATCCATTGAGCAAGAAATTGGTAAAAGAAAGGCGCGATTTATTGCTGGACATGGTCTTCGCATCTTTGGAATGTAAAAGACCCAGGTGAAGTTTCTCTTTTTTTTTGGGTTAATGTTAACCAACTAGTTGGTTGCGGGAGTAGTCATGAATATCCGAAAAATCGTCATGGTAGAGCCCAAGGCCCCGGGAAAACACATTTTCTCGCGTTTTCTATTACCACGTTTAGGGCTTCCCATTCTGGGCACATTGGCGGCAAATCGTGGAATAGATGTCAGTATTTATGTCGAGGAGTTCTGTGCAGTCGATTTCAATAAAATCGTCGAAGCTGACTTGTTGTGTATTTCTAGCATAACCTCGACTGCGCCGGCCGCCTATCGACTTGCCAGCCAGGCAAGAATGGCCGGTGTGCCGGTTGTGATTGGTGGTCCCCACATTACTTTCTTGGCGGATGAAGCCTTAAACCACGTTGACTGGGTACTGCGTGGTGAGGGTGAAAAATCGTTCTTGGCATTTTTGGACATGCTTGAAGGCCGCCTGTCTCCCGGCCAGGTAAATGGTTTAAGCTACCGGGTTGAGGGGCAAACTATTCACAATCCGCTCGCCCCAACGATGGTCAGCATGGATGAAGTTCCTATTCCCGACTTTGGCTTGTTGGCTGGGTCCAAGAAGAAGTTCCATCGCGGTATCATTCCCATGCAGATTTCGCGCGGTTGCCCGCATGAATGTCGATTCTGTTCAGTGACTCCAATGTTCGGCCGCAAGATGAGGTTTGCAAGTAAAGAACACGTAGCCGCCGAACTCGAGAGTCGTCGCGGGAAGGGTGATATGGTGTTTTTCTACGACGACAATTTTTGTGCTTCGCCCAAGAGGACCAAGGAACTCCTCGCGCATTTGATGTCTCGGGATGTCTTTCTGCCGCCCTGGCTTTGCCAGGTGTCGGTCAGAGCCGCTCGGGATGAAGAGTTGTTGAAAATGATGCAGCGGGCAGGCTGCCATACCGTTTTTGTTGGATTCGAATCAATCCAACCCGAGGCCCTGGAAATATATCGCAAACGCCAATCAGTCGACGACATTCGTCAAGCGGTTCGGCGTTTCCACAAGTACGGCATCCGGGTGCACGGAATGTTTATGACCGGCTCCGACGCCGAAGGAGTCGACACTATCAGGGCGACTGCCCAGTTTGCCATTGATGAGGATATCGAAACCATCCAGTTCCTTATACTGACTCCTTTGCCGGGTACCCCGCTTTATGAAGACCTGGATCGGCAGAATCGCTTGATTACCAACGATTGGTCACTCTATGACACCATGCACTCAGTTTTTAGGCCTACTCACATGTCGTCGTTCGAACTTATGGACGAGTCGTTTACCGCGATGGCCAAGGTCTATGAACTCAAGCGGGTCCTGGGCATGCTGGCCCGGGGACAGTTTCATCGCAGCAGTTTGAATCTGTATGCCCACTTCCAAGTCAAGCGCTGGCGGCGCGAAAATCGTAAACTCCTGAAAACTGCAAAACGGGCGGCCCGGCGACACAGAATTCCCAGCAGCCTGCCAACCTGACCAGTTTTACCAGTTCTTGAACCCAGTCTTCTGACGTGCTAGACATCTCAACCAGGGAGAACGGGTTTGGGTCAAACGCCTATAAAAATGGCAGTTGTCGGAGCAGGCTATTTCGGTTCGTTTCATTGTCAGAAAATGGCAGATCTGCAAGGCGTCGAACTGACAGCAATCGTCGACATCGACGAAAGCCGAGCCACACAAGCCGCAACCCGCTTCAATGCAAGGCCGTTGACCTCTCATCGGGACCTGATCGGGCAAGTGGATGCGGCCATCGTCGCCGTCCCGACTTCCCGGCACTATACAGTCGCTGCAGAATTACTGGGCGGGGGTTTGAATCTGCTGGTGGAAAAGCCCCTGGCTACTTCAGTTGCTCATGCCGATGAGCTGTGTCAGCTTGCTGCCAAACAAGATCTGTGTCTGCAAGTCGGCCATCTGGAAAGATTCAATCCGATCTACATAGAAGCGACGAAGCGGATTAATCAACCCAAGACTATTCAGATGGAGCGTTGCGGACCTTTTCCCGGCCGGGGAGGGGACGTCGGTGTCGTTCTTGAACTCATGTCACACGATCTCGATATTTTATTGCAGATGACTACGGCTGCGGTCAAATCCGTCTCGGCTTCGGGTGAGTCTATTTTTAGCAAATATTTAGATCAGGCTAGGGCCGAAATCGAGTTCGAGGACGGCTTATTGGCCAGCTTGAAGACATCCCGAGCGGCTAGTGAAGCGACCAGAAAATTCGTGGTCGAAGATCGAGATGGCCTGCTCGAGGTCGATCTCGGTTGCCACAAACTCGCCAGAACTTTTTCGGACAACAGATCAGTCAAAAAAGACGATTTAGTCCTTGGGGCCAGCGATACTTTGCTGGATCAGGACCGCGCTTTCGTAGATGTTCTGTGCAACGGTCACAAACCTTTGGTCTCCGGTGAAGCTGGCAAGGCGGCGATTTCGTTGGCCATGCGAATCCTCGAGTGCATTCACAATGGGGGCGCCGATTGAGTCCTGAGGCGGATTCCTCGGTTCTGATCGTGGCGGGAGAAGCGTCTGCAGACGCGCACGGCGCAAAAGTCCTTCAGTGCCTGCGTGAGAGGTTGCCCAATCTCAAATGTTTCGGAATCGGCGGCGAGCGCTTGAAGGCTGCCGGCCTCGAGATTATTGCCGATCCGGCAGCCCTGAATGTCGTCGGTATCAGTGAGGTGTTCAAGGGCCTGGGCCGGATCCGCAAGGTGTTCAAAACAATTCAAGCTGAAGTTGAGATGCGCAAACCAGCAGTTGCATTGCTGATCGATCTGCCGGACTTCAATTTACGCCTGGCAAAAAAACTAAAAAGAGCGGGTGTTAATGTTGTTTACTATGTTGCTCCCCAGGCTTGGGCCTGGCGCAAGGGCAGGGTCAGGCAAATCAGGCGCCGAGTTGATAAACTGTGTGTTGTATTTCCTTTCGAAGAACCGTTTTTTCGTCAACAGGCGATCGATGTTGAATTCGTCGGCCATCCATTGTGTGAAGAGCGAATCGAACAAGCTTGCTCAAACGAAAACAAGATAGTCTTGTTACCCGGCAGCCGCTCAAGGGAAATACAGCGTCTGTTGCCGGCAATTGCCGGGGCGGCCGAGATTCTGGGCAAACTCAACCCTGATCTGCAATTCGTTTTAGCGGTGGCTGCCAATCTTGACCGGCAACTTATCGAGGATCAGCTCCAAAAGGCCAGGGTGAAGATCAAGCTCACTGACGCAAGCGCCCAGGAAACATTGGCGGGTGCTCGCCTGGCAATAGCTGCCTCTGGAACAGTAACTCTCGAAGCGGCCCTGGCCGGGGTCCCTCTGGTTGTCGTCTACCGGGTGTCACGTATGACTTATGCATTGGTACGTCCGATCTACCGGCTGAAGAATATTTGTATTGTAAACATCCTGGCCGGGCGAGAGTTGGTTCCGGAATTACTTCAGCGTAAGGTACGAGCCCAGCTGATTGCCGAACAAGCTATGGGCTACTTGCAAGACGGCAGCGCTCGTAAGAAAGTGTTGACCGGATTGAGGGCTGTAGTCGAAAATCTTGGTGCTGGACAACCATCTTTACGTGTTGCTGAAATCCTGATCGAGTTACTAACCAAGACTATGCAAGCGCAGGTTCAAGACGCGGATGAAAACTGAAAGACAAACCTCCTACACCAGGCCTTTTCTTGGGTTCTTAGTAGCAATCACTCTGCTGAGAGGCTGGTTTGCAGCTATTGTCGAGTTGAGTCCGGATGAAGCCTACTACTGGACATGGTCAACCTCTTTAGCTTGGGGATACTATGACCACGGACCCCTGGTAGCCTGGCTGATTCGCTTGGGTACGGCCCTGTTTGGGGACAGCGAACTAGGTGTTCGTTTTGGCTCTTTATTGTGTAGCTGCCTGACCAGCTGGATGGTGTTCGTGCTTGCAAGAAACCTGACATCAAACGAGCGGCACTCGTTTTGGATCGCTGTTCTGATGAGCATCAGTCCGCTTCTTTCGGTTGGAGCTGTGGTTCACACTCCCGACGCTGCCCTGGTGGCAGCCTGGTCGTTGGCGGCCTGGTTCGGGCTTTTGGTTTTTCGGACAGACAAAATGACGGCCTGGATCGGAATGGGGGCTTGTGTCGGCCTGGCAATTCTATCCAAAATGACCGGGCTGTTATTTTTTGCCGGCATGGGTCTCTTCCTGATTACCTGTAAAGCCGGTCGAACTCGCCTGAGAAGCCCGGGTTTGGCCGTTGCTCTTGCCACGGCTACCTGTGTGGCTCTGCCGAGTTTGGTATGGAACGCAGTCCACCAGGGCGGCGCTTTTGCATTTCAGTTTAAGCACGCCACTGCCGGTTTGTCTTTGTCGTTTTCCGGCTTGATCGAGTTTCTGGGGGGCCAGGCCGGGGTGGTGAGTCCCCTGTTATGGTTGGGTTTGGTTGTCTGCCTGCTGACCGGTTGGCGCCGGGCGATACGGTTTGGTCGTCCGGAAGCCTATATGTTTTGGTGTTTGAGTGCTCCGCTCTTGCTGGGTTTTGCCCTGCTGGCCTTGTTTCACAAAGTTGAAGCCAACTGGCCGGCCACGGTCTATATAACGGCTTTACCTTTGGCTGCCTGGGCCTGGACGGGTGGTTTGTTCTACTCGCGACGAATGAAAACCTTAGTCGCGATCAGCGGATCTATCGGTCTAATATTCACTTTAGTAATTCATATTCAGACTCTGGCTCCATTCCTTCCCATACAAGCCGAAAAGGATCCGACAGCCAGATTGCGTGGCTGGAAGGACCTAGCCCAATTAGCAGACCAAGAAGCTCGGGCCCTGGATGTTGTCTTAGCCTCCGAGGGCTATGGACCGGTGAGTCAATTGAGATTCTACACCGGCCGACCGGTGCACTATGAGCGCTCGGCAACCCGCAGATCTCAATACGATCTTTGGGATATTAAAGAGCCTTCTGGCGGGGTCCTGTTCTTGCTGCCGCGGACCTCTGGGGCTCTTCCGGATATCTGCGCCAGGGCCAAAGAGCGCTGGTTGTTGACCAAGGATGCGAAATCGGCCAACTCAAATCGCACAAGCGATTATCTATGGTGGGTGTGTACCGATATCGAACCCGCCTACGAGGATAACGATGGATGAGCTAGACGAACCAACGGGCGATGTGGAAGTCGAGCGGCTTTCCTGGGCGGCATATCTGGGAGCGGCCAGCGGGTTGGTCGTAGGGGTGATTCTGACTCAATGTGTTGCAGCCACCTTGTTCTGGTGGTATCCCGACACCTGCCTGGCCGAAGTCTGCTGGGAAGTCGGCTCACCGCTATTGGCGATTTTAGGTGCCATCATAGGCAGTTTTGGATTTCACCGCTTGTTCAGGGGTCAAATCTGGGCGCCGGTTGCCGTGTTTCTGATGATCCTGCTAGCCGGGTTAGTAATTGCGCTAAATGTAGCTGGATTTCCATGGCGGGATGCCGGCGCGGTTTGACACATTCTTCTCCGAATGGTATTTCTAGAATTCATTTTTGGACTATTGATTGGAGTGGCTGGATGAAAGAGAAAATTGAAAAGATCATCGAGGAAAAAATAAGGCCGTATCTGGAGGCTGACGGCGGGGGCATCGAACTGGTCGATTTCGACGAGACGAGTGGTGAGGTCAGGGTACGCCTGCAAGGCGCCTGTGCTGGATGTCCCGGAGCACAAATGACGATGTCGATGGGCGTAGAAGCTGTTCTCAAAGAAGAACTTACTGAAGTCAAGAGAGTTGTTGCCATATAATCCGGATCAGCGGCGGTTTTTCGATTACTAAAGCAACTTCTGCTGTCAAAACAGTAATTTCCAACTACAAGACACTTAATCGAATATGGGTCAGTTGACCGATTGTCAGCTTGATCGGTGATATGGTAAAAGTATATTAGAAGCTAAAATAAAGAAAGGTGATAGCTATGTTGATGAAACTCAGAGGGCGCAGAGGTCAGGGAATGACCGAGTACATCATCATCGTGGCGTTAATTGCGATTGCCGCAATCGGCGTGATATCGCTCTTCGGAGACAATATTCGTGCGCTGTTCGCCACTTCAGCCAATGCACTCGGTGGAAACGAGGACGCTATTTCCAACACCAATGAGGCAGAGTCAGACCTATACGATCACAAGGGTTTGAAGAATTTTGGTGAGGAAAACGCGCCTAAGATTTAGCGCCTGGCCTCGAAAGTCTGTTAAGATCTAACCCCGTGTCGCTAAGCGACACGGGGTTATTTTAATCTGACTATTTCGAAGGTATACCGGTTAGCCGCAATCGAGCTTACAAGTAGCTCTGATGTCCGATTTGGTTATCTTGTCGCACAACGTGCAATCATGGATTGCAATTGCGATTTCCATGTAACAAGAACCTTCCACGCCTTCTGCGTTGGATCCCCAATAAACAGTGATGTTGCCGCAGCGTGAGTGATCTCGCTGGGTGACCAACTCGTCATGATAGCACCAGGGATCATTCCCGCACTGGGTGCAGAGTGTATCGGAACCGCAATTGTCTCCGCCGTCGCCGCCATTAGTGGTGCTGGAACCACACCCGCCGCTCACCACAAAAGCAAAAAGAATCGCCAGCCAAAAGTAGCGCTTGATCATCGAGGCTCTCCGTTAGGGACAAGCATCATTGTCGGAAGTGTGGTCGATGCTGCCATCTTCGTTGTAGTAAGTCCAGAAGCCGCAGGGCGAACCTTGATTATACTCGCCCTCCATTTCGACCTGGCCGTTTTGGTACCAGCTTTTATAAGGGCCGTGCAGTAATCCGTTTTGATAGTTGGCTTCAATCATTACAGAGCCGTCAGGATACCAGGTCTTATAGGGGCCGTGGACTACTCCGTCGACGTAATGTTCTTCCCTTACTTTGTTGCCATTTTCGTCGTAATAGTTCCAGGTGCCTTCCTTCTCGCCGTCTTCGTACTGGCCTTCGATCAGGATATTGCCGTTTATATCGCGTTCGACATAGGGGCCTTGTTTGTCGCCGGACCCGTCCTCGCACCACATGTCATCGCCGTCTTTGATACACTGGGAACCCACCGGGCAATTCAGGGTACAGTTCGGATCGAAACGGTCGACTCCGTCATCGCCGCCATCCTGCCCATCGCCGCCATCGCCGTTTCCGCCGATACATTGATTGTTGATACAAACCTGTGGGTAGGGGCAGTCTTCGTCGATCTCGCATTGAGATGATGAACCCGAAGAACACGAAATAGTCCAGAAGACCAGAATGGATAATGAAGCGAGAACCGCCGTAAATCTGAAGCTTCTATTGGTTGTATTGTTCACTACCAATTCTCCTTGAATAGATTTGAAGCCTTCAAACCTAAGAGAAACAAAAAGCGGGGACGCTGTCAAGGCGACCCCGCAAAAAAGGTTAATTATGGGTTACATTGACCGGGCCAGTCGGCCGGGTTATCGCCACCACCGATGTTCTGGGTAGCAGAAATCTGCTTGGTGCTGCCGTTGATGGTGAAGACATTCCAGAAGTAGCCCCCGCCTGAGCTGGGTACGTTGAAGCTGGCGACTTCTTCGTTGTTATCGTCGTAGACCAGCACTCGTCCGGCGGAGTCTTTGATCGAAGTTGAGTCGGTGTCTAAGTTCTGGCCGGAGTAGTTGTGCACGAAGAACTCGTAAGTTCCGGACTGAAACTGAGTGATGGTGATGGTTTCGGGACCGAAACCTGAGCGATGATCGATGTCGAGATTGGCAAATGGGCTTTCTTCCCGGCTGCCGCGGCAGATGCCACGATAGAAAATGTGGCTGCCGTCCGGCAGTTTGGCATGCAGGTCGAGATCGGATGGCTTCTCGCCCCACCTGAGCACTACGCGCCAGTTGCCCGGCTCGAGCGGTGAGATAACTCCGTTTTGATCGGGAATACGGTCGTTGTTGGGATCGCCGTCGTCGTAGCCGCAGATGACAATATTGAAGTATGCCACGGCGTAGCCGTCGGCGGATGCTTCGGCGGTGTAGTGGCCCGAATCCAGGTCGTCGATTTGGTAGTTGCCGCTGCTGTTGGAGGTTGTATTGGCGACAATCGGACCTGACTCGCTATCGATGCCTTCTCTGAAATTGAGCGCGACTTCAACGCCCTCGCCGGTGACGGCATCGACCACCTGGCCCGAAGCCGAGCCTTTGCCGTCGCAGTCGTCCGGCAGGGCTCTCAGCTCGGTCACGTAGACTGTCTGATCGGGTTTGATTTCCACGGTGACGTCTTCAGGCAAGTAGCCGGCGGCCGAAATGTGCAACTTGTAAGTTCCGCAATCCAGGTTCAATTTGCTATAGAGTCCGTCGGCGTCGGATGTCTTGGTGTCTAACAGAGTGGCACCTTTGAAGATTTGAATGGTGGCACCCTGGATTGGTTCATGCGGGTCGGTGCCGTAAATCACGACCCGGCCTTCGAGATCGCCCTGTCCAGCGGGAACGCATTCGGCGGTGGTCTCATCAATCTCCTGACAGGTCTCGGCCGGTACTTTGGCTGCACAGTCCTCGACCATCTCGAGCATGTTGCCGGTCTTGGAATCTTTCTCCCAGCCTTCTTCAGTGCCTTCCTTGCAGACGGTTAACTTGCAACTTCCGGTGATACGTTTGTCGCCGGTGTCGTAGAGTTTGAGAGCATTTGCGGGAGTCGTTATACCGATCGCTTCGAGGCCTTCTTTGAGCCAGTCGCCCAGAGCGATATTGACATCGACGACCAATCCCCAATAGAGGTTCCAGCATGGCGGCAACGGCAACAGATA
>JAFDKH010000040.1:43247-58697 GCA_019307065.1 Deltaproteobacteria bacterium
ACCCAGGACCGGACCGGCTGATTCGTAGATCAGCATTTCGAGTTCGGGCCGGACATAAACCTTGAGCTCGACTTTTCCGTCGAGCGTCCATGTCGGGGCATGCTCGTTAACCGCGAAATCGCTGCCCCAGATGTTGGACCAGCTGCTGTTTTCATAGCGTGCGCCCATTTTGATCATTGCATGTGCGTCGAACCCGATCGTAACCGAACCGGCCACAGATGCTTCGAAGTTGAAGCCGGCCTTCAAGTTGATTTGAAAGCTGACCACCACCGGGAACCAGCCAACCCAGGCCACGAAGCGTTTTTTGGGACTCGAATATAATGTTTTCTCAAAGTCTAAGTTCAATGCCGCCGAGGCGGTAGCGGTGACGTCTAACACGAGCGTGGCGTCGCCCTGGACGAAGAAAAAGAACCACTTGTCACCCTTGTCCCAATCGACTTCGATACTGGGATCGAAAGAGAAACTGCCGTTGGAAATGTCGATAGACAGTGGGCCAGCGCTATAGAGATTGGTCCCGGAAAAATCATATTCAACCAGGGCCGGCTGGCGCAGTTGACCGAAGCGACCGTCTAGGGCCTGAACGTTGGGGTCAAGCGGGTCGATCCGCAGGTGAAAACTATCGCTGGAGATTGCCTCGGGCAAGTAGGCTAATCTGGTGTTGAGGATCAGCTCGTTGCCGTTGACTTCCAGCGATTCGACCGCGCGTAAATAGCCTTGATCGTGAAGACCGACGATCAGATCGCCTTGGGCGACTCCGATGTCCTGGGCGGGCTGGTTGAAAGTGTAAATCAAACGATCAGGCTCTTTCGTCACCGAAACGAAAGAATCGTCTTTCTCGAGAAACTTCACGTTCTCGGCGATCTCACCCTCGTTGCCACCGACACAGACACCGTCAATACATGCTTGCGGTGAAGGACAGTCAGTATCGATATTGCACTCGAGAACAGTCTCAGTCGAACAACCGATGGCGAAGAAGATCGCACTGACCCACACAACCCAGAATATCCGCCGTTTCATCTTATCTCCCTTCCTGGCCAAAGACGTACCCGTAGCTTATTGGGTAAATCAGTTTGGGAATTAAACCTTTATAAAAGGTATAACCATCCGCTTGATATTAAAAATAGCACAACAAATAGGCTAGAATCAACCGGTTAGCTGACCGCTGCACAAGTGTTCAGTCTTTACAGGCAGGTTGCTTCAACTCTTTGGTAATCTTACCCTTTACGTCCCACATCTTCCAGTCGCCACATTTCTTGCCCAGCCGGTATTCAACATCCCACTTCAGCTTTCCATTTTTGTGCCAGGAGCGAAACCGCCCGTGCTCGAGATCTTCCGAATAGAACTCTTCCTGGTACTTCTTACCGAGCTTGTTGTACCAGAGAACTGGTCCATGTTTTTTCCCGGCAACGAATTCGGCCGAACGCATTTTTTTACCGTTGTCCCAGTACTGCATCCAGATTCCTTCGCGGTTTCCGTCCTTGTATTCTCCGGCTAGTTTTGTCTGGCCGTTGGGCCAACGTTCGATCCAGTGACCGGTCCCATTTTTTATTTCTTTTTGTGAAAGCAGGTTGCCTTTGGCATCCCATTGCTTCCACTGGCCATGCCTGACACCGTTTTGATACTCGCCCTGGCTGATCTTATTTCCGTCAGGATCCCAGGTTGTCCACAGGCCGGTTTCTTTGCCAGCCCGGTAGTGGCCTTGTCGTCTTTTCTTGCCGTTCGGGTGATAGGCGATTACCAGGCCGTCTTCGGCGCCCTTTACGAAGGTTCCCTCGAGGGCTTTGTTGCCATTGGCATGCCAGTAAAGCCAGCGACCCTGTTCGCGGCCGTCGACAAAGTCGCCTTCTTTTTCTATGGTCGTGTTTGCATGCCAATATTTCCAGTGGCCAACCCGCTGGCCATTGCGATATCTCCCGGCTGACTTCTTTTTATTATTTTCGTACCATTTAGTGATCAAACCATGCATGCGGTCTTTTTTGAAGGTGCCTTCTGAAGCCTTTGTGCCGTTTTCATGCCAGCTAATCCATAAGCCGTCCATCTTCCCGTCTTTGTATATTCCGCTTTTTTGTTTGGTGCCGTTGTCCCACCAATAGGTCCAGCGCCCGTGCTTGGTTCCGTCCGGTTTTTCACACCACAGTTCTTGACCCTCGGGAGGCCGCTGGCCTACCAGGCGGGTTCCGCTCGGGCAATTCTGAGTTTCCACTTGGGTTCCGGCCACGGCTTGCCCTGGGCCAACTGACAACACTACCAACCATGCAATCAATCTCAGCACACCAATCTCTTTGTCTGTGGACAAGAGGTTTGACGAACGAGTTGAAAGTATCTTCATGATTGGCGGAATGTGAAAATTCTTTTTGAACAGGTTATTCGATGCCTTCGTTTTTGACGGCTGCATCTCGTAGGGAGTCGAGGCTCTGCGAATTCAGCAGATCTTTTTCGGCTTGTTCTTCAGCGGCAACACCCGCGCGCCATTTGAGGAACCCGTATACACCGCCGCCGATTATTGCCAGGCTGACGATGACGATCAGCGCGATTTTAATTTCTTTTGCATATGAGCGCTTGGAAATTGGTCGTCCTTTTTCGGCGGATACCTTGAGTTTGCGCTTTTTTGTTCGAGGCTGGGTGACTTCGCCTTTGAAGTACTTTGAAGAGCCGGACAGGCCTGGTCTGATTTCTTTTTTTTGGGCCGGTTGTTGAGCGGGTACGCCTGTCTCGGGGCCGGCCTGCTCTGGTGGATCGTTCAAGCCTTGAAGGGGGACTGATGATGAATCGGGCTCCATGGAAGGTATCACAGGGTCTGATACGGCCGCACGTTCGATGGTCGGCGTTTTTGTGTCTTGACCCGCGGCCAAATCGACCATGCCGAAATCCAGGTTTGCACTCGGTTTGCCGGCTGGTTTCGGCGGCGCCAGTTGAGGCTCTGGCTGAGTCGCCGGCTGAGGTGCTTTGGCTGCTGGCGGGGCAGTCTGAGTCGCCAGTTGCTGTGTTGACTCGTGGGGTTTTTCAAGCTCGAGTTTCTCGGGCTCGTTTTTTTTAGGTTTTGGAGGTGTGATTTCGAATCCGATACCCGAAGTTTCAGGCTTGGGTTTGTTGAGCTTGGTTCTTTTCAACACCGCTTGTTCGGCTCTTTTGACAGCTTCAGCTAGTGGATCCCGCTTGGATTTACCACCTTTGTCGGTACTCATCAGGACACCTCATATTCAAAATAACATATTATTGTCTCTCAACTAATTCCCGTAAACAAGAGAAAACATGGGATTTATCATTTCTTGACATGGGTAGGATAATGTAGTATAAATAACTACAATTACCGACATGGAGGGCCTATTCATGATAAACCCTTTTGTAGATCGCAGGCAGACCGGCCGAAAACCACGCGGTGAAATTCGACGACGCTATCCAAGGGTCAAACTCGAACTCTCGGGATTCTATTCCTCCGCCGAGAGAATGCTGATGATGTCTTTTGGCAACCTTAATCTTCGCGGTACTTTCATCAAGACTGCTGCACCCGATCTGCCCGGGACAAAGGCGACAGTCAGGCTCGAAACCCCAGGTTGCATATCCATGCTGAAGTTTGCCGCGCGAGTTGTCTGGTCAAATGAGGATCCTACTCGCGGGCCGCTGGGCATGGGGCTTAAGTTCGAAGGCCTCGAAAAATGGCAAATAAAGCGAGTTGCTTCATTTATGCTCAGGACCGGTGGGATAGATGTATTTCCGTCTTGTAGATTTACTAGTTTACGAAGGAGAATCTAATGTTGTCAAAGATAGTAAAGCATTTTGCAGATCGTATCCAAAAGCTCGAACCTGACCCGGTAAATCTGCATACGTTTTATGAACAGAGCGACGAATTCGTCAAAGGGCAATTTGCCGACATGCTGGACCTGGATTATCACTCGGTTTTCGGATTGACCCTCCAGACCGAAGAGAAGTGGCACTGGTAAATATTCTTTTCTAAGAGGATGAATCGACTATCTCACCCAAAGGTCGGACATTAACCCCACGCTTGTAGGGATAACTCTCCCGCACCGGTGCAACGATCCAGGCATCATCTACATTCAGATCATCCAGGGCATTGAAGAAGCTTCGTTTCACTTCCGGGGAGGTGGATGCCTTTACTTCAACTGCGATCCTTGTTCTTCCTTTTTCCAAGATCAGATCAATTTCCGCGCCTGTGGCGCTTCGGTAGAATGATGATTTCCAGTCCGAATAGGCGGAGATGATATTTTCGACGGCGAATCCTTCCCAGGAGCTGCCATAGGCCGGGTGCCCAAGCAGATCATTATTATCCTCTATGTTTAGCAGTGCATGCAATATGCCGGTATCCCGTAAATAAATCTTCGGGGATTTGACCAGTCGCTTTTTCATATTCGAATGGTGAGGCTCTAAAACCCTCAACAAATAGGTCTGTTCAAATATAGCGAGGTACGAATTAATGGTGTGATGGCTGACACCGAGAGATTCTCCGAGACTGGATCGGTTCAACAGCTGGCCGTGAACATGCGCACACATTCGCCAGAACCTTTCGAGCCGTCTTGCAGGAATAGTGAATCCCAATTGAGGAATATCGCGCTCGAGGAAAGTCCTGATGAAATCCTTCCGCCACTCGAGACTCTCCTGTTCGTCTGAAGCCAGGTAGCTTCGGGGAAATCCTCCGCGCAGCCATAGCCTTTCAAGTATCCGATCCTTGTTTATGCCCAGTTCGAGCAGTTGAAACGGAGTCAGTTCGAAATAGGAGATCCGCCCGGCCAATGATTCGGATGTTTGTTTGATCAATTCAGGCGAGGCGGATCCCAGTATCAGAAACTGACCTTTGCCGCCATGCCGGTCGATCCTGGACCGGATTTCGCTAAACAGTTCCGGTACGCGCTGAATCTCATCAAGGCAGATCAATTTCGAGGCATACAAGTCGAAAAAAGCCTCGGGATCTCTGAGCTTGTTAAAGTCTGCCCGGCGCTCGAGATCCAAGTATACCGCATCATCCCGTGACTCGATCATTGCCTTGGCCAGAGTCGTTTTCCCGCACTGCCGTGGTCCAAGAATAGCGACAGCGGGCATGCTGGCAAGCTTACGTTCGATTTGACCCGTGATCGATCGTGGTAAATAATTGCTCATATTGGAATCATAACTTCCAATTTACACAATAGCAACTATAAAATACATGCAAATTGGAAGTCAAAGTTCCAAATTGCATAAATTAACTTATGGTAGTGATTTTCGATGTTAAATAATGGTAGATTTGGCATGCCTAATGAAACCCAAGGGTATGGCCAATGTCGAAGATATCGATTTGCACGATCTCGTTTCTGATTTTTATTTCTTGCTGTCAGACTATTACAAAAGAAGACAAACCGCTTACTCAGGTTGCTGCAGGGCAAGACAAACCGATTGTGTCGGTTTGCAATATTGAAACTTCCGGCCTGGATCTATCGGACGCGGCCATAGATCGAATAAGTGATCGACTGGCAGAACAACTCAGTGCTACAAAAAAGGTCAAGGTGGTTGATCGGAAATTGACCAACGCACACGGCAGGTTAGTTCATAAACGTGATATGTATCTCTCCAGCCAGGAACAGGCATGTCTGATTTCCCTCATTGCCGCAAGGGGGCATGTGTATTTTTCGAAGCGCGCCGAGAACTTCAATGACTACCCAGTTGTTCGCGACAAGCTTATGAAAAGTACTGAAGTCGCTTCAGTCACTCCCTATGTGGTCAATGAGGTAATTGTTTCGACTAAAAATAATTTCTCATCTGTCATACTCGAGGGTGTGGATCGTACAACAATCAGTTTTCTGACCGACCTCAAGCCACCTGCGAACATGAGTTTGCCCGGACTCTTCATCGGCAGGGAGCTTGCCGATAGGTTGTTTGTCAGAGAAGGTGACAGTGTGCATCTCATCTCGCCGTTGAATATGCAAAAGGGCTCGGATGGTCTACGCCCCAAGACGCGCTCCTTCGAAATTTCCGGAATATTCTCTGCCGGCGTATTAGAGACCGACGATAAAATGGCGTTTGTGTCCATCGAGGAGGCCCAGGATTTCTTCGAGTTAGGTAAAAGCGTAACTGGACTTAGAGTGTATTTTAACGATCTTGCTCGCGCCGAGTCTCATGCGGACGAGTTGTTTGAAGCTCTGGGAAGATACCCATACTTCTACAGGACCTGGCTCCAGATTAACCGCCACCTGCTCAAGGCTCTATCCACCCAATCCGTGGGCAAGAACCTGCTTTCTCAGATGGTTGTCATTACCCAGGTGCGCGAGCGTGACGGGAAATGTAAGGTGAACTTGTCAATGTTTGATCGCAAGAACAGACGTATCACCCGGTCGCTGGTGATCCCGACGGCCTGCACAGAGGATGGAATCTCGAACAGCCTGGACGCTGCCGCCCTTAAACTGGTCTCGAAAGAATAGGGTTTTAATATCCCTACCGATCGTTTCTGGCCTGTGATACGTTAATTCAATCAGACAGCAACGGGCATTGGAATGTGTTAACTGGCTCTAGCTGCATGATTCTACGCCCTTGAGATCGGAGAGCATGGCTCAACAAGACTCTAACGAGCGTCCTGAAGTAGAAAAGCCCGAACCTCCTTCGGGAGATTGGCTTTTTAAGCTGCATGACGAAATACTCGGCCCGGTTCCCTCGACCGAAATCATCGAGCGAATGTTTACCGGCGAGGTCGACGAGTCTACGCCCATATCCCTAGAGGAAGGCGATTGGACGACCATTCAGGCTGTGGCTGCATTCCATCCTTTTCTTTACGAGGCTAAAGTCAAAATTCGGCAGCAGCAAGCCAGGCGGGAGGCTGAACAAGCCGTGCGCCGACGGCGTGTCCGCAACATGATCAACGTAGCCATCGGAGCAGTTGCTTTGGTTATTGTCAGTTTTGTGGCCAGCTATTTCATCATCGTTAGTCGCCCCTGGAAAGGCGAAGACCTAATGCGGGCCTGGGCGACCAAACACGTTCCGCTGTTGATGATTTCATCCGCCAGGGCGGATACCACGGATGCGGCCGACGAAGAAACGGGTGGAATCAACATCGATCGAATCTTGATCGATGACGCTCCAACTCTGGTAGCAATCAAATCTTCGTCACGTAGCAAAAAACGCAAACGAACCGGTAAAAGGAAAGCCACTTCAGTTCGGCCAAAAGACACCCGGCCCAAGAACGGCAAGACAAAACCGCCGGAAACCAAAACGGCCATGGTTGGACGGCTGAGCAATGAAGAAATTACATCAGTCGTCTATGCCCGCAGTAATCTGAACCGTTTGTATTCATGTATTCGATCCGAAATCAGAAGAAAAACGGAATTGCCCGAGGTCATCACTCTGGATTTCACTATCAACAACGGTGGACGCGTGAGCCAGGTCAGGATGGACAACATCAAGCTGGATGGTAGTTCCTTACATAGGTGTTTTCGACAGAAGCTGACTTCGCTGAGGTTCCGCGCTTATTCGGGACAGGTGCGGAATATTACCATACCATTCAAGATTGGCAGTTGAGCCGCCGCCTTACCTTGTAAGCCTGCAAGAAAACCAAGCCTAGCATCGGCAGAATCAATAGTACTCGGCCAGATCCTTTTGTGCCGCAACCGCAACCGCCGCTTTGATCTGCTTGACAGCGATTCTCGGCTGAGCACTGGTAGTCCTCGGAACAATCTGCATCGGACTCACAAACACCAACACCGACAGCCATTGCGACTGCCTCGAAGGCGTCGACTTTTCCATAGCCGAAAGTGTGGTCGGGTAGCTGATTGGAAGTGAATTCATCGGCTCGGGCGGTCAATGTCAAAATTCTTTTTATTCCGGTGGGGTCTAAGTCGGGATCGATCTGCAACAGCAGGGCTACTATGCCTGCCACGTGAGGACAAGCCATGGAGGTCCCTTGCATGCCGATGTGGGTGCTGTCTACTTGAGTACCTTCGGACAACTCTGCAGAGCTTTTTGACATGGCGGCCATGATTACCTCACCTGGTGCGGCCACGGCCGGTTTATGGCCGGTCTGTTCCGGATTGGCTGAGGGACCCCGTGAAGAGAAAACCGAAATATTGCCCTCAACGGCGCCTGGTCGAGTTCGTTCAATACCTTCATCGTCGAGCCAGCTGGCTCGAGTCGTATAAGAGGCCACCGCGATGATATCGATGGCAGCTGCCGGCATGCCGATCGTCTTGGCGTTGTCTCCTGGAGTCAGGCCGTTTTGATCCTGGTTGGAAAAGCGGGCCGGCGGAGTGAAAAATCCAGAAGCTGCGCTCCAGGTATCGAAGAGTCCATTGCCTTTAACTTTGATGTACCAGTTGTAAAGGCCTTGGTTATCGGCATAGGCATGTTCGCTGGGCTCGACTACGATGTCCAGCTGCATTTTTGCGTTATCCGGGTTGGCTGTGCCGGCCGGTTCGAAATAGACTCTGCCTAAAGAAGTAGCTGCATGGCTGAGATCGAATTGCCCGGATGTCCCGTCTGATCTGACAAAATCGGTTTCGGTTACTTCATCCCAATTTTTTTGAACCCCAATCGCAAATTCCAGGTCGGCGGTCGTTGAATGCCAGATTGTAAACAAGGCCGCGCTGACGTCCATCCCGGAAAAGACGTAAAAAACTGTTTTGCCGGTTTGGCCGCCGGGATCGTAGCCTAAGTGAATGAAATCGGAGCCTTCATTGCCGGCCGCCGCCACGATGATCTTACCCGGCCCGGTCAGGCTCGAAAGTGCTTGTGATTCAGCCGAAGTGCCGTCGTGCGGGCCGTAATGTCCGCCCAGGCTCAGGTTGACCACGACCGGCTTGCCGCGTTCTTGACCCTGTTCGAAAAGCCACTGGACCGATTCGACCAACAGGCCGAAGTCTATTGATGCCACTGCCAGGATATCGGCCTCGGGGGCCATGCCGCGATACTTATCTCCGGAGCCGGCCATCGTGGCGGCAACGTGAGTGCCATGTCCGACCAGATCGATTGAATCGCAAGTGCCCTTCAACAAGCGGCTGCGATCGCACAGGGCTCCGACAGTCTGGCCCTCGGGAGGATCTCCCGATGCGGCAAATTGGTCCCAGATCGCCAGAACGCGACCGCGCTGGCCGCCGAAATCTTCATGGTTATAGTCAATGCCGGTGTCGACCAGCGCGGCGATGGCGCCTTTGCCGGTTATCGGGTAGGGCAGTCCGCTACCCGCCTGGGCCTGGTCGACTTTGACATCGAGGGAGCTTATGTCGAGTGATATTCTCTTGGGCGGTGAAACTTCGACTCGGATTACTTCCGCCCGCTGGCTTATTAAATTCAGAGTATCGACTTCAGCCAGGACCGGCAAGAATGCGCCGATCGGCCGGCCGGCATGTCCGCCGGCTGAGCGGACTGCTGCACTGGTTAGCTTGGGGTCATGTGTGCGAACCAGGGCCGGAACGCGAAGGGCAGGCTGATTGAAAAGGCTTGGGCCTTTGCTAAAGGCCGCCTTCAATCTCTGGGTTCGTTCGAGAAGTCTCAGATAGGGGTTTCGTTTTTCAGCCCCAAAGGCGGATGTGCTTACCAGCAAGACAAGGCAGGTTATTACCAAACGCATGTACTTTTCCTTTTCGTTGGAGGACTTCTGGAAGTAACTCTACTGTTTTTCTTAACGAAAAAAAAGGGCGAGTGCGCGCTCGCCCTTTTTCCTGGGAACGGCCCACCGCGAACAGGAGGGAGAGTTCGCAGTGTTCCGACATCTGACTACATTGTACTACATGTAGGATATAAGTCAAGAAAATGGCCAGTGTAAATGACTCTAAAACCAGTTTTTTGTCATGTCCGCGCAGGAGACTGTCGATAAATACCATAGTGCCGTCATCCCCGCGTAGGCGGGGATCCAGGAACGCTGCTTAATTACCGATTTTTCTGGATCTCCGCCTTCGCGGAGATGACAGATTCACTAGTTTTCTAATTATAGCTAGTTAGCGGCTGTCTCGAAATGAAAAGTAGAAGTCACCAGAATCGCGAAGAAAAGCGCTGATGGAGCACTGTCGAGTGAATAGTCTTCGTCATCCCAATCAACCACCCAGCGGTTGTAAAAAGGCACAGTGAACCTAAAATCGGCGCCCAGCGAATACCAGGGAGTGAAAAAATAGCGCCCGGTGAACCCGCACTCGAGGGCCCCGCCATCCAGTCCGCGATCAAGGTTGTCGTTGGCATGCCCGCCGCCGATTATCGAAAAACCCCCACCCAGGTAAACGCTGGCATCATAGTCTCGTTCTGGAAACCAGAGTTGCAACGGATGAAAGTGGGCCACCAGGGATGCATGCCCCGAGCCACCCAGGTCGCTGTCGAGGTTCCAGCCGTGCCCGGTAATACCGATTTCAATAGAAGCGTAACCCTGGGTGTTGTAGGCCATAGCAAAACGAATGGCCAATCCGTCTTCGAGAGTTTCAAGCATGCGCTGCCCGTCGCTGCGCCCAATCTCAGCCAGGACAGAGTTCAGTGAGTCGCTGTCGAGCTTCCAGATTCCTCCGCCGATTCCCAAAGAGAGTGAGAAACCTTCGCGGGCCAGAGCGTTGGAACACGACAAGCACATTATAAGTACGAGTATTCGTTTCATGATGGCATCCAATTCGGAAGGCGGATAAAAAAAGGACCCACCAGGGATCCTTTTTTATTTCAAGAACAGTCTCGAATATTTTTTACCTGCGCCGTCGCCGTCGTCGCCGCCGTTTTTTTCTTTTTTTCTTGGAAGCCTTGTCTTTCTTGGCTTGTTCTACGGCAGCCTTCTCGACTTCCTCGAGAGTCATGCCCTTGAGTAAGCCCTCTTTTTTGAATCGGTACACTTGGGCTTGTTTTTCGCCTTCGGGCCCGCCCAGGTAGTCGAATACTTTTGCGATGTCCTCGTAAACCAGGGCAATCTTTACGTTACGCTCGCCGGCTTTTTGCATCATCAAGACTGACTTGGCCAGGTTGTTCATGGCGTTGGTCGGGTCTTCCGAGGCAAGGTAGATTAGACCCATGTTGCGGTAGACTTCAGGACGTTCGCCGCCGGGCAGCATCATCGATTCTTCGTACCACTTTCTAGCGTCGTTGAAGAGGGCCAGTTTCTGTTTTTGTTTGTCCTTTGCGTCGCCGAATTTGTTGCCCATGGCTTGATAGCAAAGACCCACGTGGAAGCGGGCACCCGGGCTGAGTTCGTCGACCTTGACCGCTTGCTGGAATTCGTTCAGCGCGGCCTGCAGGTCGTCGATGCGCATATACAGACTTCCCTTTTTGATGTGATAGGCCACGGTCGGTTTCAAGTGTCGCTCAAATTCCTTGAGCTTGTCGATCGCACCGGTCTTGTCATCGAGCATGTACATGCTCTCGGACCGATCGAAATAGACTTTGGGCAGGCGCGGGTCCAGCTGTAACGCTTTGGCAAACTCTGCATTGGCTTTGGAAGCGTCTTTATTCAAAGCCGCCAGGCGGCCGGCCAGATTGTGGGCTTCGGCACTGTTGTCGTAGGTCTCCAAAGATTTTCTGAGCCAGGTGTTGGCATCCGGGACATTGTCGTTTGCCAGAGCATATTCGGCCCTGACTAAATAGAGCATGCCCCTCATCGGCGGGGAAAATTCTTTCTCGGGGTGCCGGTCGCCATCGAGATATTCATCCAGGATCTTCTTGGCGTTTTCGAACCCCTTGCCACTTTGAATAAAGGCGAAGGCCCGGCGAAGATTTGAGAAAGTATGCGCCGGATTCTGGCGTAAGGCATCCCTGAAATACTTGAGTGCCCGGGTAAGATTGCCCTCTCTCAAATATACTTCGGCAAAGGCAGCCTGATAGTGGGGCGAATCGCCCGAAAAACGCGCGGCCCGTGAGAAGTCCTCGCGGCATTCCTTGACCTGGCCGAGTTGCAGCTTGGCCATTCCGCGGGCGCCGAATATACTGGCGTCTAAAAAGATGTCCTTTTCTTTGATGGCCCGTTCAATGGTTTCGGTCAGGAACTTGTCGGCCTCTTCTACCTTGCCCTCCTCAATCATCATCAAGGCTTTCAAAGCGAAACGCTCGGGATTGGGCAACTCCTCTTCATTCATCCAGGCCAGATATTTTTTGAGTTTTTCCTTGCGATCGTCTTGGTTGTGATATTTCCACAGGTTGGCACCCACCGAGGCAAGCCGCACGATGGTTTTCTCATTATCTTCATTCAGGGCATAGGCCGCCTCGAGCGACTTTTCGGCCGCGAGGAGATCGTCGAAGTTGTCGCGCGGGATGAGCGCCATGGCCGCCTTGATATGATCGGCAATCTGTACCCGGATTTTAACATGATGTCGGTACCAAAAGATGACTGCGACCATAATGGCGGCAACGACCAGTACCTGCATGAGCGTGTGCCATAGGGGTTTGGGTGCATCTTTTGTTGCCGATAGTTGCCTGGGCAGCCAATAGTCTTTCGGCTGGCCGTCAGGACTCTTGAGATCGGGAACTTTCTCCTCCAGCGATTCGAGCAGCGCGCGAGTGTGTCGGTCGCCTGGCTCGATTTCGATGGCACGCATGAGTTCGGTAATGGCCTTCTGATCCTGGCCGCGGTCTAAATAGATCTCACCCAAAGAACGATGAGCCACGGCTGAGTCGGGCGATGACTTGAGTAATTTCTTAAGAGTAATTTCTGCGTTTTGGTCATCGTAGGCCTGATAATACGCCATACCTAGAGCCAATAGTCCCGCAGGAGCGTTAGGGTTGCTTTTCAGGCCGCGCTTACAGGCCCGAATAGCCTGTTGGGGAAGTTTCCTCTCCAGAAAGGCACGTGCCAGGGGCACGAAATTTCCCGGGTCGGCTTGAAAGTCAGCCTCCAACTTATCAATGTCCACCCCGGAACTGATATTCTTTGCCTCAACCATCGCAACCTCCGGTAAAGGCGCCAGAAGGGCCGCAGTTTGTTGCAGTTTTGTCGTAGAAGTTTGCATAACAGAGCCGAGAACCGATTGTCAAGCAGATTGCCAGAGGCACCAATTATTCTTTATTCGAGATCCAGCTTGGTAATACCTGACCTGGAAAACCTAGAAACAATTGACACCCTTATCTGCTTGACCTAATCTGCAAATCAACGTCAAGAGATCATGAGCAACGATTCAAGCAAAGACGGTGGTTTCACAAGACCAGTAAAGAGAATTCTGTTCATTTTTCCACCGACAAGGATTCACCGCGAGGGAATTAAGCAGGCGCTTCCACCCATGGGGGCTGCCAGCCTGGCGGCGGTTGTCCGGGACAGATGTGATGTGGCCATCCTTGATGCGGTTGCTGAAGGATTTCATATCGAGCGTCCCAGCAGCCACGGCTTTTTTGTGTATGGGCTTCCCCTCGAGGAGATTGGCAGGCGGATCGCGGCCTTCAACCCCGATCTCGTGGGCATCACCTGCCTGTACAGCTCGACGTTTCCGGTGGTGGCTGAGTTGTGCAAGACCAGCAAGGCCGTTGCGCCTTTGGCCGTCACGGTAGTGGGGGGAACCCATCCGTCCTTCTTGCCGGAGCGTTGCCTCGAGGAAGCTCCGGAACTGGACATGATCGCACTCGGGGAAGGAGAACCGGTTCTCCTGGAACTCCTGGACGTGATGCAGACCGGGGCGGACCTTTCCACCGTCGACGGCCTGGCCTTCCGGGACCCTTCCACCGGCGAGATCAGGGTGAACCCAAAAACGCGCTTCATCGAGGATCTGGATTCCCTTCCGTATCCCGCCCGAGACCTGCTTCCTATGGAGCTGTACCAGCAGATCGGAGTTCCCCACCTCCTGTTTTCGGAAAGGAAGAGGTTTGCGACCGTCATCACTTCCCGCGGTTGTCCCGCCCGGTGCAATTTTTGTTCCTCATGGCGGTTTTGGGGCAACCGCTTCCGGGCCCGGTCGCCCGAAAACGTTCTCGATGAGCTCGAATTACTGGTCCGGGAGTTCGGGGTGGAGGAAGTCCAGTTTGAGGACGACAACCTAAGCCTGGGTCGAGCCAGGTTCCGAAAGCTCCTCCAGGGCATGGTGGATCGAGACCTGGGACTAGCCTGGTCTACCCCCAACGGCATCGCGCTCTGGGCCCTGGACAGAGAACTGATTGGGCTGATGAAAAGGGCGGGTTGCTATGAGGTAACTCTGGCTTTTGAAAGCGGGAATCAGCAGGTTCTGGATCGGATAATTCACAAGCCGCTGAAACTGGAGAAAGTCCCCCCGATACTGCACGAGCTGAAAATGGCCGGGATTCGCACCAGCAGCTTCTTTATAGTCGGGTTCCCCGGTGAGTCGCTCGAACAGATGAAAGACACTTTCATGATGCCCCGGAAGCTGGGTCTTACTTACGCCTGGTTCTTCATCGCCAACCCGCTTCCGGGAACCGAGCTCTACGAGACCTGCGCAAAGAAGGGCTACTTGAAGAAGGGTTTCGATTTTGTGAACAACAGCTTCTCGAGGTGCAATATCGAAACCCCCCAGTGGACTTCTCGTCAGATTGAAAAACTCGCGCACTGGGAGTTTTTGAAGTTCAATCTCTACAATCTCGTGCGGCACCCCGGGGCGTTGTGGCAAAGGTACCGTAATTTTCTCAGGAATCCCCGGCTGGTTGCCGAAATAGCCAAGAGCCTTTTACGTCGAACCCTCCCGGGCTTCGGGATTCATCAGTAGGGGTAGAGATGGATCTTCCTTCAGCCGGCATACCTGAACTCCTGTGGGAAGACGACTCACTGCACTACTGCGGGATTTGTGTTTCTGACTTGGTCGAGACGACCGGAACACCGGCTTTTGTGTTCTCCGAGTCGAGGTTGCGAGTCAACTGTGAACTCTTTCAACAAGCTTTCAGACTTCCTTCTCCCTGGAGGCTCCGGGTGGCCTATTCGGTCAAGACGGCCTGGGAGCCTAAGTTGCTCAGGCTTCTGGCTCAGATGGGCACTGAGGCCGAGGTGGCCTGCCAGCACGAACTCGAGCTTGCATTGCGGGCCGGATTCAGCCCCAAAGACGTCTTTCTGGATGGTCCTGCTCACACGCCGGACACCGTGGTTAGAGCCGTGGAGCTGGGAGTCAGGTTCGTAAAGGTCGACTCCCTGGATCAGCTTCACCTGGTGACGGAGGCGGCGAGCGGATCGAGGGATCTTTGCGTTTGCCTGAGATTGAAGACCCCGGGTTCCCGGTGGCACAGCGGGCCGGCCGAGTTTATGGCGGACAGGTTCGGCATGGGCCCGGATGAGCTGAGAAGAGCTCTTGCCTATCTCTCAAAGAGATCCGCAGTCGGGTTTCGAGGTCTGGCGGTGCACATGGGTTCCCAGGTGACCAGACCCAAGGCATACCGGGAAGCGCTGAAGGCTCTGGCGGGGGCATTCTCTGTGGCCAAGGAATTCGGTCTTGCGGGAAAGGAAGCGGACATTGGCGGAGGATTCCCGTCTCCTTCTTTGAGCTTAACATCGGTGGGCGGATTGCTGAGAACCTGGCTGTTGAATTCGGACGGGAAGATCCCTCCCCTGGATGAGTTCGGCAGCACTGTGCGGGATTCTCTGCTCGGTCAAGA
>JAFDKH010000041.1 GCA_019307065.1 Deltaproteobacteria bacterium
CTTCTTTTTGCTCTTGCAACAGGCGCGCTATCGGCACCCGGTAATCACCGGTTTCTTCTTTGCCCTTGGTCACGAAAGTGTAATAAGGGTCAATCCCGATCCGGCGCAAGAGCATCCGCAGCCGGGCTGCTTCGAAGCGGCGCGAGGTGAAGAAAGTATAAACCTGCTGATTGAAAACACTGATGCCCTGGCGCTTGATCCGGTCGACGGCGGTCACCATTTGGGGAGTAATCTCGTAGGGGTGCTCGACGTGGGTAACCAGGCAGACTTCCCGCCGTCCGGGCTGGCGGAATTTGCCCAGCAGGTCAGCCAGGTTTTGGGTGATGCGCATCGGAATGGTAACCGGCACGCGGCTGCCGATTCGAATCAAGTCGATGTGATCAATGGCGGCAATTCGAGATAGGATCTTCTCGATTCGCTCGTTACTCATGATCAGCGGATCGCCGCCGGTGATCAGAACCTCACGAATGGCCGAATGTTCTTCTATCCATTGCAGGGCGGCTTCGATCTTCTCTTCGGAAGCCATCGCCCCGGGAGCCATAGCCTGGTCGATCTCCCAGTTGCGCTGACAGTAAACGCAAATCTGCGGGCAGGTATTGTAGGGTTTGAGAATCAAGATGGCCGGGTAGCGTCGGGTAACCAGGTCGATCGGCGAGGTGTCGTATTCACCCATGAAGTCGAAGGCCTGGCCACGGTCGGAGCGGTGCTTTTCCATTTCGGCCACATAGCTGGTCGGCGGCAAGACCTGGGCCCGAATGGCGCGATCGCGGCTCGAGGGCTGCTGATCCATCAGCGAAGCGTAGTAGGGCGTAATCCCGAAGGCCAGATTGCATTTGTTGGCGCGTAAAATCGCGTCTTTTTCTGAATCGCTCAACCCGACTACCTTGGCGACTGATTCAGCATCGGTGAGCACATGCTGGACATGCCAGCGCCAGTTGTCCCAGTTTTCGGATTGACCCCCCAGGGCTTTGATGATCTGCTCACTCCTGGCCTGGCGACGCTGAATTGCTTCGGCAGTCAAGCCGTCGGCATAGCCGGCCATCTTCTTGGCGGCCGCCTCCCAAATCTTGTCCAGTTCGTCCGAACGTACTTTGGAGGCTTCGCGCCCACTCATATCGGCCGAGAGTTTCGATTCATCGGGCGCCGAAAAAAGCGAGCGACCCTCGATACCCATAATCATATTGATGATTTCGGCGAAGAAACCGGCCTGTAGATCGGTGCGGGCCTGGCCGCGGGCAATATCCCAAATAGCCTGGGTCACGCTGAAACCAGCTTTTTTGTCAGATGAGGGCTTGATGATGCTCATAAAAGCCCTAACGCAATCACGCCGGCGAATGATCTCGCCTGGCAACAACTTGTCGGTCAGGTTGTCGGGATCGTACTCATGGCCTGCCACCCAATCGAAAGCGTTTTCGCGGGCTTGTTCCAAAGAACCGCAGTCTTTTAACCGGGTGAGCAGTAGAGTGGCTTCTTTTTTGAAACTCTCCAGACTATAATCGACTTCGGGGTTCCAGCTAGACATGCAAAACTCCCTTCACCGAGCGACATCATTGCATGATCGTGGTATCTTGGCAACCTGACACACTCTTGTAGATCAAACAGATTGGATTTCAGCCCGATCTGGGGCATCATGTCGACAATGGAGACAATCAGCTTACAAGCGCCGGCTAAAATTAACTTGTATCTGCGGGTTCTTGGTCGCCGCGCAGATGGCTATCACAATATTGAATCGCTCATGTCTCCAATTTCCCTATACGATACGATAACCCTCGAGCCTAGTTCTGACGAAATATCAGTCACCTGCCCCGGTCATTCAGAACTAGACGGCAGCAATAACCTGGCCTATCGGGCAGCAGTTGCATTTACGACCGAAAACGCGCAAAGCGGGGACAGGTTAGGTGTAAGCATTCGTATTGAAAAGAAGATCCCGATTGCGGCCGGGTTGGGAGGCGCCAGCTCGGATGCCGCTAGTGTGCTGATCGGTTTGAACAAATTGGCAAAAAAACCGCTGGCTGCCAAAAAACTTCATGAAATTTCGGCCCGGCTGGGGGCCGATGTCCCGTTTTTTCTGAAATCAGGGCCCTGTATTGCGCGTGGAGTCGGACACGATCTCGAAAAAGTGGCCGACCTGGCCAAATTTTGGGTGCTTTTGGCCAGTGCCCCCTTTGGTCTATCCACCCGCCAAGTCTACGAAAGTCTCAATTTACCGTTGACATCAAAGAAAACCGATGGTACGAATTGTGCCCCTGTTTCGTTTGCAGGATTTGAGCAATTGGCCGCCAGTTTGCACAACGATTTACAACAAGCCAGTGCGCGAATAAAACCTGTAATCGAAAAGGTTTGCAAAGACCTGATCAAGTCGGGTGCTTCCGGTGCTATAATGACAGGAAGTGGGCCGACAGTTTTTGGTTTGTTTCGATCTGAAGAAGAATTACTAGCTGCGCAAACCAAGATCGAAAGGGAACATGAATGGCAGTATCTCGTGGCAAAAGGGTAATCTATCTAGGCAGCATTCCGCTACGTAGTACGGCTTGAGTCTCACCCTAGGATTCCCGGGGGGGGACACGGGAGGAATTTCACCATGGAAATCACGGAAGTCAGAGTATTCCCGGTTAGCGAGGAGAAGCTCAAGGCCTATGCAACCATTACCTTCGATCGCTGTTTTGTGGTCAGAGACCTCAAGGTAATCCAGGGGAACAATGGTTTGTTTGTTGCGATGCCCAGCAAGAAACGCAAGGATGGGACATTCAAGGACACAGCCCACCCACTCAATACCGAGACTCGTGAAATGATTGAAGCTGAAGTTCTGGCAGAATATCGGCGTGAGCTCGAGCGTACAGGTGCTCCGCCTCCTGATGTTGGTGATCGTAAGCTGGAGACCGCAAGCGAAACCGATGATTCCGGGGAGTCCGGCGATTCCGACGATTCCGAGAGCGAACCAGATGAAGCCACTGATTCGGGCGGGGAAAACCCTTCAGGAGAATCTAGCGACGCCTGATTCAAACTGCACTTCAAAATAATTTTCAAGGCCCGGCTGGTCAGTTAAAAACTCCCAGCAATACGAGAGGGACCAAGTGTACCAAGAAGACTCCCCACTTATTTTTTCAGGAAACTCGAATGTCGAGCTTGTCCGTGCTATTACCAGCTACCTGCGCACGCAACCAGCCAAGGCTGCTGTAGCCAAGTTTTCCGACGGCGAGACAACTGTTGAGATCGGTGAGAACGTCCGGGGCAAGAACTGCTTCGTGGTACAATCTACATGCCACCCGGCCAATCATCATATCATGGAGCTTTTGATTATCATGGACGCGCTACGGCGTTCATCGGCCGGCCAGATTATCGCCATCATTCCCTACTACGGGTATGGCCGCCAGGATCGCAAAGTAGCCCCGCGTACGCCGATTACTTCAAAACTCGTAGCCGATATGTTGACCGCGGCCGGGGCCGATCGAGCTGTCTCAATCGATTTGCATGCCGGACAAATTCAGGGGTTCTTCAACATCCCCTTCGATCACCTGTATGCCGCACCGGTTTTGCTGGATGACATGACAAAACGTTTCGAGAGACCGCCGGTGGTCATCTCCCCGGATGCCGGTGGAACCGAACGCGCCCGGGCCTATTCCAAGCGACTCAAATCGACTCTGGCTATCGTCGACAAACGCCGCGACGCTCCGAATGTTTCAAAAGTAATGCACCTGATCGGTGACGTCGAAGGACAAGACGCCTTGTTGATCGACGACATGGTCGACACGGCCGGCACACTCACGCAGGGCGCCAGGGTTATTGCCGATGCCGGGGCAAAAAAAGTAGTCGCCTACGCTGTTCACCCGGTACTCAGCGGCCCGGCAATTGAACGCATTGAAGATTCGGCTCTGGACGAGCTCGTCGTGACCGATACGATTCCGTTGCACGACAATGCCCGAGCCTGCAATAAAATACGAACTCTCTCCGTGGCTCCGCTGCTTGGCGAAGCCATCAGGCGCATTCACATGCAAGACTCGGTGAGTGCCCTGTTTGTTTAAGTATTGCATATGTGTGTTGGAGGAAAGTGATGGACATCCCAGTATTGAAAGTTGAACCGCGAGAAGTAAAAGGCAAAGGCCCCTCAGCCAAGATGCGTCGACAAGGCCGGATTCCGGCGATCTGTTACGGCAAGGCCAAAGAGGCCATTTCTCTGACTGTTGATCCGATTGAACTGGTCAGCATCTTGCGCGGACCGCGTGGGATGAACTCTCTGATCAAACTCGAAGGTTCGTCCGACGATCGCACGGTCTTTGTTCAGGAGCTGCAGAAACATCCTGTCGAGAGAGACATTCTGCATGTCGATTTCATTCATGTAGATCCAAACAAGGCAATCGTGCGCAGTGTTCCCGTGGAGTTTGTCGGCAAGTCCGAAGGCGTTAAACTGGGCGGCGTTTTACAAGTCACTATGCGCGAGATCCAGGTCGAGACTTTGCCGGCCACTGAACTTCCCGACGGCGTCAAGGCGCTCTTCGACCGCAACTACTCTATCTGCGCAGTCGTTGCACCGACCGAAGAGAAGGAAGAGGAAAAGCCGGAAGAAGAAGAAGGCGAAGGACTCGAGGCAGCCGAGGGCGAAGAGGGCGCTGCCGAGGCGAAAGAAGGAGACGAGACGAAAGAAGGAGACGAGAAGAAAGAAGAAGGCGCCGCAGATCAAGGCAAGAAACCGGACGGGAAGAAGAAATAGTTTTGGTTTATCTGTGGCCCGTTGCGCTTAGGTCACGTTATGCTCTTTGTTATTGTGGGATTGGGTAACCCCGGAAATATTTACGGCGCGACCCGACATAATATCGGCTTCAGGGTATTGAATCACCTGGCCATGCAGTGCAAGATCGAGCTGAACAAGCTTGAGCACTTTGCACATGTCGGTTCGGGAAACATTGCCGATCGGCGAGTGCTGCTGGTCAAGCCGCAAACTTACATGAACCGAAGTGGCCTGGCAGTCGAAGATGTCAGCCGGTTCAACGAGGTGCCGCTGGATCGAATCGTTGTAGTCCACGATGATATCGATCTTGCGCTTGGACGAATCCAGGTTCGCCGGGGCGGCGGACACGGCGGACACCGCGGGTTGCAGTCGATCATTGAGACTATCGAGGCCAATGACTTCATCAGGCTTCGACTCGGAATCGATAGACCGGCTGAAGCGCAAGAGGTAAGCGAATATGTTCTCGAGGCGTTTAACTCGGCCGAACTCGAGATAGTTGCCGATGTCGTTCAACGGGCGACAGCGGCCTTGATAACCTGGTTGGAGGATGGGCTGAATACAGCCATGAATCGTTTCAACCCATGGAAACTGAGTGAGGACAAAAATTGAACTTCAAAAGAATGGCGATCAGTGGGTTTGTCACCGGTTTGCTTGTCTGGGGTTTGTCCGAGCTGTTTCAATGGATTTTGGCAGACCTGATCGGGGCCGGCGACCTCGCCAGAATCGCTCCGGGTTTGGCCGGATTGGTATTAGGAATAACTATGTCTGCCCTGGTGCAGATGATTAAGAAGAAACGTCAGGAGATGCTTAGCGGAGGACAGTAATTCGGCTGATGCTCCGCCTCACCATACTCCTTGCTCTGAAGCAGGAAGCTACAGGGCTATAACCCGCAGGGAGGTCAAGATGTATCTCAGGGAGTACGAAACTATCTATATTCTTCGGTCCGATCTTTCGGACAGCGAGGGTACCGAGGTTAACCAAAAGCTAGCCACTGTACTCGACAAACAAGGGGCCAAGATCCTCAAGCAAAGTTCTTGGGGTAAGAAAAAGCTGGCTTACGAGATAAAGAAGCAGCCCAAAGGTGTTTTTCACATTATGCAATTTCTCTCACAGCCCGGTGCAGTCCTTGAGTTCGAGCGCAATCTCAAGATCCTCGAACCGGTCTTGAAGTTCCAGACGATCAGGGTCGCCACAAACGTCGATGTCGACAAACGTTTGGCAGAACAAGAGGCTGCCAACAAGGCCCAGGCCATCATCGAAGCCAAGCGCGAGGCCGAAGCAGCCGCACGGGCCGAGGCTCAGGCTGTACATGACGCCGCAATGCAGGCCGAAAGAGATAAAGCCGCCGCCCTGCGCGCCGAAGAAGCCAGCCAAAAATCGGCAGACGAGACTCCGATCGAAGAACCAGAGTCCGCACCAGTCGAGAAAGAGGAGTAAATCATGCCTGGTCCTAAAAGAGGAAATTTCAAGGGGAAAAAACGCAAGCGCCCGTTCCCGCGACGCAAAGTTTGCCGGTTCTGTGCTGACAAGAATCTCAAAGTGGATTATCGCGACGCCAACTCTTTGAAGTATTTCATTACTGAAAGAGGAAAGATCATTCCACGGCGGATATCCGGCAACTGTGCCCATCACCAGCGTCAGGTTTCAAAGGCGATTAAGCGAGCCCGACAGATCGCGTTGGTGCCCTTCTCCACCTCGACAATTTAGGGGAGCCTAAGCTATGAAAGTTATTCTTCGCGAAGATGTTCCCGAACTCGGGGCTGTCGGCGAATTGGTATCGGTTAAAGACGGATACGCCAGAAACTACTTGATTCCCAAGCAACTGGCTGTTCTGGCCAACACCAAGAACATTCGCCAGATGGATCACCAGAAACGCCTGATCGAAGCAAACAAGGTCAGAGTCAGAAAAGAAGCCGGTGATATTGCAGGTCAGCTGGAAACAGTTTCTTGCACGATTCCCATGCTGGTCGGTGAGCAAGATAAACTCTTCGGCTCGGTTACGTCTAAGGACATTGAAGAAGCCCTGCAACACGAAGGCATCACCTTATCACGTAAGAGAATCATTCTCGATGAGCCGATCAAGAGCCTGGGTGTCTATACTGTCGACGTACGCTTGCATTCGGAAGTGACTGCGAAACTCAAGATATGGGTAGTCGCAAAGTAAGCGATTGATTTGACAACTGACGTCCAAGCCCGTGCCTGGTCGAGGGGACATGGAACCCACGCTTCAACCCAAAAAGCCTCCCCAGAACATTGAGGCCGAGCAATCGGTTTTGGGTGGGGTCTTGCTGGACAACGCCGTACTCGACCAGGTTCTCGACGTAGTCGGTGATCAAGATTTTTACCGTGAAGCCAATCGTAAGATCTTTACGGCCATGACAGAGATGTCCCAAAAGAGCGAAGCGATTGACTACCTGACACTCGAAGACCGGCTGAAGTCTCATGGCCAGCTCGAAGAAATCGGCGGAGTAACTTATCTGGCTTCTTTGACCGATCGGGTGCCAAGCCTGGGTAACGTCGTTTATTACGCCCGAATAGTACGCGACAAAGCAATCGCCCGACGACTGATTCACGCCGCCACCGAAATTCTACAGGCCGGCCTGGAAAACCGTGAAAACGTCGACGACTATCTCGACAGCGCCGAGCAGCTGATTTTCAATGTTTCTCAGAAACGCGAGCTGGCCGGGGTAGTTCCAATAAAAGACCTGGTCAAGGACAGCTTCGATACAATCGACAAGCTCTACCAGGAGAAAGATCTCTACACCGGCGTGCCCTGCGGCTTCCGTGATTTGGACGAAATGACCTCAGGATTTCAGAAATCCGATCTGGTCATCGTGGCCGGACGCCCTTCGATGGGCAAAACCAGCCTGGCTTTGAACATGGCCCAGCATGCCGCCAGCCAGGGCAGTCAACCGACTCTGTTCTTCTCGCTCGAGATGAGTAAAGAGTCGCTGACCATGCGCATGTTGTGTGCCGAAGCTCGAGTCGACTTCCTCAGAGTGCGGACAGGGCAGTTGACCGATAGTGATTGGGGCAAACTGGCCCGCGCGGCCGGTTTGCTCAGCGAGGCCGAACTGTTCATTGACGATACGCCCGGAATCCGGGTAATGGAAATGAGAGCCAAGGCCCGGCGGCTGCAAGCCGAACTGCGCAAGCAAGGCAAAGACCTGGGCATGGTCATGATGGATTACCTTCAGCTGGGCAGTGCCAGCGGCCGAATGGATAGCCGCGAGCGTGAAATCTCGGAAATTTCGCGTTCTTTAAAGGCCCTGGCCAAAGAGCTGAGTGTGCCGGTCGTCGCGCTCAGTCAGCTTTCGCGCAAGCCTGAATCGCGCGAATCCAAGCGACCGCAAATGTCCGACCTTAGAGAATCGGGGGCAATCGAGCAGGATGCCGATGTAATTTTGTTTATCTATCGCGACGAGGTCTACAACGAGAACTCACCTGACAAAGGGATCGCCGAAATTATAATCGGCAAGCAACGTAACGGTCCGATCGGAACGGTCAAGCTGCAGTTCTCACCGGAATACACACGCTTCGAAAACCTGGCCCGCGATCGTGATTATTGAGAAGGGGTATCGATGAGCAACAACGAAAAGATACTGGTGGTCGACGACGACAAGTTCAACGTAACCTTGATGCGCGAGCTGTGCGAAACCGCCGGTTACTCGGTAATCGAAGCCCACGACGGAACCGAAGCCGTCAACCTAACCCAGTCCGAAAAGCCCGACTTGCTCCTGCTCGACATAATGATGGCCGGCAAGAATGGGTTCGAAGTTTGTCAAGAGCTGCGTTCCAAAGAAGAAACGGCCGGAATCCCGATCATTATCGTGACGGCTTTAGACGATCTCGACAGCAAGATGCGCGGAATCGAGTTGGGAGCCGATGACTACATCACCAAACCGTTCAGACTGTTCGAGGTGCAACGCCGCATTAGAACGGCCCTGGATACGCGCCGTTATCGACGCCAACTCGAAGAGGCCCATGAACGCCTGAAAAAGCTGGGCGAGATCGACACGCCCGGGCGAATCGGCGGCTATCGTCAGCTGCGTAACGGGATGGAATACGAATTCAAACGGGCCCAGCGCTATGAACACGCCTTATCGTGTGTCTTGTTCGGTATTGCCGAATACGACTCGGTGCTCAACACGCAGGGCAAGAAAGTTGCCGCCTCGATGATCAGCGCGGTGGTAACTGTCTTTAAGAACACTCTGCGGGCGGTCGATCGCATCTATCGCGTCGACTACGATCAGTTCATCTTCTTGTTGCCCGAGACACCCTCGGTCGGGGCGCGCAAAGCCGTCGAGCGTATTCGCAAAGCGCTCAAAGAGCCCTCCAAGGAAGGCGCACTTTCGATCGCATTCACCGCCGCCTTGGTGTGTTACCCGCATCCTGAAATCAAGACCGGCCAGGATATCCTCTGGAATGTCAATAATCTCTACAAGCAATCCGGCGACAAGGCCGGCACCCGGCTGATCGAACTGGATTCGTAAGCGGGCACCTGGTCTCAGAATCGGTTAATCGCCTATTCGCTCTTTGCTTTTTTGTGACCTAATCGGCCGGGAGGATGAAGCCGTAGTAGCGGCCCATCCAGTAGGGGGCCAGAACATCGGCCCCGTCCATTTCCCTAATGCCACCGTGGCCGCCGTCCACTTTGAACTGGTTGGTGTTCCAGCGATCGTTGGCGCGCTCGTCGTAGGGGATGATGTAGCCGTCCGAGCGCATGCGGCCGTCTTGGTTGTAAAACTCCGGCGGTTGGGCCAGATCGAGGCGGTGGCTGTTGTGCTGGTTCCAGCGGATCATATCGACCGGGGTCAGGCGCAGCCAGCGCGCAGCCAGGCCAAAGTCGGGCTGGTCGCCACCGACGACTGCATTAGTCATGTCCCACCAGCCGCCCTGTTGCAGGCGGATGTTCGAGTAAGTGCACCGCCAGCCTTCTAGCCACTTCAGACGCAGTTCGGGGTCTTGTTCGTAGCGCAACAGCACGAAAAAAGCCTGGGTCGACAGCTCGTCGCCGTCGCCGTGGCCCTGGCGGAACGGGTACTCGCTTTCGTGAATCATGTTCTCGTCGTAGTGGTGCTCCTCGATCAGGTAGCGCTCGGCTTCCAAGAACTTTTCATCTGAGGTCATGTAGTAGGCCAGAACCAGGATGGCGATCATCTGCCCGGACCGGTGGCCGCCATCGCCGTACTCGCCGGGGACCGATTCGTTGCAGTAGGCCGGATCGAACTGGCCGTGTTTGGTGACTTCGCCATCGATGTCGAGCAGTTGGTAGCCGTGATCTATCAGTCCGGAGGCGATGCCGGCCACGTGAGCACGGATACCGGCGCGCTGCTCCTCGTCGGCACACAAGTCATAGGCGTGGCCCATCATGAACATGTGCGAAGTCACTTCGTCGTTGGAGGTATCGCCCTTGACCCACCACTCGCCGTCGGGGGAAGTAAACCATTCCCCGTCGTCGGGATCGTCGCAATCGTCCAGCGGGCAGCCCTCTTTGCGGATCACCGCCCGGGCCAGGAAGTGCTCGGTGCCGGTCAGGGTGCGGAAGCTGAGCATGCGCTCGAGCGACTTGTCGAAATGGGCCTTGGCCGCCGGATCTCCGGTGACCTGGTAGCGGAAGCACTCTGACAGTATCCAGTAGCAGGTCCAGCCGCCATCGTTGTCCGAGTCCCAGGGGATGTTGGTCGACAGATCGCCCTTTACCTCCAGGTGAGAGTCGGCCACCGCGCCGTCGCGATCATGGCGCAGTACCACCCGGTCGACGAAGGGTTCCAGCTTTTGCTCCAGAGTCAGGCGCTGGGCAGTGACCGAGGCCAGGCCTGCGGCAGTAGCAAAATAGATCGGTCCATCGGGAACTGACGGATCGCTGGCCAGGGCACGCACGTCCTCATTAGGCAACCAGCGCTCGGCATTGTAGACGCGCCACTCGGGCCCGATCCCGCGCTGCATGATCCGATAGGCCCCGCCGCGAGTAGCCACAATGAAGCCCCCGTCCGAAGCCAGCCCCGCGGCCCGCGGCTGGTCAAGCGGCACCCGGCCGGGCGTAAATTCTTCCACGCTCACTAAGCTTTGCGAGGAGACACCCGCAATACCGTCCGTGCCGACTACCACAAGGTCCAGCGCCCGGGGCAAGGACACCTGCGCCACCAGTCCGGCCACCGTCCCGACGCCCGGGTCCAGGGTCCAATCAGGCGCGCCATCGCCGGGCACCGGGTAGGCAGCCACGAAGTCGGCGCCACCCACGAACAAAGTACCGCCCTGCTCGAGCGCAGCAGTCGCCGGCGAGCCGCCCGCAGGCCAGCTGATCGACCCGGGACCCGCGGCCCAGCCCAAACCCAAATCGGCTAGCAGATAAACCCGGTCGGCTCCTGCTACAAGACCGCTGATGATCAGTCCGGCCGGGGCCGGCACTTTCGTTAGGCTGCCCGTGTCGTAGAAATACAGACTGGCAGGGCCGGCCAGTACCAGGCCGCCTGCGTAAAAAGCCGCTCCGACCAGGTCCGGATCGGCAGCCTCAATCTGAACTATCTGTAACTGGCCCTGATTGTCATGACTGACCAGGCCGCGAGCTGTGATCTGGGTGGGAGTTTCGAACCCGGTCAGGCCGGCCGGGGGCAGCAGGACTGAGACCAGCCCACCGATACCGGGTTCTAACTCATTTAACGTGTGGTTGTACTCTTGCAAGAAGGAAACATCCACATAAGGGTTCTCGGCCGTGGGCGGCATGAAAGGCTCGAAACCGTTGTCCACCGGTTCCTCTGCGCAGCCGGCTAGAATTACAAAAAACAGGGCTGTCAGTAATGATCGTAGACACGAACGCATTTTCACTCCTTGATCAAAGATGAAAGCGCTGCTGCTTTGATATATTTTCTTATGTAGCTTCGCGCGCTGCGCGTCGCTCGGCTGATTGAGTAGCCCTTGGCCAGATAAGCCGCCATAGCCGAAGAGAAGCGACAGCCGGTGCCGCGCACGACGTCTGCCTTGATGCGCCTGGCCGAAAATTCGTCGACTTTTTTTCCATCGTACAAGATATCCAGCGGGTCACCCCGGCGATCACCGCCGGTGATGACTACCGCCCGGGGCCCCAGCTGCCAAAGATCTTTAGCGGCCCGGATCATGTTTCGTTTGTTTTTTATCTTTCTTTTCAAAAGTTTCTCACTCTCGAAAATATTGGGAGTAATGACCGTCGCCCGCGGAAGTAACATTTTTGAAAGCAGCTTTTGACCGGCTGGGTCGAGTAAATCAGTCCCGGCTGTAGCTTTCATGACCGGGTCGAGCACGATCGGCAGCTCACCCAGCCCGTCGAGCAACTTAGCCACTCGTCTAACCACGGCCGCCGAACCCAGCATACCGATTTTTACGGCTTTTGGCCTGCGCTCTTCTATCAGCAGTTCGGCCTGCTCGGCCACCCGAACGCCTGGAAACGGGTAGACACCCGAGACTCGCCTGCGATTCTGGGTGGTCAGGGCCGTAATCACTGCACCGGCTTCGACTTTCAGCTCTGCAAAGGTCTCGAGATCTGCCAGAATACCTGCTCCGCCCGATGGATCGAACCCGGCTATCGTCAAACAGTAAGATTTCATGATCGCCATTGTACTCGTCTTTGGGCCGTGGGATAATTTTTTTTGAATATGGCCGGTAGTTTAGGCGACTCATCTAGTATGGGCTCCGTCGCCGCAATCAAGGCAGGTCTCCGGCCATTTGGAGGCTGGATGTCGCAGAAGCCTGACAGGCTTTCTAAGGCCGACGAGCAAGCTCTGATCGATGATTGCCTGGCGGGCAACCAGGCCGCCTGGCAGCTGCTGTACGAAAAATACCGTTCAGTAGCCTGGGCGGTGCTGACCCGCGTACTGGGTCATTCGTCTGACTTGGAAGATCTTGTCCAGACTGTCTTTATCAAAGTTTATCGTTCGCTGCATAAGTTCGAGGGGCGCTCGAAACTGTCGACCTGGCTGTATACTATCTGCATACACGTTGCCATGGACTATCGCCGAAAGGTCAGTCGCCAGAAAAAAACCACCGATGTCGACGATCTGCCTCAGCTGGCCAGTAATGATCCCGACCCGCACCAGCAAGCCGAGCGGGCCGAGGCGATCTCGATCTTGGGCCGGGCTCTGTCTAAGATGAAAGAGCCCAAGCGCAATATCATCGTTCTTTACGACATAATGGAGGTTCCGGCCGATGAAATCGCGTCGATGCTCGGCACTCCGGTGCCAACCGTCCGCTCGCGGCTGTTTTACGCACGCCGTGAGCTGGCCCGTTTGTTGTCTCGAACTAAAGGGGTGAAAAAATGAAAACTGTAAAATGCCCCTATTCGCCGGACGATCAAGTTCGCTACGCCTACGGCGAAATGGAAGCCAATCAAGCCGCCGCTTTCGTCGGCCACCTGGAATCCTGTCCGGCTTGCTTAGCAGCCATCAGCCGGTTGAAGGAAGCTGCCGACGTCTGCCGCCTGGCGCGTCAAACAGCGCTAGATGAACCCGAGTGGAAAAGGAGTTTCACTCCCGGGTCAATCAAGACCAACAAACCCTGGTGGCACAATCCGCTGGTCTGGCTACCGGTCAGCTCAGTAGCTTGCGGGGCACTGCTCTGGCTAGTGGTTTGGGCCGCCAGCCGGCCTGCCCAAGTTGAACACCGGCCGGTAATAAAAGTTGCAGCCCACAAGAGACCGCCGACCCAACCTGAAGCCCTGGCTGTTAGAGTGGTCGAATTTGAGGGTAGCGCCTATCTGCGCAGCCCCCGGGAAGTCGCCTCACATCCCTTGACCAAGACTGCCGAAATATTTGCAGGGGACAGGCTCTCGACCACGGCCGGCTCATGGGTACTTTTACAGCTGACTGACGGCAGCCAGGTTCGGCTCGGGCCGGATGCCGGATTGAAATTCGAATCAATCGGGCAAGCCGGCGACCGATTCTATTTGCTCAGGGGAGCTGCGGCCTGTCAGGTTACTTCTCGAGCGCCTGAGCGACCTTTCGTAATTGCATCCGATCCGGCCGAAGCCGAAGTTGTTGGAACAGTCTTGGCCGTGCGCCTGATGAAAAGCGGCGTGCTGGTGGCCGGGGTCGCCAAAGGAAAGATCAGAATGAATCGCCCCGCCTGCAAGAAACCACCCATTCCGGTTCAAGCCGGTCAACAAGTGATCATTTCTAAAACCGGAGAGCTGTTAAGGACTGAAGCCCTGGGTAAAGGCATGCGCCAGCTGATGCAACCTATGCTGCCCGATTCAAGCCGGGCAATGCTCAAAACCAGGCCCGCCAACGGCTCGCGAGTGGTCGCCAAGCCCGATCAGAAACCTGTGCCGGACAAACCGGCCGGACCAGCTGAGCCGAGCGGCCCGATAGCGGTAGAACCCGACAAGAAACTACCGAGTGACTCAGTTGCCAAAATAGTCGACGAGGTATACCAGGATACTGAATGGATATTCAACGAGCTGCGCAATGAAATTCAACGCGGTAACTACAAGCGCGCTCTCAATCGCCTGAACAACTACATTGCCGATCCCGAAAGTCCGGATCGTTCTGAAGCCGTATACTTGAAAGCCGTCTGCTTAGAAAAAATGGGGGAAACTCGGGATGCTTTTTTGACTTTTCGTAAATATCTGACCAAGTGGCCGGCCGGTAAGCGGGCCAATAAAGCTCTGGCCGGTCAGATCAGGAACCGCGCCGGGCAGTAATTTTCAATACCCGCATGCGGTTACGCAGAGTATTGCGATGGACACCCAGAATCTCGGCAGCCTGATTTCTCATCCCGGCCGAGCGCTGCAGGGCCTCTTCAATCAATACTTTTTCTACCTCGGCCAAAACTCTTTTATACAAGTCCGGGATGCGGTGTGAACCCAACCCGTCGAGTAACTGACAAACCTTGCGGCGGACAATCCGGGCCAGCGGCAAATCCTCGATTACATTGTTGTCAGGACCCATCGGTTCTCTCCTGGTCGTCGAAGACGACCCTGCCCTTCCAGGTAACCCCGCGACCTTTACGATGCAGACGGGCCGAACGCACCAGCAGGTAAACAGCCATCAGATTGGCCAGGGGCGCAAAGGGCGTGTAAGCCGGATACCAGCGATTCACACCGCGCAAGATCGCCTGAAAGATCATCACTAAAAAATATATAGCGACTCCCGCCCAGAGCCAGCCGGACGGCCAGGGCCGGGCCCCGAGCAAGAGCGCCGCCATCGATCCCAGCCCAACCAGCGCCGGCCAGAGGCTCATTACCACAGCCAAGCTGACGGCCAGAACCACGCGCGGTAATTTCGATTCGAGAATCATGTAGAAATTCTTGGCCCAACCTTCTATCAGCGCGGCCAGGTTTACATACATACGGGTCGAAAACAGATCACGGCCCAGGGCCAGAAACATGCGCCCGCCGGCTGCCACAACGGCCCGTACCAATTCGGTGTCATCGAGGACCTTGCCGCGGATGGCCGCATGGCCACCGGCCTTTTTGTAAATCTGTGAGCGGACCATAATGAACTGTCCGTTGCCGAAAACCTCGGGACTGTCGGGATCATTGATCTTGGCCGGCTTGTTGAACAATGCGATCAAGGCCGCCACCGTCGGCTGCATCAAACGCTCCCAGAAACTCTCGGCCTGCAGGTGAGGGATAATCGTAATCAAGTCGACGTTGCGATCGATAGCCGCCAGTAACGGGGCGCTGATGCTCTGGGCGCTGTGAATAGTGTCGGCGTCGGTAAAAAGCAGCCATTGCCCGGTCGGTTGCCCCTGGACAACACCTTGATGAACCGCGTTGCATTTTCCAGTCCAGCCGGCGGGCAGTTCGGTAATCTTGACCAGCCGGACGCGTTTATCCATTTTGCAGAAATTTGCAACGATCGCGGCGGTCTGATCCGACGAGTTGTCGTCGACAACAATGATTTCAATATTGCGGTGATCTTGCACCAGCAGTGACTGAATGCAGTTGGAAATATTGGCTTCTTCATCGCGGGCCGGAATGATCACGCTGACTTTGGGAAGCGGACCCCAACTGGCACCCTCGGCCGGATGAACATGCGGGATATCCCGCAATTCAAACAAGGCCTTGGTGAACAAAAACACCCAGAGTCCACCGATTCCAACTGTTATCCAGAAAAGTATAATCATTTACATTATCTCTAGAATTCAATCTCCCCCTAAGATCGTTTCATGTCAAGTATCGCTGTGATAATTTACCCCCATGAAACCACGTTTCGATCCGATTTTGTTCGATCTGGATGGCACTCTGGTGAATTCGGGCCAGGATATCGCCAACGCCGTCAATCACACGATCGTGAATATGGGTCTGACTCCCCTGCCCGACGCTGAACTGCTCAGTTATGTCGGCGACGGCGTGCGTGTATTGATTCAGCGATCGCTGACCCGCCTGGGGCGCGACGATGTCGATAAACAGATCGAGGTATTCAGGGCTTATTACAAAGAGCACCATATCGATAATACCTATGTTTACCCGGGTATTATTGAACTACTCGATGAGCTCAAAGGCGCCCATCTCGGAGTTGTCACAAATAAACCGGGCCACTTTGCCCGGCGGGTAGTCGAAGGCCTCAGCCTGGATCACCATTTTGCAACCCTGGTCGGCGGCGACGAAACCGATTTGATCAAACCGCATGCAGATCCGTTGCTGGCCGCCTGCAAGAACATGGGCGTCTCGCCCGAAAACGGCATCATGATCGGCGACTTTCACAACGACGTCGGCGGCGGTCGGGCGGCCAAAATGACCACCTGCGGAGTAACCTGGGGTTTTGCCGGCAGCCAGTCGGTTATCGAAGCCAAACCGGATCATCTGGTCTCCAATGCCAAGGAATTACGCAAAGTAATATTCTTCGGTTGAATTTTTTTTGATCAGCTCCTGCCTGCCCGGCGACTTACAGACAGATCCTATAGATTCGGACTGAGCACAAATTGCCTATATTAAAGGAGGTAGTCGATGAAACAAATATTCTGGGTGAGCCTGGCTTGTTCTGCTTTTGTTGCCTTGTACGCTTGTGATTTCAAAGAATTTCATGACTGTGCCGACCAAACTCCGTACGGAGACTGCTGGGATGACTGTAGGGATGAATACGGCGATTGCTGGGACGATGACTTCGACGGCGGCAGCGACGACGATTACTACTCGGGCTGGTGCGAAGACAACTCGGATTGTCATTCAGGCGAGATCTGCGCCCCGGGCGGACAGTGCATGGAAACCGTGATGAATTGCCCGCTGACCGATGAATGCCTGCCCGATCCCGAAGGGTATGTGCCCGACTGGCAGGGTATCGATCCTACCTACGTGGGCACCTTCGAGGCTGACGGGGTCGTCGGCCGGGCCATTGTCGACATCGATTTCTACGAAGATCATTTTTATGGCGAAGGCTGGGTCGAACTGAAACTCGACGACTGGTCGTTCGAATCTCTTAATATTGTGGTCACCGGCACCCGTGAAGACGATCAACTCTGGGGTCAAGTCGTCGATCCGGACGCTCGGGAACGCAGTTTCGACGCCGTTTTTACCGCGCAACTGCTCTCGGCCAGCGAGATTCGCGGTGTTCTTCAAGTTTCTTCCGATGACGGGTTTTTCGAGGGCGAGTTCGCCCTCTATCGCACCTCACCCTGTGGCTGCGACTTGCAACCGGTTTGCAGCAGCAATGCCGACTGCCCCGAGGGCCAGCAATGCCATGACGGCCAGTGCATCGAACCCGACGGAAGTTGTGTCAAGAACACTGATTGTGCCGAAGGCCAGGTCTGCCTGGACGGTCAGTGCACTGTCTTGTGTACCGCAGACGAAGACTGCCCGGAAGGTCAAATCTGCGACGGCTGCAGCTGTATACCTGCCTGCCAGTTCGAGTGCTGTACCGACGAAGATTGCTCAGCCGATCACGAATGTATCGACAATCAATGCACGCCAATTTGCGAGTTCGAGTGTTGCGCCGATAGCGATTGCCCCGAGGGCAAAGAATGCATCGATGGCGCATGCACTATTGTCTGTGAACATGAATGCTGTACCGACGCCGATTGTGCCGCCGGTGACGAATGTGTCGAAAACACCTGCCTGACCCCCTGCGAATTGAATTGCCAATGCGAAGCCGATGAAGTCTGCCAGGACGGCTATTGCATAATCCCCGATGAGGAACCCCCCAATGATTGCGTCTCTGATTGCGATTGCAATTACGACGGCGGCGAACGCTGTATCGACGGCCAGTGCCAGATTCCTTGACATCCCGACCGGTCCTCCGGACGATAGAGTTCGGAGGATCGCTGCCTTCGAGTTATGAATACATATCGATGTATTCACCAATTTTTCCGACGAGGAAAAAGGGTAGATTCAATAGTTTGAAATTTCGCCCTTTGCCAGACGCTAGTTCGTCCAAATGGGAGCAAAGGGGGACGTTGGAACATAAGAATATTAATCCAATAGATCCCTCTCTCAAACCCACCCTCGTCTTCATTTTTGTCCGAAAGTAAGGGCAATTTGACACAGCATGTGTATTAAAATAAGCCCTGTTTTTGGCCGAAATTGTATTAAAGCAAGACCAATATTTATATGCCTTTGTTATGTCAGGTTTTTTTGTAGTTTTATATCAGATGTGAATATGTTGAAAGAAATCCGTGTCTGCTTGTCAACACCAAGTATCAAGGATACAAGAATTAATGGAGTTCGGAGGAGCGGACGATGAAGAAAATCTATCTCGATTACAATGCATCCACACCGATTGCACCCGACGTCAGCCGGGCCATGCAGCCTTATCTGGCCGAACACTACGGCAACCCGTCGAGCAGTCATTGGGCCGGCGCGCCCGCTAAAGCTGCGGTCGAAAAGGCCAGGTCCCAACTGGCCGGGCTGTTGGGCTGCAAGTTTAGTGAGGTCGTTTTCACCAGCGGGGGGACCGAGTCGAACAATTACGCAATTAAGGGTACCTTTTTTGCCCTGCAGGACAAGGGCTCGCATATCATTACCTCACAGATCGAGCATCCGGCCGTCATTCAACCCTGCAAATTCTTAGAAAAACTGGGAGCCCAAATAACCTACTTGCCGGTCGATGCCCGGGGGCTTGTCGACCCGGATGATATCAAAAAGGCAATTAAAGCAGAGACGATCCTGGTGTCGATCATGCATGCCAACAATGAAACCGGCAGCATTCAGCCGATCTCCGAGATCTCCAAGATCACTCGTGAGCGCGGCGTCTGGCTTCACAGCGACGCGGCCCAGTCAGTCGGCAAGATCGCCTGCGACGTCTTAGAACTCGGAGTAGATTTACTGTCAGTCGCCGGACACAAGGTCTACGCACCAAAGGGTGTCGGGGCTATCTTCATCCGCCAGGGCATCGAACTTGTAAGTTTTATGCACGGCGCCGGACATGAGTCCGGCCGGCGGGCCGGGACCGAAAATGTTCTTTTAAATGTCGGCCTGGGGGCCGCCGCCGAATTAGCCGAGCAGCTAAGAGAAAAATCGGCCAGCTGTGAATTGCGCGATTTGTTTTTTGACGACCTGCAAGGGCACTTTGGCGATCGGGTGGTATTGAACGGGCACCCGACAAAACGTCTACCGAACACTCTCTACGTCTCATTCGTCGGAAAAAATGGCAGTCAGATCCTGCAACAGCTAGAAGGCGTGGCCGCTTCTACCGGGGCGGCCTGCCATGCCGATTCAGTCGAACTGTCTGCTGTTTTAGAAGCCATGCAGATCGACAAGCAAGTCGGTATGGGTGCCATCCGTTTCTCGCTGGGCCGTGCGACCACCCGGACCGATATCAAGGCTGTGGTTGAGATGCTGAAGAATGTGGTTAGCGGTTGAGCCGTTCAGCGGGCGCAGCGAAACCCAAGATACTCTTTGTAGACAGTCGGCACTTCGCCGCCACGGTTGGCACAGCGAGTCAAGGCCGCTTCGTGCAAGTAACTGCCCCCGCGCATGGCCCGGTGAGTGCTGTCAGCGGGCCCGGGCGGGTTGTTGGCCGGACTTGATGCGTAATAATCAGCTAGATAATAGTCGTTGACCCACTCCCAAACATTGCCGCCCATATCCAGGGCACCGCACGGGCTGACCCCGGCCGGCAGGCTGCCGACCGGCTGAACACTAATGACGCACTCCGAACTGGCCGCGCGTGAGCAATCAGGGTCGGCGTTGCCCCAGGGGAAAATCCTGGCGTCTAATCCACGGGCGGCTTTTTCCCATTCGGCTTCACTGGGCAGGCGATTATTCAGCCAGCCGCAATAAGTCCGGGCTTGTTCCCAGTTAACGCAAACCACGGGAAGGTCGGCGTTCTGTACAGGATCCCAGTGACACTCGGGATCACTGGCGGGCGGGAAACAAGTTCCCGAACGAACACAGGCTTGATAATTGGCCTGGCTGACTTCATGGCGATCGATCTCGAAAGCCGCCAGATTGATGTCATGATAGGGAACCTCATCGGCGGCACAGGGCGCCTCGACGTTTTCATCACAACCCATATGAAAAGTGCCGGCATCAACTGTGACCATGTCGTCTTGCGGGCGGTCGCTATCGCCGGCGCCGCCATCCCCGTCATCTGTTCCGTTGCTGCCATCTTTTTGCTGGCGACAGATACCCTCCGCGCAGCTGAACCCGGCGGCACAGTCGCCGTCATTCGAGCAGCGATTGCTCGGAGTGCAACCGACCAGGCTGACCGCCAGAATTATCAGCCCCAACAGACTAGCTAATCTTTTAAAAATGCTCACCTGAACAATTTTATGAGTGATCGCGGGAAATAGCAACTTGACGAACGCAATATGTGATATAATTCTCCTAACTTGAACAGCCTGAGCAGGTATGGGAGCTAATTATGAAACACTTTGGTTTCGCTTTTATTTTCATTTTGATCTTGCCGCTCTTTCCCGCTTGCCAAATGACTGACCCACCGGCTGCACAATCGGGTATGATTACAAACATTGAACCCCAGGAAAATAAGGGCCAATTCTATGTTTCTCCGCGCTGGTCGCCGGCAGGAGATCGATTGTACCTGTCGGGCTACGCAGGAATCGGTTTGTATGAATTGCAGCTTGGTCAAAAAACCATTTCGAAACTGGAGGCCGTCAATCCAGCCGTTGCCAGCCAACAAGATCTACTTTTCGAAAACGACCGGCTGCGAGTGACGTTTGACAGATATCGCGGGCGGATCATTCGCGACGACGGCCAGACGCTCGAAACTCTGGCCGAGAACGCCTGGGGCGTGCGCGTTAGCCCAGGCGGGAACCTGATTGCTTTTTGCAGCGGGCACCTGCCAACCGCCGAATTGCGGGTAATCAACTTAGCCGGCCGGACCCTTTTTAGCGGCCCGGGCGCCCAAACGGTTTGGCACCCCGACGGAAACCGGTTGATTTATACACTCCCGCTTGCAGGCCTGACACCGGCCGGAAAGGTTTACTTAGCCGGGGCCGACCTGCAGCTGCTCGATCTGAATATCGGCCGGCCGCAGCCCTTGACCGAAACCAAAGACATTATCGAAATGCAGCCGGCCATCTCACCGCAGGGTGAGCGACTGGCCTTCGTCGATTGGCAAAGCGGCACTGTTTTCCTTGCCGAAATCAAAGATCCGGGAGGTGCCCGATGAGGTTACTTCTGCGGATCGCCCTGGCTGTTATCCTGATAAGCTGTTGCCGGCCGGCAAACTCATGGGCCGTATTTGAATGCGGTGGTGAGCAAGACACATGTACCTGCGGCGGTAACAATTTCTGTATATGTGACGGCACCTGCGGCAACTGCGTCTGGCACGCCTGGCACATGGCCTGTTGCGGTTGGGGCCGCGCCCTAGCGTGGTGCACCGACGCCGGAACCTGGGATGAGTATGCATCCGATAACGGTTATCAAATGGGCAGTGCCCCGCAAAACAGCTCGATCTTCGTCTGCAATCCATCGGCTACCTGCAGCCAGTGGGGACACGTCGGCTGGGTAGTCACCGCCTACCCCGACGGCAGCTTCGATTCGACCGAACAATTCTGGGGCGGGCCCTGCGGAACTCATGACCGCCATCGCGACGCCGGTTTTGCCACGGCCGGGTTCATCTACGATCCCGACGGGGCCGAAGTCGACGGGGCCGAGTTTGTTTCGGAAAGTATCCCCGATGGAACTCATTTCGATCCGGGCCAGAGCTTCACCAAGCGCTGGACCATGCGCAACAGCGGCACTTCAACCTGGACCAGAAGCGCAAATTTCTTGTGGACCTTCGACGGCCAGGAACAGTTCGGGGCAACCGAGCAAACCCTGTTGCCCGAAGGAACCTCGGTTGCTCCCGGAGCAACCTATGATTGGCAGGTCGCCATGACCGCCCCGCAGGCAACAGGAACTCATCGCGGCTACTGGCGTATGGACAATTTCGGAGTCGGCCGCTTCGGCGATCGGGTCTGGGTGGAAATCATCGTCGATGAAACCGACGGCGGTCCGCCCGATGCAGGCGTTGATGCCGGAACTGACGCCGGAACTGACGCCGGCAGCGACCCGGGTTCGGACCCGAACAATCCCGATCAAGATCAGCCCGACGGAACAATCGACGCCGGGCAGGATTCACAGCCTGCCGACAACGGTTCAGAAGATGATCTTAGCGGTTGCCGATGTTCTTCCAATCCGGCCTCAGGCTCTTTATGGTTTATCATTATTTGTCTTGTCGGCCTGAGAATTCGCCGGAAAGGACAATGAGAATGGATAAGGTGGGATGAAGCCGGTCAGAAAAAATTGCTCGCAATTATGACGGCCAAGGGCTGCGCAGCTCCCTAATAAGGTAATATTTGACAATATCCTGCGAAACACCGATAAATTAACCCTGGATGATTCAACCAATCTTCAAATCGGCTCGAGGTTCCCAACTAACCGCCGGGCTTGCTTTCCTGACAATCGGCCTGGTTGGCTGGTTGGTGATCTTTCCGCTCCTGGCGCCTTTGCACCTCGCATTCGCGTCACATAAACATCGTTATTGCGCGGTTCACCATCGCTACGAGGACGTTCTGCCCGAAAGTAACCCCCGGGCCAAACGCCACTCGACCGTCCCATTCGACAACATACCTGGACTCCGGGCTGGCACTTTTCATGCGGCGAAAGACAATCACGTTGCATGCCCGTTTGCCAACCTGGTCTCGACTAACTTGGCACTTGGTTCCGAACTCGACAATTCGTTGGCCCCGGTCGAAGACGGCTGCGGTCGTTACGAAAATCAACCTGACGGCGTTGCCGCCATATCCATCCTGGCCAGAGCACCCAAGCATTCCCCTCCTGCGGAAGTCTCCTAGACAATCAGCATTTACAAAATAGTCTAATACGTCCGCTGTTGCGCTGCAGGCATACCCGCTGCAGACGCTACACGAGAAGAGGAATGATCAATGCATAAACTCGCGTTTTATACCTTTGTAGCCCTGCTGTTGCTGTTGCCCGGCAGGGCATATCCACAAGACAAGGAAAAACCCAAGTCGGCGACTTCAACCGCCGATCAGATCAAAGCTGCACCCGAGATAGATGTTGGAAAGCTTCTAGAGCGCCTCAAGGCCCTCGAATCCCAATTGCGCCAAATTCAACAAGCCCGTGAAGATGAAGAACTCGAGAAACTGCGCCAGTCGGCTAGTACCGAAGCCGCCTCGGCTCCAGACAAAACCGTAATTTCGAAAGACCGAACCTACATAACCGCATCGCGTTCGCTCCAGGCACTGAATCCCGAGATCAGCGTCAGCGGCGATTTCCTGGCCCAACTGGTCCTGAACGAGGACTTCACCGGTTACGCCGGTGCCAATGACCGCAGCGGATTGCCGTTGCGGGCCCTGGATCTGCACGTTCAGTCGACGCTCGACCCTTTCTCGTTTACCAAGATAGCCCTGGGATTCATGCCCTATGAAGGCGTCTCGCTCGAAGAACTCTACATAACCTGGACCGGAGTCATTCCGCGTTGCACCCTCACTGTGGGGCACTTCAGACAACAATTCGGAGTGGTAAATCGCTGGCACGAACACGATCTCGACCAGACCGGCTATCCGCTGGCCCTGGACGAACTGCTCGGCGAAGGCGGACTTTCCCAGTCGGGCCTGTCATTGAGCTGGCTGATGCCGGCGCTCTGGGCTCATACCAACGAGTTGACCATCCAGGTCACCGACGGGCTCAATGAACACTTGTTTGCCGGCGAGTATTTCAGTGTGCCGACGGTGCTAGTGCACCTGAAAAACTACTACGACCTTTCCGAAAACACATATCTCGAACTGGGCTTGACCGGCATGTTCGGTTTCAACAACCAACGCGGATACCCGGACCCCGACATTGACGACCTGCTACTGGACGACGACTACCGGACCACCTACGTGGCCGGCGCCGACTTGACCCTGTTTTGGAGCCCATTGAAGCAAGCTCGCTACCGTTCACTGACCTGGCGCAGCGAGGGTTTGTGGGTACGCAAGGAAACCGAGACGGACACTCGGCATGGCTGGGGAATCTACAGCTATCTGCAGTACCAGTTGGGCGCAAGTTGGTTCGTGGGTCTCCGCGCAGATCTCGTCGAGCCGCTCAATAACGGCAACAAGACGCTGCTCTGGCAGGCGGTCCCATATGTGACCTTCTGGCAAAGCGAATTCGTCTATCTGCGCCTGGAAGTCCGCCACGGTGAAGTCTTCGAAGGCGGCCACGACACCCGCGTGCTTTTTCAAGTCAACTGGGCCGCCGGGCCGCATAAACATGAAAAATATTAATTGCTAAAGGAAAAGGTACTATCATGATTCGAATAACTAAAATGCTCTTATGGGCCTGCTTGCTTATTGGATTGCCGCACAGTACTGCTCAGGCGGACTCCGCTAAGCTCAACGTATTCACGACTTCATCCGCCTATGCCCCGATCGTCGAATACATCGGCGGTGACAAGGTCGATGTGACATACATCATCAAGGGCTACCAGGACCCCCACATCGTCCGGCCCAAACCCAGTCTGGCGCTGAAGCTGGCCAAGGCCGATCTGCTGATCGCCACCGGCCTGGATCTGGAAGCCTGGCTCCCTAGTTTGCAGGACCTGGCGGGCAACAAGAAGATCATGAGTGGTCAAGTCGGCTATGTTTCGGTGGCATTCGGCTTGAAGATACTCGAAAAGCCGCAATCACTTGATCGCTCGGAAGGCGACGTACACATTTTCGGCAATCCTCACATTCACACTTCACCTTTGAACGGATTGGTGATCGCCGACAACATCACCATCGGCCTTTGCAAGGTGGCCCCGAAACACAGCGCCTTTTTCGAAGCCAACCTGAAAAAATTCAAGGCCGAGGTGAGTCGACGCATGTACGGCGACGAGTTGATTAAAATGCTCGGCGTCAAGACCTTGCATAGACTCGCCGAGAACGGTCAGCTATACTCTTTTTTGGACAAGAAAAAATACAAGGGCAAGCCCTTGACGGACTACCTCGGCGGCTGGATGAAACAAGGCCGGCCGTTGTTCGGCAAGAAGATCATCACCTACCACAAGAACTGGACCTATTTCACTGAATTGTTCGGCCTCGATGTGGTCGGCTACATGGAGCCCAAACCGGGTATTCCGCCCAGCCCCGGACACGTGGCCAAGCTGGTCGAGACAATGCGCCGGGACAACATTAAGGTGGTCTTCACCGCCAATTACTTCGATATCGCCAAGGTCAAGCGAGTCACCGAAATGACCAAGTCGAAACCTGTGGTTGTCGCCCTGGCCGCATACGGTCAGAAAGACATGAATACTTTCTTCGACATGTTCGATATCTGGATTGGCGAGTTGGTCAATGCCTTCGAGAACACAAGCGGCTAGCCTATGCCGAATTAAGCAAAAGTAGTCGGGAGGAGCACATGTTAGAACTGATGTTGAAACCTTTCATCGAATGCCTGATCTTGGTCGGCATTCATGCCTACTTGGGCCTGCACGTCATTCGCCGGCGGGTCATTTTCGTCGATTTGGCCCTGGCCCAGATCGCCGCCCTGGGGACAATTGTCGGGGGCATTCTCGGGCTGATGGACGGCACCCCGCAATCGCTGCTGTACTCGCTGACGTTTTGCCTGGTGGGCGCCGCCTTGTTCACCTTCACCCGGGTACGCCACGATCGGATACCCCACGAGGCCGTCATCGGCCTGGTGTATATCATCGCTTTCTCGATGGCCGTCCTGATCGTGCAAAAGACCGAGGGCGTAGAACACATGGAAGGCATCCTGGTCGGCAACCTCTTGTATGTGCGCTGGTCAGACATCATCGCCACTGTAATCTGCTATGTACTGATCGGTGGTTTTCACCTGCTCTACTGGAAAAAGTTTCTTCTTATTTCAGAATTCCCGGAAAAGGCTTTTCGCCAGGGTATCAATGTTCGTTTTTGGGATTTTCTGTTCTACGCCTCTTTCGGTTTCGTAATTACTTTCTCGACCCGTGTGGCCGGGGTCCTTTTAGTGTTTGTTTTCCTGGTTGCCCCGGCCATTATGGCGCTGCTGGTTTCCAAACGCTTCAGCCATCAACTGACTGTCGGCTGGGTATCCGGGACGATTGTAACCGTGCTGGGCCTGTTTTTCTCGGTCGAACTGGATCTGTCTCCCGGACCGACCGTGGTGGCATTTTACGGCTTGATCCTGGCAGCCCTGGCGGTCGGCGCTTATATTTTTCGCGCTCCTGATAAAAGCAAGGCCCTGAGGTATACCTCGATTGGCTGTGGCGTGGTCGCGATCATAGCCTGCGGAGTCTATTTCGAAGGACGCCTACTAGCCGGCTTTAGCGACGAGCATCAACACGCTCATCAACTGACGACGGCTCAAGAGCCTGTGGCAACCGAAGAACCCCCGCCGGACACCGCCAAACTAGAAACAGCCACCAGGGGCTGTGTCGGCCCCGGTAAAATCGAACGCTATGTCGCCTTACCCGATTCGCTGGCGCGACTCGAATTCATTCAGTCTAAATTCGACAAAGGCGAAAAGAAGGCCCTGGGATTTGTGCTGATGCTCTTGTCGGATCCGGACGCATCCGAATTCTACCGCACCGAAGGTGTCTCGATGTTGAGCAAAATTGCCGGTAGCGACTTCGGCTACCGAGCCGAACTGGATCCCGAGCAGAACCGCAAGGCACTCGACAATATTTGCCGGCATCTGCAAGTGCTGAAGAGGACGGAAAATGCCAGCCTCGTAAATGACGGGGGCGGTTGAACCGTGCCCGGCCAGTGACTTGCCGGTACAATGAACTTACCGCGGCACCTTTTAGGTCCATGATTAATTAGCGGAAAACGTCGAATACAGAAATGTCCAGACTCCCCGGAGATTGTCTGTTTTCTTGGAATTCCTTTTCTGAAAGCGGTTTTCCCTGCCTGTCCCAATATTGGATTGGGCCAGTCAATTCTCCTTGTTTATACTCAGCTTGCTTTGCCTTCTGTCCATTGTCGTAAAGTTTCAGCCAAATACCATGCTGTTTGCCTGCCTTGAATGAAGCCTCGCTCATCCGGGCGCCATCATCGTACCAACCAGCCCACTTCCCTTCTGCTTGACCCCGATCGAACTCGATCTCGACTCCCTTGTGCACTCCCTTATACATGGTCCATCGACCGTGCGGCTTTCCTGAATGAAAACCAAATTCACCTCGCAGGCCTTTCTTGGGATCGTTGTAGGAACAAGGGCCGTGGTTAGTACCATCCGATCTTTGACAACAACGCTGTCGACCCGTGCCTTGACTACTGGCTACTTTTCTCTCTTGGGTGCCCTGGGGACAATTGAGTTTCGGTTCTTTGACTGCATTCGGACTGAGGACTTGTGATGGCTCTAGCCTAGCAGGACCGCGATCGGCACTCTCTCCCGGCTTACTTTCTGCCTTACAGCCGCCGAGTAATATAAGCCCCAGGAGGCCAAATAAATAATACCGCTTCATAGCAGGTTCCCTCGTTCTAAAAAAGTTACCCCGTCCCCATTTAATCCTCTTTATTTTCAGGCTGGTAGTGACAGTCCTGGGCAGCTTCGATAAAGGCACTATCCCTATCGTCGACTGTGCCGGTCCGGTCGAGATCGGCGCCCTGGCACCACTGGTTGTTGGAGCGGCAGTCTTCGCCGGCAAATGCGGCACGTTGGGTTTCGAACAAGTCAGTGTCGGCCGAGTCGACCAGGCCGTCTTTATTAAAGTCGGGCCGCGCACAACCCAACGCGGCCCAGGTACAATCGAGGATCATAGGCGCCGTCACACACAGCGGCAATGCGTGCAGTAGACGCACGCCGCCCACAATTTTATGATGCGGCCGTTGTACCGGCTGCCAGGGGTGCTCGGCCGCGGGCACACCGCGCGCCTCGTAACCATCCGGGCTGCGCCGGATCGGCGGCGTATCGCCGTAGGCATCTTGATAGCGAAGCTTTACGGTTTCGCTGCGACCTTCTAAGTGACTTGCGACCCGGTCCAGAATCTCTTCGTCGGTCAGCAGAGCTGCCGGCTGCGTGTCTTGCATCTCGAGCCAGGACTCGATGTATGCAATCTGCGACTCGGCAATCGTGAAATCCGCCAGATCGACAAGCGGAATGGACTCGAGCCCGCCCCAGCCGTCGAACAGGGCGGCCTGATACATTCGCATAGCCAGCCGGTCTGGTTGAGTCTGGGTGTAGATAATGTCGGCGAACAAGCGCATCAGATCGGCCAGGTCACCGAGCACCTTGCGCGCCTTGACCGCCAGCTCGGTCTCGCGCTTTACGTCGGCATAGAGAACCAGGGCCGTTACGGCCAGACTGATCTCGTAAAAATCATCCTGGAAGCCGCCGATCAGATCCTCGGCCACCCCGGGAGAACTCTGATCCAGATCGCGTACCAGTTCGAGCCAGGGTACTCCGAAGACTGTCATTTCCTCCATGCTGTCCCAGTCTTCGCCGCAAAACGCCTCTTCTAAGCGGGCGCAAGTGCGGCCCTGTGGGGCAACTTCGCAGCTGACGTCCTGGCCGAAGACGTCGACTAGAATGTATTCGATCGACGAGGGTGCTTTGACTTTGGGCAGCGGCAGGCTGAGACCCTCAGAAGATATGGCCCGCGACAAGTAGGCCATTTGACAGTCGGCCAGAGTACCGAGATCTTCGATTTCGGTCTCGCCATCCGGACGGACCGCGCCGCTGTTGATAAAGTAATCGTACGGATTGTGCTCATCGACGGTCATGATCGCGTCATGGGTTATAATCAAGTCGCCGATCCGCTGCCCGGCCTCGACAACCCGGCCGGCCGCCTGGCGCAGCTCGCTCGAGACACTCTCGTCATCCATGGCCTGCATGGCAGCTACGATTCCGAGTGACAGGTCGGGGAAGTTGTCCCGTGAATTATGGTTGCCCCAGTAGGCGCCTTCCCAGGCAAAACCTTCTGGAGTACGCATCAGCGAGCAGCAACAGTCACTCGAGCGCAAGTACTTGGGCAAAGCCGAGAAGCTGTAGGTAACCGCATACGGACCGACCTCCACGGCCGGCATGTAGTTGAACAGAAAGTCCTCGGGGTCCTCGCGATAGGTAATCCGTACTCCCGAGTAGAAGGTCTCGATCAACTCGTCGATCAGCTCGGGACTGTACGCTTCGGTCGCAGAGACTTCGACGCCGGCCCGAGTTCGGGAAACTGTTTTAGCCTGGCCGTCGACCAGGCGGGTCCAGCCGGGATAGACCATTCGGGAGGTCAGGCCGGGGTGGCCGCTGATCGCTTCGAAGAAGTGCAGCCCGTTGAACATGCGTAACAAGGACAGCTCCAAAGTTCGTGTGCCGAATAGTCGGTAGGCCTGCCAGGTAGTCCAGGTCGAAAGACCGATCTTGTTGTTGTCGGTCGGGCCGGGCACGACTTCGAAGTCGTTGCCCTGTTTTGCGATACCGGCTTTACCCATCGTAACGCCGAAACCGACGTCGCCGAAAAGCATGAAGCGGTTGTAAGCCACCAGGACCCGGTCGACGCGCTCTTTGTAGTAAAGTTTAAAAGCCCGGGTTGCCGCGGCGATATCGGGCACCGGCTCGGCCAGTTTTTCTGCCGAATTGCAGCCCGCAGAAACAATAACCAGGCCCAGCACCCAAACCAGTACCTTGCGGCTTACGGTCTTTGTCTTCTTAGGTCGATCGCTTGTGCTTTGCATCTGGCCGGCTCCCGATTTAGTTTAGCGCTTCAAGACAAACTACCGATTTGCTCACATATAGGCAAGGCCGAGACTCAGTTTGCCAAATGTCGCAACGTACCCATATACTCTGGCCCTAAACTCGGAGGTGCTGACATCTACTATCGAACGTTACTATTGATCACAGCGTGTGGATTATTACTCTTATGCCCGGCCTGCAATCCCGATTGGGATGAAGTTGTCGCAGCCGGTAAGGCCGAAGTAGAGACCCTGCGCCCAAAACTCGACCAGCGCCTGGCCCAATTTAAAACCATCGCCGTCAAAGCCGAAAAAGAACCCCAGGCCGAACTCAAGCCGATCGAGCTGGGCAAGCGGCCCAAACTGCACTTCGGCAGCTACGATGACCCGCGCCGGCCCAACGTCCTGGTGGCATCGCCCAAGTCTCTCAAGACAGACAAGCGTGAATACGAGCGGCCACCGCTTTCTTTTTATTCATATCGGCTGGATAAAGCCCTCGAGGTCCGTGAAGGCAACTTGTTCGATTATCTCGACAGAAAATCAATCGAGAAAAGCCTGGCCCAGATCAGGACCGTCATCGAAGATGTCAACCAGGCGCGCTACCTGGTGGTCATCAGGACTCATCAACTAAGCCTGCCCGAGGTCACCAGCCTCAACACCAAGGCTTTTGCAAAAAACCCCGGGCAAGGCTCGGCCGGCAGTTTCACCCCCGGCAAGTTCAGCGGGGACGCCTTGCTTTACGACCTTAACGACTCCAGTTTACTGGGCGGAATCAGCCTGCAAGCCAAAAGCTCAGACAAAGTAAAGATCCGCGGTAACGCTTCGTTCATGTCGGACGATCTTCGGACACAAGTCGGCAAAGACTTCGCCGCCAAGCTCAAACCGGCCAGCGACGATCATCCCCAGCTTTAGCCCAGACATCCAAATACGCGTGTGACCCAATCACGACAGTGTGAACTTACGGCACGCTGTGTCATTTGTTTTTCGCCATCATTCCAGGAGCTTACGCCGGGCCAGGCTGGCACGAGTGTTGCTCTATAGAAGCCTGCGAGAAACAAAACGAGGTGACGAAATGAATGCGAAGATGAAAAAGCGAAGCATGTTATCGGTGACGATGATTATCGGTACCCTGATGATCCTGGCATCCGGCTGCGCCATGACTGTCCCGCCCCCGAATATCACCCCCCACCAGGGTGCCTTGCACTCTAAATCCGGCAGCTCGACAATTCTTATCGCCGGCGGTGCTGCCGGCAAGGGCTTCGGGAACGGTGCCGGCGGAAACGCGCGCTACCAATACCAGCTTAACGACAACCTGGCCCTGGGCGCCTCGGGCACTTTCGGCTTCAACACCGATGAAAGTAACGATGACCAGATCCACCAACTATTTTCCGGCCGGGTCTACGGCCGCTATTACCCCGATTTTTGGGAGTACATCTCCTTCGGGTTCGGAGTCGGCGGCGGCAGCCTCAGGTCCGATCTGGGCTATCTTACTCTCGACTCGTCGCTGATCCTGTCGGTCCCGCTGTTTTCCGACGTGGTCGAACTTTATACCGCCGCCCACATCGCCTTCAGCCATCCCTTCGGCGGCTACATGGATAACATCCCGCCCTACGACGATGATATTTACCTGGAAGATACATTCTTCGGTGGAGGCAGTCTGGGGTTCCTGACTCATTTCACCGATCAGGTTGCCTGGAGCGTCGATTTCTCGACCATGTTCGGTACCGCCGGAGACAGCACGTACTTTGCCCTGACCAGCGGACTACAAGTCAGCATTTGGTGAGCCAATACCTATAAAATTATCGAGCTGGTTCGCTTTTGGTGTTCGTGTCCAGCCAGCCTTTTGGATAAGTGCCAATCCGGGCGGCCTTGATCTTGCCGTCTTTTCCCACCACAAAATATGCCGGCAGCGTGTCGGCCCGATAAGCGGCCGAGACCCGGCCGGTCTGATCGACTACGAAATCGATTCCGACCCAGCCCTTGTCCTTGATAAATTCTGCGACTTCTTCGAGGTTCGAACCCTGATGCAGGGCGATGACTTTAACTTGGGGATGCTGACTGGCCCAGGCAATCAGCCCGGGCATCGTCTCGACACACTTGGGACACCAGGTCGACCAGAAATTCAGCACGACTATTTTACCGGCCAGCCCAGACAACGAGATTTCGTTGGCCCCTTCGATTTTTTTCAGGCTGAACTCGGCGGCCTGATCGCCGACCATGATCGGTCTGATCTTGTCGTAGTTATGCGCGGCCGAAACCGATCCGGCCAGGTAGGCCAGCAATATCCATCCGACTAAAAACCAGGCGGCGGCCTTCGCCGGCGTAACCTCCGCAGGGGGCTTGTCTTCGCGGATTACGTCTCGTAAAACGGAGATCAAGTAGATACTCCAGCCATAGGCTAAAACCAAACGGACAATATACATCCACCAGGCCGGCTCGGACTGCAGGAAAAACGACAAGGGGATATGCGGCAACACCCATAAATCGAGACCGACATCCTGCAACATGGCACCCAGTAATCCCAGCACACCAACCGGAACCCACAGATAGACCGCGGCTGAGATGATACTCTCGATTCCGGCGCCTTGGCCTCTGAGTCTCTTTGCCCCAGCCAATACCAGACCGACACCCACACAAACCGCCAGGGGCGTGAGCACGAAACTCAGATACATTGAAAACAGGCGTGTCAGGACGATGGTAATATCAGACTGGCTGCTCAAAATCACTCGCAAGATCGCCAGCGGGGCCGTGCCCAGCATGATCACCAACATCAGGGCCAGGATGTCGAGAAACCCGCCCTGAGACCCGCCGACCAGCAACCGAAAGGTCTTGCGCGGTGTGTGTAAGACACCTGCGCTTCTGATCAGCCACTTCACTAAATGCTCTCCTGATTCATTCGAAGCGTTACTGTTTTGACAGCGCTCATCATCCTTTGGTACACTCTTCAGGTCAAGCATTGCGGCCTTTGACCCTATTGTGAAGTCTCCAAACATGGATCCAACACGCGCCTCTGATAACGATATCCATGACTATATGCGGATACTCAAAGAAGATCCCCGCTCGCGAGTATTCGCACCCCTGGCCGACGCGCTAGTTCAAAAAGGCAAGCTCAAGGCGGCCGAACAGGTCTGCCGCATGGGCCTGGAAGTCAATCCGGAATTCTCCGACGGACACCTGGCTTATGCGCGTGTTTTGCTGAAAATGAAGCGTTTCGCCGAAGCCTTCCGCGAAGTCAAAACAACTGTCAAGTTGAGCCCCAACAATGCCGAGGCCTATATAACCGCCGCTAAAATCGGCATACTGTCCGGACAAACCGAGGCCGCTTCGCAAGCTTGTATGCGCGCGATGGACATCGACCCAGAAAACGTAGAAGCCCGTCAGCTGCTCAAACGTATCGGCAAGACCAACCAGGCGGCTATAGACAACCAACCCGTCGAACGAGTTGCCGTCACGACTAATGAATTCAGGGCCTCGGCCGGCACCTCACCCAGTCGTCGAATTTCGCCCGAGGGAGTCGCGCCGGCCAGCCTGTTTGGCGACAGTTTGGCCGAAGCCAGCCATGACGAAATTGAAAAAGTTGATGGTAGCGAACAACCATTCGCGGCGATGTCCTCGGGCAGCCAACCACCTATATCGGATTTTAAACCCATCGATGAATTCGATGTACCAACCAAACCATCCCGGCCCAGACCGCCTCAAGATGTCAATAGCGCCGTTGTACCTGAACTGCCAAATCATCCTCAGCCGGCCGCACAAGCCAAAGCCCCGGCCGGCGGGCCCGAAGACCTGCTCGACATGGTCGGCCAAGTACCAGCCCCGGCCCAAGCGGCTTCGCCTGCACCAGTCCCGGCCAGGGCCCGAAAGGCAATAGCTGCCCCGAGTGCTCAAAGCGCTCAAGTTTTGCAGACCCCCACGGGCGGCATCTCCTCGGCTACGATCGATCGCGTACAAACAGTAATCGATTGCTACTCCGATAAAATCGTGCCGACCAATTACGACGACTTCCCGCTAAAAGTACGGCGTTCCGGGCTTATTAGACTTTTCGTCGGGCTGGTTGTCGTTATTGGAGCTCTGGTCGGTTTATTCGTCTTGGGCACTAAAACCGATAAAGACAAACACGCTTCTGTGGATCAGAACACTCTCGTAAAAAAATCCGGGATTGTCTTGCCCCAGGACTCTGAAGTGCCGCCCTTGCCTCCCGTAACCGACGAGCCAAATACCGAGCCGTCAGTTACTAACGAGCCATCGACTGAACCAGCCGCTACAGATAAAGCGGCCGCTGAAATGCCGGCGGGCGACGAAGACAAACCCATCGAACCGGTCGCCCCGGATAAACCGGCCGAAGAAACCAATACTTTGCTGGTTGAAGAAAACGGCAAAAAGGCCGAGCTGGATAAAGCCGCACCCAAGCCACCCAAAAAGAAAGCTGTAAAAAAGCGAAAAAAACGACGCCGTAGAAAGAAAACTAAGCGCCGTAAGAAGTCAACCAAGCGCCGCAAGCGACGGAGAACAAAGAGGTGAACCGCAACAAAGGCCTGTTGGCTTTCCTCTGCACCGTACTGGTGGTGACTTGCGCCATGACTCAAGTTCCACTGGTTCAGGGGCTAACTGAACTCGCCAGATCATTTTCGGATACCAAGCCCGAAGATCTGCCTGCTCTGGCAATTCACTTGAGCGCTCCCGATACCCCGCAACTGCCGCCCGGGCCGGGCCAGGCCAAGCCCGTCACCCTGGCTGAATTGAGAAAAGATCAACGCCCTAATACAGAAATTCAAAACCTGGCCAACACTCATCGGCTGCCGGGCCGCCGCCGCGCTATTGGCCAAGTATCGCAACCAGGTAGGCTCTGAGGCCGGTGCGCTGACTGCCTGGCAAACCGGAGTTATCCGCGCCAGGCATGCCAGCGCCGACTGTGAACCCGGGCTCGAGGGCATGTTGGCTGCTCAACGGCTCAGGCTCCTGGCTTATCACCGGAACCGGGCCGGCAAACATCTCTGCGCCGTCTGGGGGCTGGCTATGGCAATGGAAGCAGTCTGGCCGGTAGCCCAGACCGGCACGCAGGTCGAGGCAAGCGGAGTTCGTCTTGAAGTTGGCCCCGGACAAAAAGTAGCCGCAAGCATGCCGGGCCAGGTAAGCTTTTCGGCAACCGACGGCTCGCGAGGATTATGTGTTGAAATCGAACACGCTTGCCAACTGCGCTCTCAGATCTGCGGCCTGGCAAAGGTTTCCGTCTCAACCGGCAAGCGCGTCCAGGTCGGCACGACTCTGGGCACTAGCGGTCAAACGACACCCTGGTTCGGGCTCCAGGTCGGCACTTTATGGCTCGATCCGCGGGTCCTGCAGCAGCCGGAATCGCTACCAGGCGACCCTGCCAGCGATCAAATGAGATGATTCTTTTCAGGGGCTATTGCTCTTGGTCGGGGTCCAGGCCCTCAATGGCAGTCTGTTCGGTATCGAGTAAAATAAAGTCTTTCAGAAACTCCCGCAGGATGGCCCGCTTTTCTTCACTGACTTCTTCGAAGTTGACTCCGATTCCCGAAATGCTGTTCGGCTTAGAGGCGTCGGCCTCGACAACCCTGACGACCCGGCCGACCAAATCCAATTGCTGCAGAGTCACCGGGTGAATCAGAGATACCTGGATCTCGGTCCCGATTGGCATTATCTCATGGGTCTGAATGAAGACACCCCCGCTGGAAACATCACGGGCCACTGAACTGCCGAACGAATCGAGCGCTTGAAAGCGCAGTTTTACCAGACGTTCTATGCGGGGTGAACGCCGACGCTCGAGTTCGCCAGGCTCGATTTGCCCGGCTACGCGCCTGCCCAAATAGTCGCGTACGGTCAGCAGGTCGGCATCACTCATATCATCAAATCGAATGCCCAGCCCGGCCGGCTGGCCCGGCGCCGATTCTTCGACTACTCTAACCACTTCACAAACCGCCTTGACCGACGGATGATCGCCGGGAATATGTAAAACCAATCTGACCTTCTCGCCAACCGGCACCAGGTGATCAGTCGCAATGAACAATCCACCCAAACTCAGGTCTTCGGTCTTTAGTTCGAAAAAACCTTCGGCGTAGACAAACTGAACATGAAGTTTGGTATCTACCCGGGCAAACCTTCTGCGCTCCAGCAGACGCTGACGCAAGTTGTCGTCGACCAGGTTGTAAATGTTGCGCTTCTGTTCATAGGTCAGTTCGACAAATTTTACACCCATCCCGCGCTGGGCCGGGTCTTCCCCGTTGTTGACCCAGACGACCTGGCCCTTGATTGGAAATGTAAGTCCTTTTTGGGCCAATACGATTTCGAGGTCGAGAGTCGAGCCTACCTCAAGTGGATCAACCGTGGCGACAAACAACCCGCCTTCGCCAAGAACCGGGATGTAACGATCTTTTAATTCGTCCTTGGTCCAATAGCGCACGGCTAATGAGACCGGAACCCTGAGAAACTCGCGAGTGTCGGCTGCCGGATCCGGTTCGGCTTGAAACAATACCTTTTCGAACTCGCGCCGGTACTTTTTCCATTTGGTCTTCTCGTCTTCGGACAGGCTCTTAGGATCACGACGTTTGCGCTCGTTTAGATCCTTGAAGGCATCCAACATACTGCTGAAACTTTCCATTACAACCCCCATAAAAAACACACACCACAATTATTCATTACCAATTCCTTAAACCGGCATTCACTCGGCGGAGCGTTCGAGCAACTCAACTGCCTCAGCAGTTGCCAATACCCTGCCGAAACCATAGGCAATATTCTGCAAACTGGCCATATGCAATTCCGAATTGGCTGCTGCAGTCCCATCGCCCAAAAAGAAAATATTGAAGTCCCTAACAAAAGCTTCTCGGGCGGTTGTCTCGCAACACAGATTGGTCATGACGCCGCCGATTATGAGATCTTCGATCTTGTAAGACCGCAGAATCATTTCCAATCGCGTACCGGTGAATGCACTGTAGCGGCATTTCGTAATAACGGTTTCCGATTCGAGCGGTTTCAGCTGATCGACTATTTCGGCCCCGTCGCTGCCCTCGGTAATCAGGCTACGCCACCAACGCGACATCGCACCCCCGTCCCGGCTCGGATCATGATGAACATGGCGGGTATAGATCACCGGTACAAAAGCCCGCCGACAGGATTCAATAACCTGAGCCAGGCGTTTGCCGACCTCGACTGACAGCGGCAAGAAGCTGTCACCCTGCGGATCAATAAAGATTTTTTGCATATCGATTACCAGCAAGGCTGTGCGCCGTGGCCTGAAAATCAAACCGGGTCGATCGTAATCGGCAATGGCTTGTAAAAAATCGGCTCCGCTGTCTTGAAGATTAATCGTTGCGCTAAAATCACGCTGGCTGCTACGAGCGGCCGGCATGGGTAGTTTATCTTTGGACGTCGTCGGCGGCGGCTGGTTGGTCGCCTTGACACCCTGATTCTCGAGCCAAGAACGAACATACGAGTATACTTCGGCGTCCTTGTGGGCAAACCACTCTTGGCGCACCCTGGGAAAATCCAGGAGTTGGTCCTTGAAACGCCGGAAGGCACCTTTGCCGACCAGGGCAGCTGTCAGCCGCTCTCGCAGGAACGCGTCTTCGATTGTTTCGGCGAAATTCTGCATGGTGCGGTAGCCCTCGCGGGAAGGCCGCGGCTGAATGTATAGAAAATTGTCTGCCGGATCGGGTGGCTCGGGAATCGAGGCCGATCCTGAAATTGTGGTTACCGTACCGCTGGTCAGGTCCAGAAAACTATGGGATTGGGGCAACTGGTTCTCAAAAGCTACCGCCAAGGCTTCCCAATCCAGCTCAATTTCCACACCCTTTTCTAAAGGTGACCGGCTGTCGGGTTGATCCTCTGTTCGGTCGCCAACCGGCTGAGTCTCCAGCAGGGATGGTTCATCATAGCCATCTGCCATTTAGGGCTCCTTGGGCAGTCATCAATATCTATTCTCTTATTTTACGATACTGAACGCAATCACTCAACTTTCGGTAGAATATTCATTCAGCTGTCAGGGGCGTGGCGATTGACTCATTCGCAAAAATGTGTATCATGCCTCCTGCCCTGCCGATCGGCAGATTTATTACAGGAGAAGGTATCTTGTCCAGTAAACCGTCAGCCGCTCAACTCCGGCTCAGAAATATCGGCATTATTGCCCATATCGATGCCGGCAAGACCACGGTCACCGAGCGGTTTCTGTATTACACTGGTGTCATCCATCGCATGGGTGAAGTTCACGATGGCCAGGCCGTCATGGACTGGATGCCACAGGAACAAGAGCGCGGCATTACGATCACTTCGGCTACGACGGTGCTACCCTGGAAAAAATATGAGATTCACTTGATTGACACTCCCGGGCATGTCGACTTTACGGTAGAGGTCGAAAGAAGCCTCAGGGTCCTCGATGGGGTTGTTGTGGTTTTCTGTGCCGTAGGTGGTGTCGAACCTCAGTCAGAAACCGTCTGGCACCAGGCTGAACATTACGGCATCCCCAGACTGGCCTTCGTCAATAAAATGGACCGGGTTGGCGCCGATTTCGAAAGCTGCATCGAGCAAATGAAAGACAGGCTCGATTGCCGGCCGGTACCTATCCAGCTTCCCCTGGGCGTCGAAGACAACTTCGAGGGTGTAATCGATCTCTTGAGCATGCGGATCTTACGCTGGCGCACCGATGACCTGGGAGCCACCTTCGACGTCGCGCCCGTAGAGGGAGAACTAGCCGAGCAGGCAGCCCTCTACCGGGAGAGTATGATCGAGGCCCTGGCCGACGACGATGATCAGATTGCCGAGGCATTTCTGGCCGGCGAGGATATTCCGATTGAGATCCTCAAAGAAGCCCTCAGAAAAGCCTGTCTGCTTAACCGGCTGGTACCAGTGCTGTGTGGTTCGGCTCTCAGGAACAAGGGCATCCAGCCGCTGCTCGACGCCGTGGTCGATTACTTGCCGGCACCTGTCGAACTACCCGCGGTCAAGGGGATCAACCCAAAAACCGGCCAGGAAGTTGAGTTTGAACGTAGTCGCCAGGAACCTTTTTCCGGTTTGGCCTTCAAAGTTCAGTTATGGGACGGTCGCAAGCACACTTATCTGCGGATATACTCAGGCAGCCTTTCATCCAACGCGACGATCTTCAACTCGAGCAAGCAAAAAGACGAGAAGATTTCGCGTCTTCTGAAACTGCATGCCGACAAGAAAGAGCGCCTGCAAAAAGCTCAGGCTGGCGACATCGTCGGCGTTGTCGGACTGAAGCTGGCTACAACTGGTGACACGTTTTGCACTCGCGAACACCCGGTCGTCTTTGGCGAGATGGAGTTCATGACTCCGGTCATTTCGATGGCCGTCGAACCGAAGACAAGTCGTGACGAAGAGAAGCTCAGCGAGTCTCTGAAAAAGATGGTCGATGAAGATCCGACTTTCACTGTCAAAGACGATCCAGAAACGGGTCAGACAATTCTTAGCGGCATGGGAGAACTACACCTGGAAATCATTTGTGACCGACTCCAACGCGAATTTCATATCCCGGTCAATGTCGGCAAGCCTCAGGTTGTCTTCCGCGAGACATTGGCCAAGGCCGGTCAAATCACTGAACGATTCGAGCGTGCCTTCGACGATTCCTCCGAGACCAAGAATATGTTCGCCGCGGTTACCCTGGCGGCTGAGCCGCTCAAACGCGGCCAGGGCATTGTGTTCGTCAATGAAATCAAAGTGCCCGACGACCGGCCGGGCTTGTCCCAAGAATGGATCGACGCCGCCGAGACCGGAGCCCGCGAGGCGTCCGGGTCGGGGCCCGAGACCGGCTATCCGATGGAAGACATCCTGATAAAACTCATGGCCCTCGAACACCGCGAAGGCGAAACCAATTCAATTTCAATTCATATCGCGGCAGCTACAGCTTTTCGCAATTTGTGTCAAAAGGTCAAGACCGCGGTCTTATTGCCGATCATGGCCCTGGAAGTTGTTACGCCCGACGATTTTACCGGCACTGTAATCGGAGATATCAACGCCCGGGGTGGCAAAGTCGAAAAACTGGACAAAAAAGCCACACGCGCAATTATCAGCGCTCGGGTGCCAATGACCAAGATGTTTGGCTACTCGACAGATTTACGTTCGTTGACCGAAGGCCGGGCGACTTTCAGTATGCACTTCAGAGAATTCGACGTTGTCTGATTATTGAGTATCTAGAAACACTGCCAATGCAGAACTTCTTCGAGTGATTTTCTCTTGCGGTCGGCCGGCCTGACTTCGGCCGGAACCCCCAGGCTTATTAAGCTTATCAGTTTCAAGTGCGGCGGTGTTTTTAGAAGCTGCTCAACGACCGGCTGGTAGGGTTTCTTGTCTCCGGCAATCCAGCATGACCCCAGGCCCATCTCGGTCGCAGCCAGCAAAATGTTCTCGGTTGCAGCCGAGCCGTCTTCGACTGCGCAGTCGGTATCGCTGCGACAAAAAACCGCGATACAGGCGGCCGCCGAAGAAATGAACCGGCCGCTATCGACTTGCTTGGCAAGCTCTCTCAACGTCGAAACGTTAGTTATCACCACGAACTCCCAGGGCTGTAGCCCGCGACTGGTTGGCGCCAACCGCCCGGCATCAACTAGTTTCATCAACATCTCGGATGAAATCGGGTCCGCCTTGTATGAGCGGCATGAAAAACGGTTGACAATACTTTCCATGACGTCCATCGAGACCCTCCGTAAAATCTCATTGTAGCATTAAATCGACAGGCCGTCTGAGCGGATCTTGAACATAGTGAATATATTTGCCCGATTATGCTATGTTCATTCGTGAACATGGATGGGCCCAAACTAAAATCAAAATTCACAAACTGGCTCTACCCACTGGTCGTGTTGAGCTGCGTAATTGTTTTTTTTATTGTTGCCTACCTGGCAGGCCCAAGCACTTCGGCTGCCTATCTCAATCTGCAGGCCGAGTCGGATGGAGTCCATCGCTACGCTGTTTTTTGCTTGCCGATTTGTCTGGTGGTAGTCTTTATTTTCTGGCCGATCAGTCGGGTTTTCGGCGAATTTACCTGGATCAGGCGGGTCACCCGCGGGCTGGTTGGCCTGGCCTGGCTGTGGGCGGCCTCCACGGCCGGTTATGTCGTAGGCTTTGATTCTACAATCGAGCAAAACGGCTTGCGTGGCCAGTTTGAAAGAAGTGGCGACATTAAACCAAAGCTTTCAAAAGACACGTTCCTGGTGGGTCCGTTCAAAGAAGGCACTGACGGCCCTGGAATAGCAACCAGCGATCTGCCCAGCGGCGAACACCTGACTCTCGACCGTAACAGCCTGGCCTTGAGGACCGCAACCGGCGCCTATAAATGGAATCGCGCGCGATCGGGGCGCTGGCCGGCCTCGATTAGCGTCGCCCATGAAACAGTTTTTGTGGCCGGGCCCGGTCCTGAATTTGAAGACGATGTTGTGGTAACCGCCGTTGAGCTTCGATCCGGCCGTAAATACTTCGATTTCCACTGCCTGGGCAACTCGGTCACAAGTCTTGTGATCGAGGGTGCCAACCTGGCCTTTTGCACCAGGCGTCAATCGGTATCGTCAGTCAACCTGATTGACTGGATCGAGTCAGAGGCGGTCTGGTCGGTATCGATCCCCGGTTTGATTACCTTGGAACCGCGCCTGAGCGAAACCCATGTCGAAGTGGCTCTGGGGGCCGAACTCATCGAGCTTTCGCGCAAGACTGGAAAGATCTCCGCCCAACGGACCGTCTGCAACGATCCGACCGGCTGGGGGGTTGCTTGCCATAATGAGCAGGTGGTAAATTGGATCAGTAAAGGAAAGTCCGGTGAGCCCTGATCAAAAAGACATGTTTATAAACCCGGTTGCCGAAGCCCGGGAACTCAAACAGAACAAGCGCTATGCCGAAGCCGAGAAATTGCTTACCCAGGTCCTTGAGCTAAACCCTGACGATCGTAAGGCCAAGGCTTCTTTGGCAGACCTGTATTATCGAACCAACAACTACCGTAAAGCCATGGGCCTGGCAGGCGCAATAATGCGCACTGACCCCAACGATCCCCGGGCGCTGGTCGTGATGGGCAACGTATTACGCAAGAAAAAAAAGCCCAAAGAGGCTTTAGAGTATTTCCGCCTGGCCCTGGCCGTTGCCGAAACCGACTATCTCTGGTTGCGGGTAGCCAGCTGCCATCTAGATTTATCTCAGCCGACTCTGGCATTGTCCGCGCTCGAACAGGCCGAAAAAATCACGGCCAATGACCGCGAGATCTTTCGCCTGCGAGCACAGGCTGCCAGGCTGCTCAAGGATGACAACCTCGAACAACAATCACTGCGAATGGCGGCCAGAGCCGCCCCCAGCCAGCCAGAAGCATTTTATTCTTTCGTGGCCCCATTGCTGCACGATTTACCGGCCCGTCAGGCAATCATGTCAGCTGAAAAAATGCGCCAGACCAATGGACAGGAACTCAACCCGCACCTACTACTTTTCGAAGCTCAAATGCTGATTAAAAACCGCGACCCCGAAAATGCCCGCACCCGGCTCGATTTGCTCCTGGCCCAAGATCCTCCGGATGCGCTGCGGGCAGTAGTCATTGAGTTACAAAATAAGCTTTAACACCGATCTGACCGCCGTGCTAAAATTGCAGCAACCTCAAGGAGAGCCAATGTTTGACCGACAAAAAATATCAGTCTATGCATTCGCGCTACTCGTACTTATTGCCGGTTGCAGCTCGAGCAGTAATAACAACGAGTGTCCCGAACCCGACACGGACATTGTCTTGCCGGCCGATGAAGCCCCGCACGATAACATCATGGAATGGTGGTATTACACCGGTCACCTGTGGACAGCCGAAAATGAGCCCTACGGATTCGAAGTCAGTTTCTTCCAGACCTGGGCCAATGACCAAATTGGCTACGTGGGGCACTTCGCAATTTCCGACCCGACCAACAACCAGCATTACTACGCTCAGAGAATCATTGCGCCCCCTGAAAAATTTACGTCGTTCGATATCGATATCGGCGACTGGAACATTCGCGGCGACGGCACCAACGATTACCTGACGGCTTCGATGGACGAATTTTCAATTGATCTCACCTTGACTTCGACCAAGCCGGTCGCTTATCACGGCCAGCGCGGTGTTATTGAAATGGGCGGTGGCATGTATTCTTGGTACTATTCCAAGACACGTATGGACGTAAGCGGCACTCTGACGGTAGCCGGGAGCGACAAAACCGTCAGCGGCATGGCCTGGCACGATCATCAATGGGGCGACTTCAGTGTCTTCGCCTCGAACGGCTGGGACTGGTTCAGCCTGCAGCTCAACGACAACACCGAGATAATGATCTTTTTGCTGAACTTCAAAGAATCCGGAACCTCCCTGACCGGCGGTACTTTCGTAGATGCCGACGGCTGCCACACAGCCTTCACCGATTTCAACCTGCAGGCAACCGGCACCTGGCTTAGCCCGAATACCGGGGCCGAATATCCGATGGGCTGGACTCTCACAATTCCCGATCAGGCCATCGACTTGACTATCGCTCCAACCGTCGACGACCAGGAAATGGACTGCCGCTCGACAACTCTTAACGTATATTGGGAAGGGGCCGTTGAGGCCCACGGCACCCATGCCAAGCAGGTGGTTGACGGCCACGGCTTTGTGGAACTGGCCGGATACGGACCCTGGGGGCCATGACCGATATCTTAGAAGAAATGCAGCAGGCGATTGCCTTGCATCTGTGTGGCCGTTCGGATGATGCCCTTCAGATCAGCAGTCAACTCCTGCCGCAAGCCCGCGGAACTAAGCATGGAGCCATGGTCTATCGGCGTGTAGCCGAGTTTTTGCACGCTGTCGGCAACTACGACCGGGCCCGGCAGATGACCGAAGAAGCCAGCAGCCTGGCACGCGCCTCGCGTAACCCTTCCGAAATCATGGCGGCCGCATTAGTCAACCTGGCCTGTGATATGTATGAAGGCAAGATCGCCACTACCCACAAGCAACTCAATGATCTGATCAGCCGGGCCGGCAATCATCCCATGCCCAGAGTATTCATGGCCCGGCTAATGTTGTTGGTCGGCAATTTTGACGACGCCATCGAAGAACTGGAAAAAACTCGCGCCCTGCTGACGCAGCGCAACATGGAGATCCAGCTGGCTTATGTTCTTTTGACTATCGGTAAAGCTCATTACCTGGCCAAAGAACTACAAGACGCCCGGGCGATACTGGAACGGGTCATCGAACTCGAAGTACCGACTCTGGTTCCCGGCACCCTGGCCCAGGCACTCCTCGGCCTGGTCCTGGCTCAAACTGGTCAAGAGCGCGAGGGTTGCGAGCTGGTCGGTCGCGCAATTGATTTAGGCCGTAAGATATCCAATGACATCTATGGACACACCCTGGCCCTGGGCGGCCTGACTCAGTGGCAACTGGGTGATTTGGAGATCGCCACCGAACAACTGCGCAGCGCGTCCGGCTTATTGACCCACTCGCTCGAACGTCAAGAGATCTACTACTCTCTCGGCAAAATCGCCGAAGATCTTGGAAAACTGTCCGAAGCCGAAGAGGTATTGAAGCGCGCCGCCGAACCAACCATCGATTCTTATTTCGGGCGCCGCTCGATCAAAGCTCTACGTGACTTGGTAGGTCTCAGGGTCGTTTAGTCGCCATCCGAGCCGCTTACAAAATCGCGGGTCAGCCGCAGGGCCACCTGTCCCTCAGAATAATTGCCATGATGGGGATTGCTGATCTTGAACCCGTGCCGGGCAAAGAAGCTCAACCCAATTGTATTGGATTCGGCACAGGTAAGCTGAATTTCTTTGACATCCCGCCATTCACTCATTTGGGCAACCAGATCGAATGCCTGCTGCATTAAGGCCGTCCCGACCCCGTGGCGCTGATGACCCGACACAACGGCAATCGCCAGCAGGTCGGCAATCCAGGGTGAGCCCTCTGTGACCCCCTTGGCCCAGGGAAGAAATCCCAACATAACGAAACCGACCACGTTGTCAGCGACCCGGGCCACGTAGGTAGTTACACCCTGGGAAGTAAAGAAGCGCGGCAGAATCTTGCCGTAGTCGCCATATATGTCAAAGACATCTTTCGATATGCGATGAATGTACTCGACGTCTTCTTGCTGAGCTGGTTCGACCTGGACCATGGGCATAGCTTGCCAGTTACCCGATGTCAGGTCAACTCGACTGTTGCTGGTATTTTGGGTGAAAGTTGAAAAAAGAGTGCTGAACATGATAATTTGTATCGATATTACCTGGTACCAAAATCTGCGGGAGGTATTTGATGAGAAAGCGTCTTCATATACAAACAGTCTGTCTGGCGGCCGCCGGTCTGCTGCTTTTTTCTCCGCCGGCCTTTGGCTTCGATATTGTTTCGGTCGAACCAGCAACGGCTGTCGCCGGAGAATCGATCGAAATAGTCATTACCGGTGAGTTCGAGATTCCCTTCGTTTTACCGGCCCAAATCTCTTTCTCACCCGGCACGGCGATCACCGCTAGTGACCCCGTTCTCTTGGACACCGATAGGCTCAAAACAACCATTACGATTCCCGAGGCCACGGAAGGCGACCATTGTGGCGTTCAAGATATACTCGTCGCGGCCTACTCGGGTGATTATAAAGGCGATAATATATTCGAAGTCGACTGTAGCGGCGGCGGCGAGCCCAGGATTGTCTCGGTCTCACCAGGCAGCGCTTATATCGGCGCTAGTTTGAGTGTGACGATTGTCGGAGTACAGACAAATTTCGAACAAGGCACTTCGCAACTGGCTTTTTCCGGATTGGGTATAACGATCGACAACCTGACGGTCAGCGAACTGAATGTGATCGAGGCCCAGATAACAATATCTGCTCAAGCCGGCCTGGGCGCCCGGGATGTAACCGTGACTACCGCCGCCGAAGTCGCCGTCGGCCCCGGCCTGTTCGTCGTCGAAGAACCACTGGTCACACTGACTCCGTCCTCGGGTATTCAGGCTCAAACCCTGGCCGCGCTGGTTATTTCCGGCGGTCCGGGAGGCTACTCCGCGTCGACCCAGGTCGGCCTGGGTGACGGCATCACAATCGGCGGTCAGAGCAGTCCGGACGGGACCACCCTCGAGCTATCTGCTTTGCAAATCGCATCCAACGCCAGGGTAGGACCACACGACTTGACTCTGGCCAATCCGATGCTTATGGCACCTGGCGTTTTCACGGTCGTCCAGGGACCGGACACTTTATTGCTTAGCGTAACACCCGACCACGCCGATCTCGGGCATCCCGCCCTGGCAATAAGTCTGACCGGACAAAACACCAATTTTGACGACGCCGATGTAGCCTTATCGCTTTCCATCGCCAATGTGGTTGTGTCCGATCTGACCGCCGCCGACGGCACTCACCTTGATGCGGTTTTATCAATCGGGACGGCCTCGAGTGAAGGCCGGGCCGATCTGACCGTCGAACTCGGGCTCGATGACGGCTGCAGCAACTGCGAAAAAGTGACCCTGGTCGACGGTTTCGAAATCACGACTCCCGGCAGCCTGGTATCTATCGATCCGGCTCAGCTCGTGGCCGGCCAGAGTACCTTGGCCACCATCACCGCCAGCGACGGGCAATTTGTGGATGGCGAAACCTTCTTGGTGATCAGCCCGGACGAAGGCATCAGCCAATCGGGCCTGACCGTAGTCGATAGTGATCACCTGACAGTCACTCTTGATATTGCCGCGGATGCCTCCGGCGACCCGCGCAACGCCAAGGCCGTGACCGGGACCGAGGTAGCTTTAGGAATCGATTTTATCGATGTCTTGAACCCGTCGATTGCCAGCATAGTCCCCAGTGGAGCCTATCGCGGCACCAGTATGCCGATCACCATCACCGCTACCGACTTTACCTTCGACGCTAATTCGCAAGTATCGTTCTCGGGGGTCGGGCTGACTCTTTCGGCACCCACTTTTGACAGCGAGTATCCCGAAAGGATCAAGATTACAGTGACCGTCGCCGAGGATGCTCCCTTGACCGCTCGCGATGTAACCGTCACCACCGGCGCAAACTCGATAACCGCTCTGGCAGCTTTCCAGATTGAGGGCCTGACCCAAAAAGACAGTGAGGGCTGCGGCTGCGCGGCAACGCCGCTTTCACCCGCGGCCGGGTTGTTTTTTGTGTTGGGGATCCTGTTTTTGGCTATGCGCCGCAGGCCTGACTAGTCAGGCAGATTCTCTTTGAGATAGCCGTCAATCCGGCGAAAGTCCTTTTCGCCGTCTTTAACCAGTGACAGGTAACTTTCCTTTACATCGATATCGATGGCCGGTCCCGGATCTTTTGTAACAGCCAAGTGTCCCTGGGCAGCGATCATCGTCGAGCCGATGAACTGCACATCGTTTTTACTGACAAATAAACGAAACGGCCAGGAAAGCCAGCGGCCAACCCGATGTGTCAGGCGAGCCAGGCTGGCGGCAATCATGGCCGGGACAAAATTAACCAATCCGCGCAGGAACCTCACCCAGCCGGCGGCCTTAACCGAGTAACCAATCATCGATTTGGTTATCGCCCACCAGTTGCGCCAGTGTACCGACCCGTCCTGTTTCAACAGCCAGCGATGGGCGTACAGGTCGAGCAGCAATGTATACAGGGCCGGATCGCCCAACAGCGGCCTGAGCAGAAACATGTTCCCCATGCGAACCGAGATGCGCCGGAAATGGATGGCACCCAGCTTCCACTGATCGAGGACAGTCTGTTCACCGATCACCGCTCGCATTTTGTCCAGTTCTCGATAGTCGACGAGACCAAACATGACAGCCGCTTTGCCGGTGTCCAATTCAATAAACCGGTCAATCGCCCCAGAGGACAAAAATGGCAGATCTGAAGTAACCACAAAGACCGGCATGCGCACAGCCGCTGGAGTTTTATCTCGATAGTCGGCCAGGACGGGCGGATCCAGGTGCGGACTCTCCGGCGCTCCGAGGCCGCGATCAGGCAATAGAGTTCGAAAAAAAGTCCGGTAACCATTGTCCAGAATATCAGCGCCTTCGGGAACCAGGCTTATTCGATCCGGGACCTGCTCAATCAGCGGTGCCAGGGCTTTTTTGAGCGGTTCGATTTGCCCGACGACATAGACCTTGCCGATTATTTTGGCGCCCAGGACTGCCCGGGTAACTTTCATGACCAGCGGCTCGCCGCCTATTTCTAACAGCGGCTTGTACACATTCTGCCCGTCGAGTTCGATAGTCTTGGCACCCTTGGTGCCTGCCAGGACTATGGCATCAATCGGTTCCTCAGATCTGCTTGACATGCGGTCCATGTACGTCCACAATCGGTGCCCGGTTTAATTATACCGACTTTGTGCGTACCAAACTGGCACAATTCGCGCAAACTGGCAATAAACTCAATCGAAGGGCAACCGGTCAAGCATGTCGTTTACAGGACAATTTCTGACGGTCCTAACTTTTCTGGCTTATTCGGTTGCCTTCATTGCATTCGTTGCCTGGGCTTGTGAAAGAACCAAGAGCGCCCGAAAAAACAAGCGGCCATTCTTGGCCCTGGTCATGCTCGTAGCCGTCT
>JAFDKH010000381.1 GCA_019307065.1 Deltaproteobacteria bacterium
GCACACCACTCGCCATGGCCTCCAAGGCTGCCCGACATGTGCCGTCGTTTCCGGGCGCCAATAAGACTTTCAGATCCAGTCCCCGATAAAGCCCGGGCAAGTCGTCGCGATAGCCAAGAAATGTAACCGATTCGGACAAGGCCGAACCGGTAACTCTGTCTTTGAGTTCTGACTCGAGTTCACCACGCCCGGCTATGGCAAGACGCGCATCAGGCAGCCTGGCCGATACTTTCTCCCAGGCCGACAGCAATAATGCATGACCCCGGCCGGATTTCATGCGGGCCACCATTCCCGCCAATGGTGTGGTAGGTCCGATACCAAGTTCATTTCGCAAAGTTAGATCATCGCTGGCGGGGCAGAAACGAGCACAATCTACTGCCCCGGAAATATTGACAATCTGCTCTTCAGGCAGGACACCACGTTCAATTAGCTCTTGTGAATATTTCTTAGCAATTGTAATAAGCCCATCCGCCCGTCGAAGCTGCCACTTTCTATTCTTTGATATGGCCCGTTCGGTATGCAATGTCCTGATTAACCTTGTTCGGCCTTTGCGTGATTTGCGAGGGCGCGCCAGAGCCGCCAGAGTGTGTTCGTGTGATCGATGGGCATGCAAGATGTCAAACTCCTCTGAGGCCCACAAGCGCTTGAAGACTAATATGTCGCGCATGTGCAAAATGGGTCCGGCTTTGACCGAAAGAGCGAAACGTCTGTCAAGCGGCACTCCAAACTCTTTCGCTCGTTCGACCAGATCGCCATCTCTAAGCGTATCGATTGCCAGACGCGCATCATAGCCGGCCTCGCGTTGAGCTCGAGCCAAGTTCAGAATCGGCTCGGCCGGCCCGGTATACAAGTGATATGAGAACAAATGTAAAATAGAAAAAGATCGCTCGACCACGTCAATTCCCTTTGGAAAACTTTTTAAGGATCTCCGAGGTCGAGTGGTCTTTGGGATCGCCGGCAACCGCGACTTGTCCTCCATAGTCCAGCACTTCATCGCGCTCTGGAATTGTTTCCGGTGTATAGTCAGTACCCTTGACGTGCACGTCCGGCTTAAGTTTACGAATAACATCTCTTACATCGTCCTGTTCGAACAAGACAACGTAGTCAACTACTTCCAGAGCGGCAACAAGCTCGAGGCGCTCGTTTTCGGGATAGATCGGCCGATCTGCGCCTTTTAGTCGCCTGACCGAGTCGTCTGAGTTGATCGCAACTACAAGAATATCTGCCAGCCGGCTAGCCCCAACAAGATACCTCAAATGACCGACATGCAGCAGGTCGAAAGCCCCGTTGGTCAGTGCCACCGTCCGGCCAGCGGCCCGTTGATTTGCAAGTTCTGCTACCAGACCTGCCATATCGATCACTTTAGCAGACATAAAGTCGGTCACTCGGATTCGCGAAGGGCGCGTCTCAACTCTTTGACTTCAACAACTGCGGTACCTGATTTAGTTACTTTGATACCACCGGCCGTGTTGGCAATTCGCATGGCTTCTGCAGGCTTTGCTCCGGCAGTCCGGGCCAGCGAGAAAGAAGCAATCACCGTGTCGCCGGCCCCGGTAACGTCGGCCACTTCCGCCGATCCGTAAATCGGTACCATGCTTGTCTCTGAATCAGGCATAAACAATGCCATTCCATTGTTGCCGCGCTTGACCATAACTGAGCGAGCCTGAGATTCATTCAGCAGCCAACGGCCCGCGTTTTCCAGGCCTTTGGCTCGATTGACATCCATTCCTGAAGAGGTAGCCAATTCGGGTTCGTTGGGAATCAGGGCCTCAACCCCTTTGAATCGTTCGATTCCCCAGCGGGCATCGGCAAAAACCGGGATCTTGGCGGCCTTGGTTATCTCGACTACTTCGTTGAAAACCTCTTTGGTGACAACGCCCTCGGTATAATCCGAAACCACCAGAGCACTGGCTCGTTCGACTGCCCGGCGAAGCATTTCGACCAGGGTCAGGCGTATGTTTTCGTCAACCTTGCCCTTGTTCAACTTGTCGATCCGCAGCATCTGCTGGCGGACCGTGTTGCGTCCGCCGGCCAGGATGCGCGTCTTGGTAGTCGTGAAACGTGCCGGATCAATTAGAATGCCGTCTGCGGAAATCCCTCGATTGGCCATAATATCGAGTAACTCTCCCGAACAATCAGGACCGGGGCCTCGCGAGAAATACGCCGAGTGGTTCCATAGATGTATTTATCGACAACCAGGTCGCCGAGTACGACGATCTTGATGTCGGAAAACTTTTTTGTCAGTTTGGCGAGGTCGGTCATGTACAAGAAGTTAGCTGGCCCAATCGGCTGTGTCAATCAGTTAGAGAGAATCGCTACAAACCCTGTTCGTAGGCCCCGCGATCAATGGCCGTCACACTCTGCCGGTCGATGCCGTCTAATGACACGCCCGGGGCCAGGCTTGCGTCGATTGTAGACGGGTCAATTCCGAAATCAATGGCTGTGCACAAATCGTCCAAGTGACTGTCGACATCACTGACAAAGAAGGGGTCAGCGGCTGCTATTACGTCTACAGATTCAACATCGTAGTTGCCGTCACCCGGGGCATAACCGTCCCCGATATCGTTATGACCTCTTATTGAGGTTGCTCGGCGGGTGTAGCTGACGGGCACGTCCAGGGCGGTCGCCCCGGTATCGCCCACCGAACGCCGCTGGGCCCTGAGAAACGGTGCCGGGCTTTCGAGTTCGATCGCCAGATTGATGAATCTAGTGTCAACCACCGAGGCTACGTCGAATGCGCTCTGGGGAACATGCGCAGCCATGCCGTTGAGCCGGCAAGTTACGTTGATCACCCGCCCGGTTGTCTCCGGAGTTGGATCATCATCGTATCGCCGCATTCCAAACGTAATGCAGCTATGAAAGGCGCCATGAACCAAGACATCCTGCACCTGCACCAGCGTTCCTAGATACATAGCCTGATTGAGACCCGGCCCGCTGTTGACCGTTTCAAAACGCAGCCGGCGCAACTGGTGCCAATCGCCCGGTGGACCCAGGTTGTCACCTTCGGTGCAGATTGCCCGCTCGTCGGCCATCGCATCGGCATCCAGCCTGAGCGTCAGGTTCTCGACCCTGATCGGTGGGTCCATTCTATTGAGCGCCGTCAAGATGCTCTCATGTCGTTCCCACAAGTCGTAGTAAGACCAGATGAAGTCTTCTTCGGCGCTTTGCAGAACAACATCTTCGGGCTGGTCACCGACCCCGATGATATTGACTCCCCAACCCATTAATGCGTTTCCGGCGTAAGGATTGGCCGAGGGGTAAACTTCTACAGTCCCGCCCGGCCACGAAGCCCAAACCGCCTTTTGCATTTCGTTGTCTTGACTTGCGTCAAAATCACAACTGTTTAGGCCGCAATCGCCGTCCCCGACCCTGACAGTCATGCGCCGGTTACCGCTCAGTGAACTGCGGGCCTGATAGGCACCGGGCAAGATACCTGTCTGGCCTTCAATATCTATATCATCGAGGCTGGTCCCTACACCGGGCACTATCGGGCCGGTGTTCTGGGTCGAATTTGCCAAGAAGAACGGGTCCCAGGGAGATTCCAGCTCGGCCTGCCCCAAATCGTTGTCCTGGACTACATTACTGACATCACCCGGATCAACGCCGGCAATCATGGCCGTGAAACCCTCGAAGACGTTACCGGTCACCGTCAGGCTGGTGGTAGTCAGATCGCCCAGGATCATCAAAGGTTCTTCGTGATTCAGGGAAAGAACAACATTGTTGGCTATCACAACCCCTGTGGTGCCGTTGACATCCCATTCGCCGCCGCAGCGCTGAAAATACACCATAGTATTGTTAATAAGACGCGTGTTGTTTGCATAAAGGAAATTCCAGCTGTTCTCGAAGTAACCCAGAAAATGATTGTTGCGCACCGTCATATCCGGGCCCAGATAGAGCGGCTCTTGAATACTGTTATGACCCCACAGTTCCGGATAAACGGCAACCGCAACAACGTTATTTATCAAATGACCGCTGCTGGTAGGGGTCGGGTCGCCCTCGATCAGTCTGGCCGAGATGGCCGTTTTTGCGCCACCCTGTACAATGATTGTTAGTCTTTCAATGTGAATATTGTCACCGGCCAGGGCGATCACGCCGTTGGAATCACCAACATCCGTCCATTCACAGGCTATCATGACATTGTTGGGATCCACTCCGGGGCCGGCCCCAAGGTAGGAGTTAGCCGGGATGGGAACTTGGCAGCTTAGGTACTCTGTGGGCGATCCCAGGTTGTCGTAGATAAAGAAGCGAGCACCTTCAACCGGCGCCGCTGCCACCGCCAAATCCAAACCGTCCGACCCACTATAGTCGCAAACATCGGTCGGCCCGCCGCCGCTATCGATGTGCGGGCAGGTGTCGGCGGCCGGCCCGATATGATACTCCGGGCAACCCCCGGCGTTGGGAGTGTACTGGCAGTCGTTGTTCACGTCGCAAATTTCGGTCGTGCAAGCAGTCCCATCATCACACAGCAAATCGTCGGGGGCATACTCACAATCGTTTTGGGCATTGCAACTATCGATAGTGCATGAAACGCCGTCGTCACAATTGGAATCATCCGCCGTGAACTGGCAACCAGATCCGGCAACGCAGCTGTCGTTGGTGCAGTCAACCGAGTCGTCACACAGAGAATTGTTAGGAGTGTAGTGACAACCGTCTACAGGGCTGCAACTATCATCGGTGCAGTCGATCGAGTCATCACAAGCACTATTGTCAGGTTCATGCTTGCACTCGTCGTCGCCCGCGTCACAAAAATCAGTGGTACAACCGAGGCTGTCGTCGCAATCGGTCACGCTTCCATCGGTGCATACACCCTGGCGACAAACTTCTCCAGTCGTGCAATAGAGGCCGTCATCGCAGTCCTGGTTGTTGTTGTCCGCCTGGCTGACACAAGTTCCGTCGGGTTCTTGGCAAACGCCCCGGTTGCACTGGTCGGCGGCCGCCGAACAGTCCTTGAGCTGTCCCTGACAATGGCCGCTGCCGTCACAACTGTCGTTCTC
>JAFDKH010000382.1 GCA_019307065.1 Deltaproteobacteria bacterium
TGCTCCTGGAGCCAAATAAGCCGGTCCCTTTGAAAGAGGGAGATCAGATCGAGGCAGGTGTTTTTCGTCTGCTGTTCAAGGGAAAGGCAGAAGAACAGCCGGCCCAAGACGTCAATGCAGTTGCTCGGCAATTGGCGCGCGGGGTGGCTGGAATCTCCAAGGCGGCCGAACAAAGACCATATGCAGAAGTAATCAACGGGCCATCAGCAGGTGATCGTTGCATGCTCTTGCCGGGCAGTAAGGCTAAGCTGGGGCGAGGAATACAATGTGAGCTAGTTGTAGATGATGCCAGGATATCCAGAGTTCACGGGCTGGTCTATTTTATAGACGGGCAGATTTGGTATGCCGATGCTTCGAGTGCAAATGGAAGCCAGATCGATGGACACAAGGTTTTGCAGCCGACCAGATTATTCGACGGCTGTAAAATAAAGCTAGGCAGAATTATTATTGCGATAGTTGACCCCAGGCAACATAGCGTTGATTGGGACGCGGCGCTCGAACAAACTGGAAAAACCAAGACTTCTTCTTTGCTGATGCCGATCTTGGGAATTGTAGCCGGCGTGAGCGGACTGGTCTTGGCACTTTTACTGTGACGAGCTAGGAAATGTCGACTTTCAAAACCTGGTTGCCGATTTGAATTCGGTCGTCGTTGACAAGTTCCTGTGAATCACGAATTCGCAAATAAGTACCATTGGATGATCCCAGGTCGCGAATGAAACAATCACCGTCTTTATTACGCAGTAAGCAGTGGCGTGACGAGATGAAGCCATCCTCAGGAAAACGAATTTCACCGTCTTCGCGTCCGATTATGACTTCGGCTTGAGTCAACAAATGGATTTCGCCGATCTTGCCGCCTTCGAGCACTTGTACGAGTCGGGCCCATACTTTCGGAGGCGGGCTGCCCCAGAAAGTACTGTCGTCACCCTCGGGCGTTTTGATATCGAGTGCCTGAAAATCACCCGGGACTTCGAGTCTCAATAGCTGTCGTCCGATTCTGAAATAGGTGCCCGGGTAAATACTCGTCTCGTCTTTGATGCGAAAATAAATTCCGTTGAGGCTGTCGATGTCTTTGACGGTCAGCTTGCCTTCTTTGAAAAAGAGTTCGGCATGTTTTGGAGAGATATACTGGTCCTTGGGGAACATGATAATACCCTGGCTGCGTCCCAGGGCAGTTTTCTCGGCGGCTACCGTAAAAACAGTACCTTCGGAACCGTCCGGTTTGATTAGAACCATGCGGGCCTTGACTTGCTTGACCGCGTCCGGTGAAGCCACATGTATGAACATCGTGCTGCCTTTTGCGGCGTCTTCACCCATCTTGTTTCCGCAACTCGAACAGAATGTATTACCAGCGGCAACCGAGGCTCCGCATTTTGAACATATAGCTGTGTCAGTCGCCACCGGCTTAGCAGTTGCAGCTTTTTCGACGGGCGCAGGTGAGGACGGAGCAACTGGTTTGGGCTTATCGGCTGCGGGAGTTGCTCCAGTTGCCGGGGCCGCCGGTTTGGGCTTTTCGGCCGTGGGAGTTGTTCCCATGGCCGGCGCGGGCTTGGGCTTGTCGACCGTCGGAGTTGCTCCAGTTGCCGGGGCCGCAGATTCTTTCGTCGGGGAGGGAGTTGTCGCAGCCGTCGGTGTAGGTTGAGTAGCCGGTGCTGAGGGCGCTGTCCCAGTGGCGGCCCCAGCAGGGCTTGATTTCAAATCACCTCCACAATCGAGGCAAAAGGAGAAAGAGTCATCGTTTTCTCGACCGCAACTTTTACACTTGATCATAAAGCTACCTCCCACACTGTTTGTCTAGCATATATACCCTGAATTTGTTGAACAGCATTGAATCATTCAGAAAACTGGCTGTCAAGACACGAGATGTGTTCTGGCAATTGACTGAATGGGTGATTCTTTACTAATCTTGTAGTCAATGGAGAGAGTATTGAGAATAAGTATTTGGCCGGTCATTCTCGCCTTGGGGCTGGCAGCTTGTTCGAGCAGCGACAGGCCGCCGCCGCGTTCCGGATATTATGTTGAAAATGGCGTCATCCGGGATGGCTCAGGCCAAGTCGTTTATCTGAGGGGTATCAACGTACATGAGTCGGCCAAATACGATCCTGATCACATCATTCCCCTGGATGACGGGGAAGTCTTGTTGCTGATTCAAAACGGTATAAATACGGTCCGTCTGCTGACCGGCTGGGCGGCGATCATGCCCAGCGAAGATACCATCGACCACGACTATCTCGATAAATACCTGGCTGAGGTAACCAAGCTAACCGAGGCCGGCCTGTTTGTGGTGCTGGACATGCACCAGGATGTCTGGGGCCATCCCTTCGGCAACGGTGCGCCGGATTGGGCCTGCCCCGAAGAAATCAAAGCCGGTTACGAACCGACCAGCCCATGGTGGGCAAATTATTTCTCTGAACAGGTGACAGGTTGTTTTGATCAGTTTTGGTCGAGCACTGAACTACAAGACAAGTTTGCTCTGGCCTGGAGGCAAGTCGCTGAATTGGTCTGCTCGAACCCATCTGTTGTAGGCTTCGACCTGCTCAACGAACCCTATCCCGGGTCGGCCCTGGGTGAAATGGGTTTCGATCAAGACACTCTTTATCCGTTTTACAAGCGGATAATGGCCGAAATTACCGAAGTCTGTCCCGACCGGATATTCTTTCTCGAACCTTCACGAGCCTACGATTTTGGCATGGCCGATGCGCTTGTACTGGATGCTGCAGATCGCGACAGGGTAGTAGTGGCACCTCATTACTACCCGACCGATGTCCACGAGCCGGGCTCGAGTTATGATGGAAACTTTGAGGCCTTAGAACAGAATCTGCTGGAGCTTTACCAGATCTTCGATGAACGCCGGACACCGCTTTGGTTTGGAGAGTATGGCGGCATCACCAGCAATACAAATTTCGACCTGTATATGGAACATATTACGACTATTTTCTTTACCCGCCTATGGGGTAGCGCCCTATGGGCGTTTTCGGAAAATGACGGCGGTTTCTCATTCCTCGACAGCGGGGGCGATCGCA
>JAFDKH010000042.1 GCA_019307065.1 Deltaproteobacteria bacterium
CGGATTTCGACTCCATTGTTTACTACCAGCGGATCGACCGCTGCTACTTCCCATTGACCGGCGGCCACGAAAAGATCCAACTCGGCCTGCATGCCCGGCGAGATGTCTCCGAGCAGCTCGCCAAGATCCATACTGCCGACCATCCCGAGCGGGTTGGTCAGGCAATCACCGTTGCCGTCTTCGCAAAAGTCACCGCCGCAGGATGAGCCGCTCGGGCAGCCGTTAGTGTAAAAGTTGCAGGCCAGGCAGACCGCTGAGTCAAGGGCTCCATCGAGAGCGCTGTCGAGTTGGTCGGCCAGCAAGTTGTTGATCGTGCCGGTCAGCAAGCCCAGAATCCAGTTGATTACATCGTCGATGACCCCGCCCAGACCGATGTCGCTCAGAAAGCCCCAGTCGCAGGTGATTTCGTAGTCGTCGCTTTCTAAGGTCATTGAAACGCCGGCTATTTCGAAGGACATCAGGTGATCGTCGGGGTCGATCAGCAGGCGAACGTCGGCATGGACCGGCTTGTTCTGAACGTTGACCGGAATGTCGCAATCGAATGTGCCGTCGAGGGTGATTGTGCCGCTCAGGTTGACCGTAATATCCATGGCCAGAGTGTCCGGGCTGACCGGAGTCATGACGGCGTCGACAATCTCAGCTGTCAGGGTGCAGCCGTTTTCGCAGATCCGCATGTTGATGGTGATACAAATCGGACACCAGCCGAATTCCATCGACTCGTCCATCCGGGGAACATCGAAGGTCAGGCCGCCTTCCATGAACATGGCGATGATGTTGACTAAGTTGTCTTCGATGAAGTCGAAGGCTCCCGGGGTCAGGCGGGCCTGTACGGCATCGTACATCTTGGCGTCCTCGGCAATTGGATCTGCGAGTGGAGTCACACAATCGCAGGTTGTGCCGCCGCAGGCCAGGGCGCCAAGCAGGACCGTCCAGGCCAGAACCAAACGTATGACTGAGCGACGAGATAACGCCTTTTTCATGAGCAGCCTCCAATGGGATATCGAGCCAAATACACTCTAACACAACTTGAAATATTCGAAAAGCTGTAGACCGTCATAGTCGCTAGATAAAGATCGACTTGCCAAAAGTTTGGAATATTGGCTAGTTTGACAGCTATTTGAACAGGGTGCTAAGGTGAAATCGTGAAGCTGAAACAATGGCTTAGACAGATCTCAAGCAGCGATGATATCTCGGACTGGGGTCAACGAAAGTTCGTCACCCGAGCCAGGACACTCTTCTATGCCCGCCTGGCTTTTCTATCTATCGGTCTTGGCATTCTCGCCATCCCCCGCTGGGCTCAGTACTTCGGCACCGAGGGCCAGAGCGCCTTTATCTGGTATTTCGTGATGATCTTTTACAGCGTGGGCAGCTACCTGCTGATCGAGCGCGGCTGGGTCGGCAAAGCCGCAACATTTACCACCTTGTGCTTTGATCTGATTGTACTAGTCTATATGGTATCCTACTCGGGCGGTCTCAAAAGCCCGGTCTTAATGAGCCAACTGCTCTACACAATCTTTTACGCGCTGCTGTTTCCCAATCCATTGGCTATTGTTCCGCCGTTATTAACCCTGCCGGTCGTAGCCAAAATCGATACCGAAATACCGGGCCGGATACTTGAACTCGAAGACATCTTCATGCTGATTTGGTATTCGGCCGTGAACTTCATTGTGGTCTACGTGATTGTATACTTGAACGAGCGCGAGGATCGTCAACACAACGAGGTCATGGCCTTGCAGGACGACCTCAAACACTTAGCCATAGTTGAAGAACGAAACCGCCTGTCGCGTGAGATTCACGACGGTCTCGGGGCTTCGCTGTCGAGCTTGATTATCCAGGCGGAATATCTTTACAAACAGGCCAAGGATGAAGAACTCAAAAAGGAAATCAGTGAACTCAAATCAGTTGCCGAGGAAAGCATCGACGAATTGCGACGTTCAATCTCCATGATGCGGTCGGATTTCGATTTGGTGCCGACCCTGGAAGACTATTGCATGACGGCCGCCCAGCGTACCGGCGTTGAAATTAGCTTCAAGGTTAATGGCAGCATTCCGCGCCTGGCCGGCAAACTGCAACTGACCACTTTCAGGGTACTCCAAGAAGCGCTGAATAATATTCGCAAACACGCCCAGGCCAAGAACGTTGAAATAGAGCTGGTTCACATGCACGGAGTCCTTCATCTAGTCGTCAAGGACGACGGGGTTGGGTTCGACTACCAAGACGATCTGGCTGGACATTATGGTCTGACTAACATGCGTGAGCGGGCCAGGCAGTACAACGGTCAGTTGGGCATTGAAAGCGCCAAGGGCCAAGGTTGCAAGATTTACTTCATGATTCCTCTAACCGATCCGAAAACCGGAGAATCGTGGCGCGATACTATTAGCGATATCCCGCACCAGCCCGACCCCGAAATCTTATAAGGGAGAGTAGAATGGAACCTGTCAAAATTTTTGTAGTCGAAGACCAGCCCAAGATTCTCAAGAACCTGATGAAGTTACTCAACGGTTTCGACGAGATAAAGGTGATCGGGAATGCCATGTCCGGCGAAGATGCTCTCGAGGGTATCGAGAAAGACAAGCCGGAAGTAATCCTATTAGACCTGGGACTGCCCCAGATGAGCGGCATAGATGTAACCCGGGAAGTCAAGAAGAAGTATCCAGAAATAGAAATCTTAATCTTTACTATCTTTGACGAAGAAGAAAAAGTCATGGAGGCTATTCAGGCCGGGGCTTCAGGCTATTTGCTAAAGGGAATGGAAGCCGAAAAAATCGTTGAGGCTATTCGCGAGGTGAAAGACGGGGGCAGCGTGATTCAGCCAAGCCTGGCCCGATCATTACTGCGTCACTTTCAGAACCCGCCCGCCCAGTTACAAGAAGAAGACTTTCCCAAACTGACCCCGCGTGAGATAGAAATTTTACAGATTATAGCCAAAGGCCTGTCAAATGCTGAAGCCGGTCGGGTATTGAAAATCAGCCGGGCTACAATTCGGACACATCTCGAACATATCTATGCCAAAATGTCTGTATCCAACCGGGTTGAGGCTATTACCGAGGGAATTCGGCAGGGATTGATCGACATCTAACTATTGCGTGTAAGTATCCAGGCTCTTTGTGATGCTTTCGATAAGCGGTCCGTCGAAAACGATGATCAACTCACCTTCTTTTACCTGGGTTTCGCCTTCGAAGAAGAAGAAGATAGCTTCTTTGGTTACTTTGCGGAAATAGTATCGCCAAGTCTTCAGTCGTCCAGATTTGTCTTCTTTCTTGTAGGGCTCACCCATCAATTCGAGTACATCTTTGGTGGTCGAAGTATGTCTTTTCAGGGCAACTACTCGTTCGATGGGGAATTCTCTGCCGACTGTGACTCGGGGAGTATCATCCACGCAAGCTGTGAAAAGGCCGGACGAAATGAAGACAGCTGCCAGAAACATAACGAGGCGTTTTTTATTTGTACACGGGCACGGTTCGTAATGTCCGGTTTTCATCTAGCTCCTCCTCGAGGAACAATCAGGGGAACAAGCCGCCATTCACGCGATGACCTGGAGACCTCAATTCAGATGAGCCTACCACAAAACTGTGGGGACGCAAGATCTGGTTGCCATCGCCATCGACGATCCGGTTCATTGATTCTGATTCAACGGCGGTCGAAGGAACGAAAACTGTGTGAAGTGGTTCGTACGAAAAAAAAGGCTGGCTGCCATAAATAACGATGGCTTGGGAACCTGTTCCCAACCAGGTCTGGCTGGTTGCTCCGGCGAAAACCTGAACAGGGAAAAGATCCGGATCGACATTTCCGTTGAAAAGTAAAATGGCTTCGCCCGAGCCAATTTCGGCTCCGGTCGGCAGAGCCATGAAGCCTCCGCTACTGAATACCATCAGGCCGGATAGATCCAAACGGTAAGGGCTTTGGTTGATGATTTCGATAAATTGATCACCTAGATCAGCCAGGCCATCCCCGGAGACGTCGATTCCGCCAGGATCGACCAGGACTTCATTGACGAACAAGTCATTGGGTAAGGGCACTTGGAGTGCCTCGGGAGCAACCGGCTCGACGGCAATCTCTAACAGATAGTCGACTCGATTCAGGTCGCGGGTTTCCACTCTGATTATCAGAACCTGATCTTGAAGGCGGACAGCATAGCCGGGCAAGGCGGCCAGGAGATCGCCGCCGCGGTCGTCGTTGAAAGCGATTACTTTGCCTTGAGAGTCGAGCAGGCCAAGGATTGTATTGGGAGTATTTTGACCAAGCGCCCAGCTATTGACGGTCAGTTGTTCGCCCGGGTTTCCGATAATTGAGAAATAGTCGACAGTATCGGTGCTTTCACCGATTACTTGACCGAGCGAGGCCGTTAAGTACTGAGAACCGCTATTCAACTGTTGAGCGGTTTCGATTGAATCGTTGGCTTGGTTGTTTTCTTGAACTTCCTGGCCGGCCAGGGGGTTGGCTGAAATATCAATTTGCATGGAGTGACTCTCTTGGCCGCCCCCATACATGTCTTTTACCAACAGGTGATAAGTTGTGGCGCTAGTCGATACCCACGATAGCTTGGCGCCTTGTTCCGGATGGCTTTTCGAACTGGTTGCCCGGGTAATGATCTCATAAGATCCCGGCCCCAGAAGGGCCAAATACGGATAGGCCAGCGAGCCGGCAAGCGGTTTGGCAACCACTTCCAGTTTATGGTTGGTAGCCGTTGAAACCTCGAAAACTGAAATGGCTCCCTGGCCGGGCAGGGTCCATTCGAATGAATCCGATTCGGGCACGAGCGTTTGTAGTTCTTGTGAGCCGGCCAGCAAGGTAAAGGTTCGACCTGGCTGGTTACCTGCCAGGCAGGCATCTTCGAGATCTGCTCGATCAAGTACCCGGGCAAATAATGTGTGGCTGCCTAAATTCAAATATTCAATTGCGGCCGTGTTTGTTTGACCGGATTGACTGACTGCCAGGCTGTCGAGATGACCGGTCGGCGAGCACGAAAAGAGCTCCAGGGCGGGGCTGAAAGTCTGGCTGGATACTAAGAGTGTGACTACTTCATAATCCGGGTCGGGCAAGCGGTAACTCGAGCCGCCTTGTTCAGGCATTTGTCCTTCGACTGTCCGGTCGTCGGCAAGGTTCTGGCTGACCTCGAGCTGCAGTTGGATTCGGGCGGTTTTCCCGCCAAGCCCGAGCCCATCGAGCACCAAAACGACGTCAGTGGTCAGACAACCGCTTAGTTTTGCATCGGGAGAGCTTACGCAATCGAGACGGTTGTCGTTGAAGGTAAGCACACGGCCGCTTCCACTCTCGACCAGGGCCAGGGCCGGATTGGACAGTCCCTGGCCGTTGGCCACGATACTTACGAAGGCAAGCTCTTTCGGGCTGAGAGTAAAAGCAGCCAGACGGCCGGGGTCCAGGTCGAGTTCATAGATCTGCGACTCGAATGTAAGATTTTTAGAAGGTAGCGATATCCTCCTGGTCGTAATCAGGTACCCGAAGTCGGTGCCTCCCCGGCCTGGGGCCCCGGTAAAGTTGCTGTAATCTTCAACCAGTAAGAGATATTCGCCGCTTTGATAGAAGAAGACTTCCAAATAGGCTCCGATGCCCTCGGCCCGGTCATCGTTCATCCGTTCGAAAAAAGCGCCGTTAGAGTTTTTGTCCCTGACGATCAGCATAGGGTCGACCAGCGAATCCATTGGGAACGGATCGACGGCGAATGAGATGATCTCGCCGGCCTGGACTGTGAATCTGAAATAATCGATGTCGGCAGCCGGATCGGGTGAATCGATTAGGCCTTTGGTTTTTCGACCGATCAGCAAATCTTCAGCCGTGATCGGATCATCGTTGACGGCCTCGTTTTCGAGCAACCAGACTTCGCTGCAGGCGTTGCCGGTTCCGTCTCCATCAGAATCAAGCTGTTTCGGGTTACTGATGTCCGGACAGTTGTCGCACTCGTTGACTACTCCGTCAGCATCGCTATCTTCATCCGAAGCCGAACTACAAGTCGTATCTTCAACAAACGGTTGACAGCTGTTATCGATGCAGATCATTCCGCCGGGGCATTCAGACCGTCCCTGGCACTGCTGGTCTTCAGAACAACCCGGGCCGGCGACCAGAAATGCTACCAACAAGGCGAACAAGAGCGAGCAGACAGGCTTCATCGGGATTTCTCCTGCATAGGTTCAATATAATGCTAATAGGTAATAAGGGCTGGAGTGTCAATTGTCTTGATCTTGGCAGGCCCGCACAAATACACTAGCTGTGTCTATAATATCTGCTTCAGGGAAAACGATGGGATTATTCAAGCGAATTTTGGTTGCGATTGATTTTTCTGACTTCAGCCAGGAAGCCATTCGAATTTCATCCGGGTTAGCGAATGCCTTTGGCGGTGAAGTGCTGGTTCTACATGTTTGCAAGACACACCGAGCGGTCGACCCGACCTTGTTGGCTGCCCGCAGTAAGGCTGTAAATTCGATGCTCGAACTGCAAAAAGAAATGGCCAAAGAAGCCTCCAAGCGGCTCGAGGAATGGATCGGATATCTTCAGTGGGGGACGGCCGAGGTCAAGACTGAAGTTGCTAGCGGGGCGCCCTATAAAGTAATCACCAACAGGGCCAAGGAGATTGGCGCCGATTTGATTGTTATGGGTTCGTATGGACGGTCTGGTTTTGCGCGCATGTTGATCGGGTCGACCACTGAAAAAGTCGTGCGCAAAGCGACCTGCCCGGTCTTGTCGGTCAATCTTCCCGCGTTAGCTAAATAATTACCTGAGTTTCTTTAAGATTTCCCGGCAGGCGGCCGCATATGTACCGCCGGCACCAAGCTTGAGACAGTTGCCGCAGAATTCCTTGGCCTGGTCGCGGCCTTCCTTTTTTTCGAGATTGATGTTTCCGGCGATCAAACAATGCGGAACGGCATAGGTAGGATCGAACTTCAATCCGCTCTTGAGAATGTTGAGAAACTCACTGTGGCGGTTCTTACTGGCGTAGACTTTTGCCAGGATAACGCAAGTCTCGGCGGCCAGGCGGCCTTCGCCGGCCGTGCTCAGGCCGCGAATGGCCAGCTCGCATTGGGCCTGGGCTTTGTCGATATCCGGTTTGGGTTGTTTCATCAGCGCGTCGCACAGTTTACGATGTCCGGTCGCTTCGGTGTCTTCGAATTTGATGGCTTCTTTGTAATATTGTTTGGCCTTTTTGAAGTTTTTCTCGCCCAAATATGCGTCGCCAATCAGATTAGAAGCCAGGCCGCTCTCGGCGTCCATTTCTTGCACGCGCATCGCTCGCGACCGAGTGCCTTCGTAATCTCTCAGGGCCAGGTATATCGCGGCTTCTTCCAGTGCAAAATCGGGTCGTGAACCGTCTATGCGCAGGGCCCGCCCGATTGCTTCTTTGGCACCTTTGAGCTTTCTCTGCCTGCGCATCTCACGCGCGCCGACAAACTGGAAGAGTGCCTTGCCGGCTTGTTTTTTCAGCAGAGCGTTCAGGGCATTCATGCCTGCTTTTTTTGTTTTGCGATTGCGATTACGAACCTTGAGGACTACGTCGATCAGCTCAGCCAGCGCTTTTTCCGGCTCGGAGGCATCGGCTTCGTGTTTTTCTTTGAATTTCTTGAGAATGTTTCCGGCGACTGTATTCTTGCCCAGAGTATCGCCCCAGATAATCGCCAGAATTCCTCTGTAGAGCAGGGCGCGGGTGTGATCGCGGTCAGATTGCAGGGCCCGGTTGAAAGCCTGGGTAGCTTCTCGATACATCGAACGCCGAATAGCGTACAATCCCAAGCCGACCAATGCCCGAATCTCAGTTTGAGCGGCACCTTCGAGCAAATGATCTTTGGCCTCGGCCAGATCTCCTTTTTTCACCATGACGCATGCCCTCTTGATACAGATCTTTAGAACCGCCGAACTCGCCCATCAGGACAGCACAGATAAAGGCGCCGCGACCCAGGGCATCGAGGTGGTTTTTTTCCAGCTTGAAAACGGCCCGGTAATGTACGAGTGCTTTGGTGTAGCCAGTGTAAGAATCTTGATTGAATAGCGGCTTGCCTTTTTCTAGATGCTCGTTGATTTCCTTTTGTTTCAATCCGGCTTGCCAGGTGTAGATCACATAAATAATCAAGGCGATTGCCAGGGCACCGCCCATGTACATGGTGTACTTGAGGCTCTTTTTGTGGGGTTTCTTGTCGCGTTCTTCCATCTCCTGGAAGATGTCGGCGATTCGTTTCTTTTTTGGCCCCGGTTGGCGGCGAGGTCGCGGAGCCGGTACTTCAGGGCGACGAGTAGGTGCGACCGCTGGCATCGAGCGCTCGGTGTCACGTTCGTCGGATGGTGGAATTGCGCCCGGCTCGCCCGGATCTGTCCGGGGAGCCACTACCGGCATGCCTTTCTCGGTCGGTCGTTCAGAAGGTGGAGTTTCGTCAGTCTGGGGGGCCTGGGTTGTAACCGGAGCAGGTTCGGGTTGAACCGGAGCGGAACGCGGGGTGTAGTCGATCCCAATCTTTAAAAGAGCGTTACGGGCGTCTTGAAATTCGGGGTTGAGATCCAGTGCTTTTTTCAAGAAATCGACGCCGTTTTCTTCCTTGCCGAGTTTGAGATGCACGTTGCCCATCAGGTAATGCGCTTCAGCGTGCTCGGGAGACAATTTTAACAGATTAGTCAATTCGTCAATGGCTTTCTGATGCTTGGCTTGGTCGGTATAAATCCGAGCCATTATCAGACGACCAGTCGGTAGTTCGGGATGAGCCTTGATACCTTTCTTGCATACGACCATGGCTTCGACGAACCTACCCGCGCCGAGATAAGCCTCGGCCAGAGGTATGAAAGCCTCTGAATTTGGGTTTGTCGCGAACTCGTATTCTAGTTGTGCAAGATCGCCAAAAGAGGTGCTCGTCATATATGTAGCTCCAGATTAGACCCAACCTCGCATTTTAGCATTCATGCTAAAAAAATCCACCATTCAGCAACAATTCTATTACTCGCCAACCGAAAATTACGACTATCGCAATCTTTTGGGCATGTCAAACGAAATTCAAACAATATTAGGTAGCTGTCTCCATAGCAGGTAGCTGTCTACATGGTCGAACAGACCAAGCCGGCCAACAAAAGTTTTTTATGTTGCATCCGGCAAACAAATAGATACAATGAAAACAAATGACGCACTGCGCAAGGGAGGAATAAAGTGGAACGCCTAAGCCTCATAAAAAGAATGTGGGCCGAAAGAAGACTTGGGTTTTTAATGGACGAAATAATGCAAGGTACTCACCACTTCGTCAATGGGTTTGGTCCCGAGGGAGAACACGAGATGTTTTTCGAAGTGACCTGGGGCACCAGACATATTGCGCCCTACTTGAATCCGTTTGGCGCCAACTTCATGTCCAACTTCCTGGAGGGGACAGTTACGGTGGGGGGCCTGGTCGAGAAAGCAGCCTGTCGGGGGACGCTCGATCTCAAGTATTTTTCTGAAGCCAAGATCCGATATAAATTTACCTTCAAAGATGAAAAGGGAGTTCCTTATTCCTACGTCGGCGAAAAGGTAAATATTCGACCCTGGAATCTGCACCGGACTCACACTACTTGCTACGGCACAATCACTAATCTCGAAACCGGCAAAGATATTTCCAAGTCAATTTTGTACTTCAAAATAGACACCGTGCCGGCTTTTATCAAAAGTGTCCGGCTCGGTTGAGAAGCGTCTGAATTTCTTAGGTCCCCTTACAAACTGCTGGAAGTTATTAGATTGAATAACTGGAGTACTACCTGCTTCAATGCCTAGTAAATGTATGGTAATGTATGGCAGATTTGAGCTTGATCAGGGTTGAAAAGTAAATGAAAAATGATATCATCTTGGGCCCATAAGAGTGCTACGGAGGCCTGCGAATGAAAAGAGCTTGGTTAATATTACTATTAGTTATTTTTACATTCACGGCCTGCACCAAAGACTCAGATAAAACCAAACCTACTCAAGAAAAAGACAAGCAGCCTGCCGATCCCGGCGTAACCACCAGCGATCTTTTCAGCGGTTTCGATGCCAAGGCCGAACTCGAGTTTCTCCAGGGAACCTGGGAGGTGAAAGAAACCTTTTCGGGCAAGGCTAGCTGGACTATCAAAGGCGACAAGCTAATCCGCAAGACCGGCGATAAAGAGGAGCAGGGTAAAATCGAGATTCCCTATCCAGGCAAGGTTGTTTTCGTGCAGGAGAAGGCCGGCGGCACCCAGCGCACCTTCTATGGCTATGCGCGCAGCGGCGACGACGCTTACATCGGCCTGGGCAAGGCCGGGGTCAAGGTCGGCAACCGTTACATGCTGGCTGTCGACGGGTTGCTTATAAAAGTCGACGATACTTGCAAGTACCACAAAAAGAAAATGTTCGAAGGCTTTGAAAAGGACGGGCTTAGCGTCAAGTGCGAAATAATTAACGATTCCGACAAAAAAGTATTGGCCTATGAAGTGCCGGATAGTTTCAAGAAGGGTGAACTGGTCAAGAACAAGGTGAATATCGTCGGCGATGCCCTTCTCGACGATCAGATGATGGGTAATAAGGCGACCAAGAAATAGTTTATATAAGGAGACTACTAATGAAGCATTGCACCACAACTCTGATAATCATTCTAGCGGCCGCTCTGGCATTGCCTTTGGGATGTTGCAAGGAAGAATGTGACAAAGATCATGAACACAAGGCCGAGGCAGTCAAAGACAAACCCGAAGCCGACAAGAAACCGGAGGCCGAAGCCCCGAAAAAGGCCGAAGCAGCCAAGCTGGGCATGGCCCTGGCCGGGGCCGCAGAAGTCTCAGTCGCAGATCTTTTATCAGATCCAAAGGCTTTTGATGGCAAGACCGTCAAAGTTTCCGGCAAGGTCGAAGATTTTTGTCACCACAAGCGGGCCTGGTTCGGCGTAACCGCCAAAGAAGGCAAAGGCATGGTGCGCATATTCACCAAGCCGCGCTTCGAAGTTCCCCTGGATTGCAAGGGCAAGAACGCAGTTGCCGAGGGAAAGGTCGAAGTCATCACCATCGATCCCGAGCAGGCCAGCCACTACAGTAAAGATCACAAATTTTTGGCGGGTGTGACAATAGTCGAAGGCCAGCCGATTTTGAGACCAATTATCCGCGCCTTTGGCGCGGAATTGAAGTAGGCCCGATTTAACAACCCGGCCCAAAAGTTATCCGGAGGAATCATGAAGATAAGTAAAATATTGTTAGTCTTGGCAGCCGCCGGCCTGGCGGCCGGTTGCGCCGCCAGCGGCAAGGCCATTATCGACCAGTATCAGAATGTCACCCCCAACCGATTCGAAGGTGCGGTGGCTGTGGTGTTGGAAGAAAAGCAAACAGAAACGGTGAGTGAATCCGGGCGTGAGCTGGTTACCGAGTTTTTCACAAGAATCAAGATCATGAACCGCAAGGCACTCGATTGCGGCGAGGACGCTCCCAATTGCCGGCTCAAACGAATGTTGGGCTACGAGCCCGATTTTGATGAGGTCGAACTGGTTGAGGCCCGCACGATCACGCCCGATGGGACCATAATCGAGATCGATCGTGACGACGACATGAGCGACGGGACCTCCACGAGTTGGGTCTACCCCGAGGAATACGGTCGTGGCCTGGTCTGGACTGCCAAAGGTGTCGTACCGGGTGCCATAATCGAGGAGCACTGGCGGATTCGTTCCAAGAAGATTCACGGAGTTGGGGGTACCTATTTCCAGGATCAGGATCCGGTGCTGGAGGCGACCTACACGATCGACGCTCCGGCCGACTACGGTTATACCTGGAAAACTTATAACATCGACATCAAGCCTACCGAGAAGAAAGTCGGCAACCGTATAATCCGCACCTGGACGGCTAAAGATGTGGCACCGATTGTCATAGAGGAAGGCATGGTGGCTGTTGATGACGTGATTGCCAAGTTGATGGTCGGCACCAGTCACATCTATTCCTATGAAGATGTTTCTCCCAATACAAAATCGGGCACCTGGGAAGAGCGCGGCCAGTTCCAGGCCGATCTCAACAAGACCAGGCAGGAAGTAACCAAAGAAGTCCAGGCGGTCATCGACCAGATCGCCGCCAGCGCCAAGACCGAGACGGGCAAGGTCAAGGCGATCTGGGAGTGGATGAACAAAAACATCCGCTACGTACAGCGCAAGAGCAGCGCCAAGGACCGCGGTATCTTGCCGCTTTCGGTCCACACCGTCTGTACCAGCAAGTACGGCGACTGCAAGGCCATGGGCGGCATCATCTCCGTCATGGCGCGTGGTGTCGGCCTGGTCGCCGACCCGGTTTCAATTGGAACACGTGATCAGCGTGGGGCCGTCGAACTGGAAGTTCCCTGTCATCAATCAAATCATGTGATTGGCCGGGTGGAAGCCGACAAGCAGGTCTACTATCTCGACGCAACCACTCGCTCTTTTGATTACAAGACCAACCCCGACCGCAATCAGGGTGTGCATGTCACTGTGGCGCGAGACGGGGCGCCCTTTGTGGATCTGGTTCCGATCCAGCCGCCCGAAGCGAGCGTTTCTACTTTGACGACTGTCTTCAAGCCGGGCAAAGACGGAACCATGGAGTTTGAGACTAAGCGTAGTACCACCGGGAACCTGGCAGGCAACCTTCGTTCCAGGGCGTACTCTTATACTCCCGAAAAGTGGAACAAGTGGATTGAATCAATATTGGCCCTGAGTTACCCACAGATCAGCATCTCAGAGCAGAGTATTGCCGGCAAAGAAGACAACAATAAAAACTTCGACATCATGGTCAAGGCAAAAATTCCGCGGGCACTCCAGCCGGCTGGTAAAGGAATCAGCTTCGAGGTCAAAGAGCCGTTTCTATCAGGTGTTTTCCAGTATTTCGAATTGCCCAAGCGTCGTTACGGGCTAGATATGGGTTTCCTGTGGGTTCGCAACAACCGCTACGAGGTGTTGATACCCGCAGGCATGAAACCGACTGGTTTACCCAAGAACGTAATGTTCGAAGACGACTTTGTGAAGACTGAACGTCTGATCCAAATCGAAAACGACAAGATTGTGTCCCAGTACACTATGGTCGTCAAGAAGCTGATAATCCCGGCCGATCGATATCTGGAGGCGCGCAAGTCTTACCAGAAAGCCCTGGATGCCAGCTCGTTTGTGATAATCTTCGAACCCGAAAATGGAAAGAAAATAGCGAAAGAAGGTTAATAATGCAACGACATAGAATATTTTTTACTTTTGGACTGCTTACGATTGTTGCCCTGGCCGCCGGCTGTGGGGCCTCCGGGCTGGTTATTATCCCGCCCGAAGTCGAAAATGCCAAGGCACCCGAGGGTAAATACGGTAATGTGCATGCCATCTACCTTTACGACGTCGGCTACGTGCACTATGACCCGATCGATATCGGCAACAGTTACGGTCCCGATTACGCTTACACGCGCTACACCAAGATCAAGCTGCTGACTCGGGCAGCTGTCGATACCTACTATGGTAACATTCTTTTCGATCATTTCGACGAGCTATACGGTATTGAATCCCATATCGAAAAACCAGATGGTACGCGGGTAGATCTCGGCCCGGGTGATTACCTGACAACAATTCTGGTGAAAGACGTCATTCCGGGTAGAACACCCCCGATTCACTTTTATCGGACTGCAATTATTTTTCCGGGACTGGATATCGGTGATACCATTGTTTACCGCTATACCAAGCGCAGCCCCGAAATCAGCTGGAACTTTAATCGTATGGATGCCCCGGTGTTGTTTTCCAAGTTCATGTTTGCCCGGCCGCCGGTGCGGACTGAAATTCAGCCGGTTATTTATGACCGTCACGACCTCAAACCGGAGAAAACAACTGACAAGGGGATGGCTACCGGCATGATGGGTTATACAGGAATTTCACGGCAGGCCACCTATGACATCTGGACGGTCAGGAATTCGCCGCCAATTATTTACGAATCGGCCATGCCGCCCATGGTTGATTTGTCAAGCCGCGTACTGGTTTGGCGGAGCGATCGCAAGTGGCCCTGGTCGACTCAGGGAGAAACTTATCACAAGTGGTTTACTCATTACGGGCGTTACCCTTCAAAACCCAAAGAACTCGCTCAACAGCTGGTAAAAGATATTTCCGCTCCCAGAGAGCGGGCCCGCGTGATTCATGACTGGGTTAAGCAAAATCTCAATATTCAGCCGCATGGAAATCTTACTTATGTTCCCAGGCAGATCGAGATCGAGCGGATTGACATCGACGAACTACTCAAAGAAAAGAACGCCACACCCGAGAAAGTTGCTAACCTGATGTGGCTGATGATGCAAGCGGTCGGGGTGGAAGCCACTATCGTACTTGCCACACACGTTGACAGTCCGCCGGTCATCGAAGACCTGCCGTCGACCAGCCAGTTCACCCATCCCTTGTTGGCTCTGGATGACGGTACCCTGATCGACACCACCAACCGCTTGTGTCCCTTCGGGATGATTCCCTGGGCCTTCGAGGGGCGCAAGGCACTCTGGGTAAAGGGCGGTTCGGTGGCGCTCAAGGAAATACCGCTCAGTGATGCTTCCGACAATCAACGATTCGTTAATGTAAACGGCAAGGTCGATCCGGACGGCAGCGTAAAGACTAGGGTCCATTACAAGATGACCGGCCAGATGGCTTACGCCTGGCGTAAGTGGCTTGTTCCGATGACCCCCAAAGAGAAAGAAGTTGCTATACGCGATGTGGTGGTTGCAACAGCAAATAAAGCCGAGGTTGACAATTTCGAGTTCGAGAATCTCGAGAATGTCGATAAAGACCTCGAGTTTACGATTGATTATCATGTACCTGGTTACGCCCAGGTGCTTCAGGACAAGATGGTTTTCAAGGCCGGAGCTTTCGTGCACCACACGACTTGTCCTGCCCTGGACGGCGCCGGCGGGTATGACCTTTATATATGCCCCAAGCCGATTAGCGAAAAACGCAACAACCCGGTTCAGTTTCCGTTCAAGCGTTACGATGAAATGGATATCGGGATCGATTTCCCGACCGGCTTTATGTTGCAGGCTGTGCCCAAGGGATTCAGAACGCGCAAGATCGAAAAAGGGACTTCACTGGGTGTGCAGACTTCGTATGGTTCTAAAGAAGGAAAGAAACTGCATGTCATCCGCAAATTCTCAGTCAATGAACCGTTCATCGACAAAGATGGCTACGAAAAGTTGCGCGACATAATGCGCCGTTATGAGGCCCAGAAAGACACCCTGATTACTCTGGAGATTCCCGGGTTGACGGATTGAGCAGCCTGACTTCCGGGTCGAGGTCGACAAGCAACTCGGAAAGATTCCACAGATGTTCCCATCCCCCAACATGAGCGACTGAGTCGAACTGAACATATTCTCTGATCTGCTTGGCTAGGCGTTTGTCCCCGAAGCTTATGCGCTCACTTGTGGTCGAGTCACGGGTCGGGTCTTTGTATTGCTTATGCGCCCGTTGCCACTCGCGCTCGACTTGTCGGCCCAAGTCAGGTTCTTGCTTGGCGGCCAGCGCGACGAGGTTGTCTAAGGACATAAGCTCTTTGGAAAATAGAGCTAGAAGTTTTCTCGATTGCTGGTTGTTGCCGCTAGCGACTACTCGTGCACCGGACCGTTCGGCGTAATCCTCGGCCGCTCGATACTCGAAAGGAGTCTCGAGTTGGGCGGCGACTGTTTCGAGTGCGCCGGGCAAAGAGCCGTCATCCAGCCGAAAGGGCGTGAGTTGTCTGGCTAAGTCGACTCCGATCATTTTGCGGAAATCCAGAGCATAGTGGCTCACATCGACAGTGATTGTTTCGGGTTTCTTGGTTCCCAGCAGCGAAAGCAGTTGTTGGTAGCCGTCCGGGTCGAGATGGACTGTGCCAATTAGAAGTAGCTTAGTCATTGCGGCTTGCGAGTATAGCATAGACGCAGGCATTGCAGACCGGGCAGCCGGCCGGTGAATTAGTTTAGTTGAGCAAGGCACTGCCTGTCAGGTGGGCTTCTTCCAGAATCGCATCAGCGACTTTCTCGGCTGGGACATGATAGTGGCCGTCAACCATCTGGGCGGTTATCTCGGCTACTCGAATAAGATCGATTTCGTCGGGGTTGAAGCGTCGCGACCTGATTTTTGGGCGACGAATGTCGAGCTTTTTTTTCAAATCACACCCCAGGTTTGACAGCGGGAGAATTCTTGTCGAGCCATTATAGAGGGGTAGTCTCTTCGCCGCTTTCGAGGAACGAACGCATTCGGTTTACGGCATTGCGATGTACCTGACAGATGCGTGACTCGGTGATGCCGAAGAGAATGGCGATTTCCCGGTAATTCAGCCGGGCGTAATAATATAAAGAGATAATGCTGCGCATTCTATTTGGTAGCTGTTTGATGGCAGCAATCAAGCGATTACGTAACTCTTTTTGGGCCAGGGCATGATCCGGAGCAGGATACCTTTCATAGTCGGAGAGGAAAATCGAACCAACTCCCTTGTCGAGCAGATCGATCGACAGCTCGAGTCCGGGAGTCAGATTGTTGGCCAGCGAGCGATATTTCTCTATTGGCAATCCCAGGTGGTCGGCCATTTCATCTTCATTTGGCGGGCAGCCTAATTCTCCGGTCAACTCTTGCCGGGCTTTTTCGAATTTGCGTAGCCGCTGGCGACTTCGCCTGGGCACCTGGTCGAGACTGCGTAACTCATCGAGAATTGTCCACTTGATTCTGAACCTGGCGAAAACACCGAAGGTTATCCCGCGGGTAGGGTCGAATTTGTCTACCGCCGACAATAATCCAAGGCTTCCGGCGGAGATCAGGTCGTTGACTTCTATCCAGGCAGGCAGGTGACGGGAAACCTGATGAGCGACTTTGTAAACTAGAGGCATATGATTTAGAATCCGCGTCTGCCGGTCTACTGGCTCAGGATCAGAACAAGTGCGATTTAGTTCGGGGGCAGGTAGAATTTTGAACCTCCTTGGCTATCTCTGGCTCGATAGTTTTCTTTCAAGCGAGCGGAGTTAACCCGATGCTAAAGCAACTTCGGTGCCAAGATTTATGGCTCGGAAAACATTGATGAAGTGCGATTTTGCCGATTTTTGCAAAAGTAACGAGAGGGGTACTCACTTACCCAGGTAGATGAAAAATCAGTCAACTGTTTGATTTTCAGTCATAAACAGCGAAAGAGGGCAGGGGGTTGAAAATACCCCTGTGAGTCACTGATGACCTGCCGTTGCGAGTTCCCATTATTAGGATATAATAAAGAGTAGCCAGATCAAAAACGCTTGACGCCATGATCGTCAGCATGCATTATCTGGCCTGCATTTTGGGGCTGTAGCTCAGTTTGGGAGAGCGCTAGAATCGCACTCTAGAGGCCGAGGGTTCGATCCCCTTCAGCTCCATGATAAACCGAGAGTTTTTCTCGGCACTGACCCTTTGGGACCCTTTTCCAGATTGCAAGGTCCCAACGGGTCTCTTTATTTAACCAACTTCAGAACCTTTCGGCACTTTGTTGGGGGAATGACGCACCGATCTGGTTTATGAACAAGCACAGCTGCTGGCGACGATCTTGGGATTGACGAACTAACCAGATAGGTGCTAGCGTCCCATCTCGGAATTCAGCGATCGTGGGCGATCGTTGACGTGACCGGAGAAAGGGCCTTTGAAATTCCTATCCGTCACAGTGGAGAAACGACGGTCCGCGAGAGGAGCGTGATCGATGCGCGTAGCAATCTTTGTAATGAGTCTCGCACTGGTGATTGGCTGCAGCGGTGGCACGGACGGGATCATCACGCTGTCCGGCACGCTGATAGCCGGCTCCCAGACGCCTTACACGAAGTCGTTGGTTCCGCGCTCTCCGCCTCCAGACGACGGCGAACCGCTCGTTGGCTACCAGCTCTATTGCGTGGTCTTCGCCGACCCGCCCACGGCGGCGACCGGAACCGCCGACGCGACGGGGTTGGTCACGCTCAACCTCGCGGCGGTCGGTGTGGCCTTCGGCTGCTTCGTGCTCGACGACCAGGACGCCGCTGTGGCCACGCTCGTCTTCATGGACGGCCTGGAAAGTGGGCAGACCATCACGCTCACGGGCGCCGCAGAGCTGGGCACCGTCACGGTTGACCTCGGCAACGGCGTCGCCCAGTCCGCCATCCCCCTCGGCGGCACACTCACAGGGGGCGGCGACGTCGCCTGCCCCATGGGAGAATGGACCGCCACCAGCCCCCCCAAAGACGGGTGCCCCGCAGACCTCACGACTACGTTCTGGATCGCGCAGACCACCGCGGGGCAATACCTCATGAGTTTCAGGGTCGGGCCCATGCGGATCGGCGGCAGCCAGGAGTGCACCGACCGCGTCGAGCCCGACGTCCCGGTGAACGTAACCGACGGTGTCCTCTCGTTCACAATCGCCGGCGACCCCACCTGCCCGTCGCAGCTCATCGTCGGAACCATGACGCCCAACGCGGACTGCACCGAGCTGACGGTGGAGATGCACTACAGTAACTGCGCGTCCTGCGACCAGGGCTGCGAGTGCGACGGGGCGCTCGACTGTCCCATGCCCTCCACCACCGCCACGCGGAAGTAGCTCAGAGAGAAGGTAGTTAGAAGGTATCCAAAAAAGGTGCCCAAAAAAGGTGCCCCCAAAAAAGGTGCCACCCGAATAGTTAAGTAAAACGGCAATGATGGGCAATGATGCACAGTGCATGGAAAAGACGAGCATCGGTTTTACGATCTATTTCAGCAATATTTTGGGGACGTTCTTTCACTATTTGCATTGACACTTAAACAAATGGCATCGCTTGATTCTAGAGCGCGTGATCCTACTAACTTTCCCCAACGCAACTCATTGAAAGCGCTGTCGTTCCGCTGACCTGCCCCCATCAGGTTCCTATGCGGATCTAGACGGGGTTGGGCGAACACGTACCAACTTTTGACAATATCTCTCTCTTACCTCTTCAGGCCGCCTAACTGCGGAGTTAGATTCCTTTTTTATACAGGGTATTGGTCGTTGGGAGAATACAGCGATTGAGGTCCCGGCTGGAATTGGCGTGTCCGCCCAGATGGTTTTCAAACAGCTGAACCAGGTTTGATTTGTCCAGTTCGGTTTTGGTCTTGGTTTCAATGTCTCTCAAGTCAATCAAAAAGCTGGAAAAGAGAAACGGGAAATCGGTCACGATCTCAGTGTTCAAGAAATTCGTCTGATAATAAATACTGGAATAGTTCCCTTTTGTTTTTTTTATGAAGAATGAGACTCTCTTCAGATTTGTAATGATCGATGATTTTTCACAGTGACTGATGCATGCATCATCCATGGTGTCTTTTTCACATCCAGTGACTTGATAAAACAGACATTGTCTACTCGTGAGCAATAAGGTCGGATGATAGATACTATAGTAGAGCTTGAAATCCTCAGGCGGGTTGATTCTCTTTATCTGAAGCTTGCTGAGCTCGTTTGAAACAAAGGCACCACTGCACTCAAAGTTCTCTTTCAAGCTGGCCAGGCTAAGGGAGTTAGCTGTATTGAGATAGGGGCCTGCGATCCACGGGATCTTCTCTTTCCAGGCTTCGTAAGCGATACCGGTGTTGTTTGTCACAATTCGTCTTGGTTGTACCTGGTGAAGTAACCTTACAGCAGCAGCATAGTCCTCACCGATCAGAATAGAGGGAAACCAGGGAATCAGGCCCTGGTTTCTTGTTAGGAGAGCAACCAACGCAAGACATTCTCTTTTTAGATCATTGGGAAGTTGAAAGAGAATGTCTGCACAGGTTTCATTGCACAGGTAAAGGTCTTTTGTCGATGCGATCAGCAAAGAAAGAGTGGGTTTTGTTTTTGCATTGTTTAAGTTGGCAAAGACCGGAAGATCAATGGGTTTAATGTGATCACGTGAACCATTGAGGATAAACAAAAGTCTCTTCTTTATTAATTTGAGCTCCCTTAGAGGCAAATGCAGGCCAGGCTCAAGATCTTCCAGCTCCAGATGATCAATGTAATACTCGGTTTCGTTGACAGCCTTCAGCCTTTCCAGAAACATCTCGGTAGTCAGCTGCAGACCCGTGCAAGCCCTGCGCTGGATGGCCAGGCAAGACTCTGAGGAAACCACAAACGAAGTGTCAGGAGAATATACAGATACTTTTAAGGGTGTCCCAGACTTCCCGGCAATGCGGACAGTCAAAGGCACCTTTGCAATACCTAGGTGCTCAATTTTTCCTCTCACTACAGCTTTGTGGTCAGCTATTATGTCATAAGGTTCCGTTGTCGCCACTTTTGTAATTTTGTCTTTGGAATTGCGATTTCCTTCACAAAGATGCGTGGCTGAATGGTTCCGGGGATGGTCAGAAAACATGTTTCGGCCAATAGCGCCTACCATGAAAGAGTTTGAGAAACCCCGGTTAAAGACCCTGTACAGATCACCGCAGTCATCAACTGGTTGGTTGCGATGATTCAGGCTCTGGAGCTGCTTTCTGTACGAATTCGTTACGGTATACACGTAATGAAACGCCTTCATCCTGCCCTCAATCTTTATCGCGTCAACTCCGGCATCCGCCAGACTCTTCAGATCAAAATATGCCGAGTTGTCCTTCAGGTTGAGGGGGAAGTCATGGCCTTCTTGGGTCGAGACATAGCGGTCTCTACAGGGCTGGCTACAGCGGCCACGATTTCCCGAGTTGCCTCCATGAACCGAACTCATATAGCAAATACCAGAAAAGGAAATGCAGTAGGACCCATGAACAAATACTTCTGTAGAGATATTCTCTTTATGACCAGCCAGCGTCAGAGGCTTTATCTCACGAATATTCAGTTCTCTTGACAGATTGACCCGGGTGGCGCCAAGCTTGCTCAGGAATTTTATCTGACCTTCGTTATGAGTGGTGAGCTGTGTGGATGCGTGAATTTTTAGACCCTTGAAGTATTGGGATAGCAGATAGAACACGCCGAGGTCCTGAACAATGACTCCGTCGAGTCTGGTGTTCACCAATTGGTTCAGGATGTCGACCACGACGGGGATATCACTTTCCACCATCATGATATTCAGGGTCAAAAAGACTCGGCAACCGTGTCTGTGAGCCAGCGCCAGAATCCCGACTAAATCATCGAAGGTAATATTCGTCGCCCGGAGTCTGGCGTTGAATTTATCCAGGCCACAGTAGATCGCGTCTGCCCCCGCTACGATTGCGGCTTTTATGGAATCCAGATCTCCGCCCGGGGCCAGTAATTCAATTTTTCTCTTCATGCGAATGAGTCTGTCGTCCTCTGATCTTTATGTGAGAGAATCAAGGGATTAAAAGTTAAAGGGGACGTTCTTTCACTATTTGCATTGACACTTTTACAAATAGCATCGCTTGATTCTAGATCACGTGACCCTACTAACTTTCCCCAACTTAGGTGCCAACTTAGGTGCCAGCCGAATAACCAGGGGCACGACTTTGTCAGCCAACTCTACGAAGCAATCTGGAACCAGTATGGCCAAGCCTTATACAAATAATGGGAAGACCACCCGCCGTTCGAAGACATCTTCTCAGATGAGGAAATACAAATATGAGCCGCCACACTGTCGTCTGGCTCTAACCTGCGCTTTCCACCAACATCCCGCGCTTTTACGCCGCCACTAACAGTTGGCCTAAGGTGCGACGAGTTGCCGGGCGATCTGGTCAATGCCCTCCAGGAGCTTGTCCGAGCTGCAGTCCACCCGCACCGTGGCGGCCTTCTCGGTGGTGGCGGTCTTGAGGTCGTAGATCTGGCAGGTGACCACGCAGCTCGTGCCCACCTTGAGTATGCGGGTGGCCACCGTCTTCTGCGCGGCGACCTCCCGGCCGAGCTCGATTTGGCAGCTCGCGTCGTAGCAGGCCTTGAACGAGTCGGCCTTCTGCTCGAGCAGGCGCGCCTTGAGCTGCTCCCGCGGCACTACCTTGTAGCGCGCAAGCTCGGTCAGCCGGGCGGCGAGGAAGTCCTGGAGCTGTTCGCGCTCCCCCTTCTTGAGCAGCCCGGTCGCGTCCTCCACACCGAACACGGCCAGGATCACCCCTGCCTGCGGGGCGTTGGCGGGTGCGACCGGCTCAGGTTTCTTTTCGGCAGCGGCCTGCTGCTGCATCAGCGCCTCCAACCTGACCAGGGCGGCCGCTGTCCGAAAGGAGCTGCCCCACTGTTCACTTATCATCGGGTGCTGAACGCGGATCTTGAGCAAAGTGACCAGCTCGGCGCTGTAGTAGTTGCCAGCGGCCAGGCCGCGCAAGGCGGCCATGTAGGTCGCACATTGCCCCGACGTCAGGACGTCCTTTCCGTCGGCGTTCATCTCGGCAGCGAAAAGCGGACCGACCACGTCGGGCTCGCCCGCAGCGACAAGCACGTCCGCGGCGGCGTCAGCCTGGTCGATGAAACCGCTACGGCTCCACACTCCCTTATACAGCCGCAACAGCCTCTTGGCCACGGGCAGAGCCGGAGCCGCTTGTTTGCCAAATTTCGCCAGCACCTTCAGGGCGGCGACCATGTCGTCATTGCCGAGCCGGTCTTCCTCGAGGGCCTTGACCAGGGTCGGGATGGATTCAGAGGAGCGCAGGGATGCCTCGTCCTTGAGCCCCACCTCCTTGTAGAGCGGGAGTGACGCGCAGCCGTCGAGGCAGAACGTGGTGAGGAGGGCGAGACAGATGCAACCCCGGCAGCACATTTTTCGTGAATCTTTCATTGTTGGAAGCAAAAAGGCCACCTGTCCCTTGTATTCGGTTCACGTGAATTCCAAGATGGATGGAAGTAGAGCACAGATACGGGTGTTCGATCAAACCTGGTGCTGATGCATGTGGTAGCTTCGCAATATATTGGGGACGTTCTTTCACTATTTGCATTGACACTTAAACAAATGGCATCGCTTGATTCTATAACGCGTGATCCTACTAACTTTCCCCAGCGCAACTAATTGAAAGTGCTGTCATTCCGCTACGTTTGGGGAAAGTTGCATTTTCATAACTTCAAGAAATCAATGAACAAGTACCTGCAGAGCGATGAAATCGCACTCTAGAGGCCGAGGGTTCGATCCCCTTCAGCTCCATACTATGATCGGGACCACCAAAGGTGGTCCCGATTTTTGTATATAGATTGGACGGATCGCGTTTACTAGTTCGACAAGCGAGCACAGCGAAGCTGTGCGAGCAGTGCCGGGCCGTACAGATGCGTGGCAGCGAAGCGGCCCGCAGCTGTACGGCCCGGTATCCCCTTCAGCTCCATTAGATAACAGGGACTTACGTGATCGCGTGAGTCCCTTTTTTGCACTTGGGGAAAGTTTCTGCAGCATCTTTCCCCAAGGAAAATTCCGGGGAAAAATTCCGGAAATTTCGGGGATGGCGGTATACACTTTCCTTATTTTTCAGGCGCTTAAAAGGTACCCTGTCCCCGTGTTTCCTCGGATGAGCAGGTATGGACCTTTCTACTCGCCGTCGGTTATGCAGCTACGGGTAAACCAGGAGTGGCCGCGCTATCACGTGCCCTCACTGGCCAGAAACAAACGCATTCACCTAGTCCAAAAATAGCAAGCGTTCACCCCGGTCCAAGAGTATACCGCCCACCTGAATGGGTACGATCACACATGTCCGGGGGGGGGGCCTATGGAACCAGCTTTATGATGAATGCGTCCACCTCACCGTCGGAGGTCAGTTCGCTCTCGCAATCCTCGCCATTCCCGAATATTGCCGTACCTCCGAAGAATCCGATCGCCACGACCGAATCGTCCTGGAGCAGGGTCAGGTCGAGCCCGCAAGTCCCACGGCTGTCGTTGCCGCCCGCGGTCTTGATCCACTTGAAGATTCCGTCGGGGCCGTAACCGGCCACGTACGCGTGAAGATACTCGTTTCCCGTAGAGACCGATGCCTCATTGATCTCTCCCATGCCGAAGATAATCGATCCGGTTCCACCGAACCCGCCGGTGATACGGAAGGAACCATCCGGGAGCTTGCTGATGTCGCCGACCTCGACCTTTCCTGTGCCGTCCTTCGAAACGCCCTTGGCCCACTGAAGCAGGCCGTCCCCGTCGTACTTGGCCAGGAAAACGTTCCAGGTCCCGTCGGACTGGGTCTCGTTGGGCTCTCCCATGCCGAAAACGACCGTGCCGCTCAGGTGACCGGCAACCAGAAATGATCCGTCAGCTAGGAGGGAGACTCCTCGAACCGAGTCCTGCTCGCCTCCGCCGATCTTCTTGGCCCAGGCGATGGTGCCGTCCGGGTTGTACTTGGCGAAAAACCCGTCTGTGCCCCCGGCGGCTTCGAGGCTGGTTTCCGCGATCTCTCCGAGGCCGAACACCGCGGTTTCCTCGAAGGTGCCTACCAGTATCGTCGTTCCGTCCGACGCCGTCGCCAGATCGAGCCCCTGGTCGGATCCAACTCCTCCGGCCCGTTTGACCCAGGCAATCGTTCCGTCCGGGTTGTACCTGGCCAGGAACACATCGGTCATCCCCGCGGCGTCCAGGATGGATTCTGAGGACTCGCCCGCTCCCCAGGTTGCGCTCGACGAGAAGTAGCCGGTCAACAGAAAGGAACCGTCGGCAAGTGCCTCAATAGCCTTGGCGCGATCTCCGTCTGCTCCACCGGCGCTCTTGGCCCACGCCACGGTGCCGTCATTATTGAACTTGGCGATGAAGGCTTCCTCGGCCGCCGAGGGAGCGCTGAGCGATGTCTCGCAGGACTCGCCGGGACCGAAGACGGCCGTGCCCTCGTACATCCCCGCCGCGATGAAGGAACCTCCCGAAAGAAGCGTGACATCGTATGCCGTCTCATTGCCGTTGTCTCCGGAGCTACCCGCCCTTTTGGCCCATGCGACCGTGCCGTCCTCGTTGTACCTGGCCAGAAACACATCCGCGATCCCCGCGGCTGTCAAGGATGTCTCGGCCGACTCCCCCGCGCCGAAGGTTGCCGTGGCCTGGAAGCCTCCCACCAGAATCAGGGAATCGCCATCCAGGGCGGCCGCGGATCTGCATTCCACGTCGTTCAGGCTCCCTATCTTCTTGGCCCAGGCGAGATTACCGTGTACCGGTTGTATGCAGTGGTTGTCGATGCATACTTCGCCTGGAGTATGGCAGTCCCCGTCGCTGGTGCATTCAGGAACACAGACATAGTTCTCGCAACGAGGAAAATCCGAATCAAGGCAATCTCCATCGTCAGTGCATTCGGCGCATGTATTTGTCTCTTGAATACACTTGCCTGAAATGCACTCAGCGTCTTGTCGGCAACCCTCACGGCAAGTGTTGTTTTCGCATATGTAGCCCGGGTCGCAATCGTCGTCATGATGGCAGCCTGAAACGCAGGCGTTGCTCTCACAAATGAATCCGATCTCGCAGTGGCTGTCCAGAGTACACTCTGCGCATTCGTGTGAAGAAAGATCGCAGTGTCCCGAAGGGCAGTCGGTGTCGCTATCGCAGCGCTCAATGCAGGCATGGTCAATGCACTTCTCTCCTTGTTCGCAGTCCCCGTCGATTTGGCACTCGACACAGAGTCCATTTTCACCTTCGTCCGGCAGGCATATACGCCCGGGAGGACAGTCACGATCGCTCCTGCAGCCACTGACGCATTTTCCTCCATCGCATATCTTGCCTGACTCACAATCGCGGTCAACTGAGCACTCAGCATCCGAAACACATTTGAAGTCTACGCAACGTTCATCACCTGGGCAGTCCATGTCAGTCTTGCACTCTATCTCTGTGCATACATCATCTATACAAGCTTCATGGGGCGCACACTCATCATCGCTCTTACAGGCCGCCGGTCTGCTGTCGGATCCGCAACCGTTACAGACGCTACTCGCGAAACAGCCTGCTGCGAAAAATAACAAGAATTTAAATTTGTACATTACAATTCTCCTCGCTTCCTGAAGGATTCATTCCTCGAATTCCAAAATGGGATAGGATATTAGCACAGGCAATATATTGGGGACGTTCTTTCACTATTTGCATTGACACTTATACAAATAGCATCGCTTGATTCTAGATCACTTGACCCTACTAACTTTCCCCAGTGCAACTCATTGAAAGCGCTGTTATTCCGCTACGCTTGGGGAAAGTTGCATTTTCATAACTTCAAGAAATCAATGAGCAAGTACCTGCAGAGCGATGAAATCGCACTCTAGAGGCCGAGGTTACTAGTTCGACAAGCTCGCACGGCGAAGCTGTGCGAGCAGTGCCGGGCCGTACAGATGCGTGGTAGCGAAGCGGCCCGCAGCTGTAGGCCAGGTATCTCCTTCAGCTCCATACTATGTTTTGTATATAGATTGGACGTAGTTGAATGGTAGCCTGTGCCCTGTATTTTATTCCAGTTCCATTCCGAAATGCGGTTTCATGCCAAGCTGTTTTTCGCCCACCCGGGATATGCCCAGCGCGCGTAACGCCTCATCGGCCACCAAACTATGACCCAAGTCATTGAAATGCAATTCGTCCGCCAGATAGATGTCTAGATCCATTTCCTTCTCGATGATCAGACCATACATATCAATCAGCAGGATCGGATCAATCGCGTCAATGGAATCAAGGATCTTGAGAATGCCCGAGTCGAACAGATCGACAATGAAATCCTGGAATGGGCCCAGCATTTCCGCCCACCCGTCGCAAGTGGCGTAGTTGGGATAAAGCAGGTAAACGATGTCCACATCGGGATTATGTTCCCGAACGGCCCCGATGATGGTGAACAAACGCCCGATGATTTCGTCCATCACGATGTCGAACCTCTCTTCAAGATCCGAAAAATCGCCCGTGTTGTACATGTCTTGGAAAAAGTACAGAACATCATTGCCGCCCATCGAGACCACGATAACGTCGGCATCCGGCAGCAGGGGTACGAGCCTGTCGAAATAATACCCCCCGGGCAGCCATTCCTCAGAGGAGGTGCCTCCGACGGCCTCGTTGTGAAGCTGAACTTCCACGAGCGGGGAGAGCCGTTCGGCCAGCCTTTCGGGAAAAGGCACAGGATGCCCGACCACCGGCAGGCTGTCGCCGAAAGCTACCAGGTTCAGGGATCCCTCCTCGACCGCACGAACCAGGCGGTCGGGCCGGTTGCGCGTGGTGACCTTATAACCGGGCTTGAGCGCCGGTTGGATGATGTAGATGCCGTTGGCGAGATCTCCGAATCCGAAGAAGCCGTCGTCGCACGAGGTGAAGAGCGCATCCCGGGACTTGCCCAGCAGGCGCACATCGATTCCCGCCAGGGGTTCATCCCCGCGACCCAGGCCTCCTTCGTAAATCGAATGGTCGTCGTGGTCGGCGTCCAGGTAGACCTTACCGATCACCTCCGGGGAGCGGATGGCACCGCGGTGTGAGCAATCGGCGACCTCCTCGCCAGTATCCTGACCGCACCCGGCGGCCAGGATGCCTAATAACAGAAGAAAGATTCTTGGATTGATCGAGTAAACATTCATGAATCCATATCATAAGGATTCTCATCCAAATTAGAATCTTTTTGTTGTTTTCATTATTTTTCAACTAGTTAAAAGTCCCGTTGCCGCAGGTCTCGTCGGACATGCAGGTTGCGTTGCAGCCGTCGCCGTCGGTTGTGTTGCCGTCGCCGCAGTCGAACGAAAGGGGGGACGGTCATAACAAAATTTGAATATCGCCTAACCGGTAGCTATACCCATATCCTACATCTATGGCTGCCTGAGTTGCCAAGCCGCAAGGCATGGGCTATCCTCCCGCAAACTCGAGATTGGAAAGGAAGTCATGCGCGGGTACGAACGAATCGGACGAGTGGTAATTCTGGCGGGACTCTGCTGTTTAGCCTTTGGGCTCGGTTGCGAAAACGACCCGCAGCAGCTCCAACACAAGCAGGCAAAAGCCAAATCGAAGGCGGGTCCCGTGTCTGTCGTTCCCACCCTCGTCAAGGCGCAGCGCCTGGCGAACGTGATAAAAAAGTTCAAGCGCCATAGTGAGAAGTCGATTACCGGGTTCTTCGGCATCCTGCGGGCCAACTCTCGAGACTGCCGGGGCGGTTTGAAGAAAGTGCGTGCGCACTTCGCGAAGCATAAGGAGAGCCTGGAGGAAATCTTTTTAGAATACCGCCAGGCATCCAGCGCGGCTTCCGACTCGGAGCGTGCCGCGGCCAACCAGACGGCCCTGGCCGATATACAGGCTAGCCTGCGGCGGGTTCAGGCCACCCTGCAGAAGAATCTCCCTTTGCTCAAGTCTTATCGAAAGAAATGTCCAAAAACGGCCAATGAGCTGGTGGCTGAGATGCAGAGCTTCATGAGCACCATCGGGAAAATGAAGATGGGTTTGTAGAGCCCGTGAAAAAAAACTCCACCACGGGCCCGGCGCCTACTTCGTCACAACCTCCACCGATGTGTCGCCGAAAAGATAACGATCCAGGAACTGATCGGTCACTTTGTAGGCTTTTAGGCGGTTCTCCTCCTTGGAGAAGCCGTGTCCTTCGCCCGCTATGACCATGTAGTGCACCGGAACTTTTCGTTTCTTGAGTGCCTCGACGATGCGGTCGGACTGATCTTGTTTCACCCTGGCGTCGTTGGCTCCCTGCACGACCAATAGCGGTTTTTTGATCTTGTCCACGAAGGCGGGTACCTTCCTTTTCTTGTCTTTCAACTAGTTAAAGGGTACCCTGTCCCCACATTTTGTCTGACAACCAGACCCGCAGAAAGACCATACATGACCAGTTTCAAGCAACTCAAGTTGATCGATCCCTTGCTACGCGCAGTAGCGCGGGAAAACTACCAAGAACCAACTCCGATCCAGGCCCAAGCCATCCCCCTGCTGCTGGCAGGCCGGGACATTCTGGGATGTGCCCAGACCGGCACTGGAAAAACCGCGGCCTTTGCATTGCCCATGCTGCAAATGCTGACCCAAAGTAACGCAGCCAGAGGCAAGCCGACAATCCGCGCTCTAGTGCTGTCCCCCACAAGGGAGTTGGCTGCCCAAATCGAAGAGAGCTTCGTAGCCTATGCGCGCTTTTTGAAACTGCGCCACCTGGTGATCTTCGGCGGGGTCAAGCAAAATAGCCAGGTCACCGCCTTACGCCGGGGTATTCACATTCTGGTGGCTACCCCCGGCCGGCTATTGGACCTGATAGGACAGGGCTACATTCACTTGGGCCAGGTGCAATTCTTTGTACTGGACGAGGCCGATCGCATGCTGGACATGGGCTTTATCCATGATATTCGCAAAGTCTTGAAACTCCTGCCGGCAAAGAGACAAAACCTGCTGTTTTCAGCAACCCTGCCTCCGGACATCACCCGGTTGGCTGGGTCGTTTCTGTCCAATCCCGCCCGGGTGGAAGTCAGCCCGCCGACTTCCACTGTAGACCAGATCGAACAACGGGTGTTGTTCGTGGACCGCCGGGACAAGCCCAAGCTCTTGATTTCACTCCTCTCCCATCCCAGCATGGCCCGGGTGCTGATTTTTACTCGAACCAAACACGGTGCCGATCGCCTGGTCAAGAAACTCAACAAGTCCAAGATCCCGGCTGGCGCGATTCACGGCAACAAGTCCCAGAACGCCCGGCGCAGGGCGCTGGCCGGATTTCACTCGGGAGAAATCACGATCCTGGTGGCCACCGACCTGGCCTCGCGCGGTATAGACGTTGAAAACATCAGCCACGTATTCAACTATGATCTGCCCCACGAACCAGAAGTATACATACACCGCATCGGTCGCACCGGCCGTGCGGGACTCAGCGGAGTGGCCATCTCTTTTTGCGACGAAAGCGAAACCGCCGATCTGCGGAGCATCGAGCGGCTGATCGGCAACGAGATTCCAGTGGATACGGGCCATGCCTGGCACGAACCCAAGGCTATGATTGTGACTTCTGCTACAGCAAAGGCCAGGCCAAAGCCACGACCTCAACGCCGCAGCAAGCCAGGCAGGCTACAGACTAGAACCAGGCCTCGCCCAAAGTCCAAGCCAGCTTCCAAACCAGCCCGCAAAACCAGAAAACCGGCCAACGAGTCTGCCAAGAAAGCAGCCAGCAACCGCAGCCGCCGGCGCTGGCGGCACTCCACCAAAAATCAGTCAAACAAATAGGCTACTATTTAGGCTGGTATTCCAGGAGATCGGCGGGGGTACAGGCTAGGGCTTTGCACAGTGCTTCAAGAGTGGAAAACCGGATGGCCCTGGCCTTGCCGGTTTTGAGGACTGATAGGTTTTGAACCGAGATACCTACAGCGTCCGAGAGTTCAGTCAGCTTCATCTTACGTTTGGCAAGCTGCACGTCCAGATTGACAATGATTGGCATGGCATTACCCTCAGATTGTGAGTTCGAGATCTTTTTTCATCTGGCAGCGCTCTTTCATGAGTTGCCCGTACTGGTGAGTCAGATAGGCAAATATGAGTGCGGCCAGACCGTAGGCCTGAGGTATTAGCAGAAGGGCCAGGAATACCATTCCGAGTTGCCAGCCTGAGACAGCGAATTGAAAGAACACATCTATCAAAAAAATTGCCGGAAGCAAGAGAACATCCAGAATACAGCTTGCAACCAGTAATCTCGTCAATCTTCTCAGAGTCGGCACCAGGCGGTCTGACAGTTCGGTCGATTCTCCATCGCTGCGCAGGGTAGACAGAACTTTGGCACCACTCCAGTAAATCCGTATCCACAGGTAGGATCTGACAAGGGCTGCCGTAACCGCCACACTTGCCAAAATGGTGATTCCGGTCGAGGTTGTAACGCTCATCTGGGGCCAGACGGTCAGAATGTATATCAGCACACCGAGTCCCTGGAACAAGATCAGCGCCAGCGCCAGTCCGGCCAGGAACCTGAGTCCCTTCTCCAACTTGGCCAATAGAGAATTCTGGGTCATGACAGACGGCCTCCGTTATTGAAGTCGATTGGTATTCATATCGTCTGACAGGCAACATATACACTGAATACATGTTTGTCAATAATAAATTATCGATAAACATTAAAAAAGCATCGTTTATCATGAAATACTGCAGGGGACGAAATACTACAGGGGACGGAGGTAATACTTTCAGCTGGAATAATCAGCTGCGCAAAGGTGAAAGACCACTAAGAAGACCTGCTCACCAGTCGCTGGCGATTCTCGAACAACAGCACTGTATGAAAGACCGACCGGCCCCGGCGCAGGCATCGAAGGTTTCATTGCAAGTGTTAAGAATAGTCCAGTCGTCTGGCGGTGGCCATTGAAGCGCAGTGAAACAACGGCCGGCGATGGCCTGGCCCTCGACGATACAGGTTGACTCGCAATCCTCGGCCAGTCCCGCGTGGTCGCGGCAGTACTCCCCGCAGGTGTTGACCGTCAGTGCGCCTGAGTCGAAGGTTTGCCACAACTCGACGGTGGTGTGACTGGTGATCAGGCTGACACGAATAACGTTCAGTTCTGCGTCGAGGTAATCGACCTTCTTCTCCGGGGCCTCGTTGTCGTCCGGAAAGAAATGCAAAGAGTGAATATCGTCAAGCGGGTCGTCGAATACCACCAGGAACTGATCGAACCAGTTGTGCTGGCTGTCTACGAAGGCCAATCGGAAAGGGTCTTGAACCAGGCGCTGATCCTGTCCCAACTTGAATGAGGCCTGTAAAAGCGCCGTGGGACAGGCCAGCATACAGGCGTCTGAAGAAGAGTAAACACGCTCCTCCAACTCGAGCTCGGCGCCGTCGGCGGTCCGGACCCGGTGCAGGACCGGCAGGTAAAGGTCGTAGATGCAGGTGAGAAAGTACCAGCGTTCATATTCATCACCGTCCACGGTGAGTTCGATCGTTTTGACTGGATAGGTGATTGGTGGCGAGAGGTAGAGCTCGTCGAAGATGCGCAGGCGATCTTCCGTGAGGTTGGGATCAAACCAGACATCGTAAGTCAGCGTGTAGGTCTTGGCGCCGTCCGAGAAGGTCTGGACGAACTGGTACTCGACCCGCTCGGGGGTCGTGCTTTGCGTGAAGTTGCCGTTCGCCAGGGGAGTCAGCAGCCTGCGCTCGGGCCCGAACTCGATCGAGGCGATCCAGTTGCGCTCGAACGAAGGTTGATCTTTGGGCAGAGAAACCACACCGTTTTCGAAAGTGATTCGCATGCGGTTATGATATCCGCCGAATATGTCCCAGGTCGAGCGCTTGTCGCTGCAGACCTGGGTAGCGGCCGGGATTACCAGAGCATAGTCCTGACCGAGATCAAGACAAAACCCCTGGACGCAGCCGTCTAAACAGGTGCGCTCGGACTTGTCATAGTCGCAGCGGCCGTTGACCGGATTGCAAGTACCTACAGGATCGTACTCCTCGATGGTTGTTTTATTTAGGCAACGGGCCGCTGGCGGATCGTCGCAGACTACATTGTGGCAGGGGTCCTGGCCGACACACTGATTGTCTTCGCAGGCCGTTGTACAGGTCCGGTCAGTGAAGCCGTATTCGCATTTGCCTTCGGGCGCAACACAGATGCCAAGGGCATCGAAGACCCTGAGCGTGTTCGCGTTGATGCATTGATTGTCCGATGGCTGGTCACAGATCACGCCGTCACATGGGTCGATGGAAATGCAGTGATCGACCGAGCAGCTGTGATCGCATGTTCGGTCGGTGTGGCCGTAGACGCATGCTTCGCTGTCCGGGCTGCAGGCGCCTTGCAGCGGATACTCTCTGAGTGTGTTGGCGTCGACGCAGGTGTTCGCGGGTGGGTGTACACAATCGCTGTCGAGGCAGGCTGGCTCGGAAGCGTTCGAGCATCCCAACGCGGTCGACAAGGCCAGCAGACAGGTCATTCCTTGGAATAATCTCATCGGGTTTCTCCCCGTTTGGATACTAGAATGAGTGGCCAAATGGTGCAACCCGCTTCGCAGTGATTTCGGGGACGGAGGCAGGCAGGCCCTCCGTAGCTTCAGCGAAGGGGGGCACCTCCCTTATTTTTCAGGTAGTTGAATGCTACCCCGTCCCCGTTTTTTTACAGCACCGGGTGCTGACGCAGCTGTCAGGGTGTGAAAGTCAGGTTGCACTTTTTTTAGCCAATAAAGGCAGTCGCCGGGATGGGCCCAGCCGGGCAATCCCCCGAGACTCGGTATGTTTTCTAAAATCGGCACAGCCGCCAGCCTTCTGGCACCCGTTTTGCACTTTAGAGTTTTCACAAGGAGGTTCACATGAGTTCGAGATTGTTAGCGGCCAGTGCGGCTGCCGTTGTACTGGTTTGCCTGCCCCTGGAGTTGCCAAGAGCAGACGATAAAAACGACGGGCATTTCGAGTTCACCATGGGCTTTGTTACCGGCGAACAAAAACACTCAGGTACACACTTCAAGCGTGAAACCGATTCGCGCCTGCATCTCGATGAACCCTTTTTACATGCGCCCTTCAATCAGGTGCATGTGCATGGCTTGCGCTACGAACTACGCCTAGTTTCGCACCATGTTCGCATGACAGCCGGGTTCGATGTGCCTTTTACGTCCTACCAGACAGCCGACGCCACAAACTCATATGAAATTGACGACAGGCTAGTCGAGGTGGTTGCCGAAGAGTTGCGGCCATACGATCTGCACTTCGGAATCGGCGGCGAATACTGGATAGGCCCGGTGGCTGCCTATGCCGATTTGCTCGGCGGCGTTCATTGGACCTATGCCACGTTTCTCGTCGATGGCGAACACCTGGACTACTCGGCAACTAGTTTCAATTTCTGGGCCCGGGTCGGTCTGCGCTTTCACGTAAAAGACTGGCTCTTTTTGGCAGCCGCGGGTGAGATTGGCCTGGTTGGCGACTTGCGTTGGGCGGCCGAACTCTCGGTCGGCTTCGCCATCATGTAAGCTCGGCGGGCTGTTCTTTGGGTAGTTGTTTTTTGCCGTACAAGATCTGCATCAGGGCCGGAGCCAGGAAATAATCGACAATCATCGCCAGCAAAACGGTCGATCCGGCCAGAATCCCGAAGTTGAAGGTATTCTCCATGGTAGCCGCAGTGTAGATGAAAAAGCCGCAAGCCAGCGTGATAGTCGTAATCAGTATGGCCCGCCCGGTGGAAGTCATTGTCATCTGAACCGCTGTTTTTACGTCCCCGACTTCGTCGTAGCTTTTTCTAAAGATGTGCAGAAAGTGAATGGTATTGTCCACTACCAGTCCGATTGCAAACGACCCGACCATCATTGTGGAAATGTCGAAGGGAATGCCCAGCCAGTTCATCGACCCGAACATGGCCAAAATAGGCACCAGGTTGGGAATCATCGAAAGCAGCCCGATCGACAGGCGGCCCAGCATTAACAGCATGAGAATTGTCACAACGATCAGCGCAAAAGTATAGCTCTTGGCCATCGAGGCCAGGATGTTGTGAATGGTGGTGATAAACAAAGTCATTATTCCGGTAGTCGAAATCTTCACGCCGGGGTAGTTTTCATCAAAGTGTTTACGGATGTCGTCCAATACCTCTCGATATAAAATAGCGTCATTGAAAGGGGTCATAACGGTAAAACGAGCTTGTCTCAAGTCGGTCGAGACCAGCTTCTCCAGATCGTTCGAGCCGCTCATTTCGAACAGCAGCAGTTCCTGGGCGATTAGCTGGTTGGTGTCCGGAACGACGTAGGCTTCCTCCCGGTTTTCATTGAGGGCTCGATTGACTTCCTTGAGAACCGTGGCGATCGAAGTTACCTTGCCGATGAATATCGGTCCGCGCTTGTATTTCTCCAACTCCCGGGCTGATTCATCCAGCTTGGCGATTAGTTGCGCATCGTACAGGCCGTTTTCTTTTTCGGTGTCGATAACAATCTCAAGGGGTATCGAGCCGCGCAGAGCCTTGTCGACGATCTTGGTCGAGATGTTCAGCGGGTGCTCATCGCCCAACCAATCCAGGCTGTTGTGTGACAGCCTGAGCTTGGATATTCCCCACAATGAAAATCCCAGTAAGATGACGGTAGCCCCGATTACATACCAGGCCCGCCGTACTCCAAAATTACCGATAGCAGTCAGGGTTTTGTCAACCAGGGGTGTGCTTCCTGCGGGGATCGGCTTGGGTCGCTTCACCGGAAAAAGACTCAACAGTGCGGGCAGTAGCAAAATTGTATTGAAGAAAGCAAACATCACTCCGATCGGAGCCACAATTCCCAAGTGGGCGATCGAAGCCACGTCGGCGGTAACGAAAGACAACAACCCGGCCGATGTGGTTAGCGAGGTCATCAAAACCGCCAGACCCGAGTGTCCCAGGGCCCAGGAGATACATGCTCTCTTGTCGCCGGTTTCGGCATAACGTCGCTAGAAGATTGCCAGGATGTGAACCGAATCAGCGACCCCGACTACAACAAGGAAAGCCGGAACGATCAGGGTAACCATCGAGATCGGCAGATCCAACAGGGCCATGGTTCCCAAAGTTGCAACCACGGAAACAACTACAATGCAAAAGGGATAGATTGTTCCCGAGAATTTCCTGAACATTATTGTCAATATCAGTGCGATCAATGCAAGTGACAGAGAAGTCATTCGGCCAACGTCTTCGATCATCGAACTTTCAATCACCGAGGAGAAGACCGGGTTACCGGCATAGTGAATCTCGATTCCTTTAGCGCGGTAGGGCTCGACGATTTCTTTGATCTTTACGTACATCTCAGTGTATTCGGCGGTGGCCAGGGGTTCCTTGCGACCCGGTCGATAAGTGTCCGGCCGAACAGCGATGGCCGTTAATTTCCCGTCGGCCGAGATCAGCGAGTTGACGTACAGGCGATTGGACAGCACTTTTTTCTTGAAAGCCGCCATCGGAGCACCGTTTTTAGGAACCCGCTTCATCAAGTCTTCGACGATTAGCCGGTCTTCTTCTCCGATCGTCTCGCGAACATTCACCAGGGAGGTGACGTCATCGAGATAGGGGACCTCTTTAGCCAAAGACCGGTGAATCTTTTTAAGGTCTTTGAGAAAATCGCGATCAAATACGTTTTGGGGTTGTAGAGCAATGATGAAGAAGTCGTCTTTACCGAAGACGTCCTGGAATTCATCGTAGGCAATCTTGGCTGGGTCGTCATCATGGAAAAAACTCTCCAGGGATGATTCCAGGCGAAGATTCTTGAACTGCAGCAGCATGAACGCGGTAATCACCAGTGGGATGGCGATAGCGATGTATTTGTGCCGATAGCTCCAATTCGCCAGGTCAGCGAACTTGCCTTCAACTTTGTTGCGAAATCCGCTCACCACTGTCTCCTTGTGCGTAAGTCACAGATGCGTAGCTTTGCAAATAGCACCTTTTATCAACAGGGTCCACCGTCGGACCGGTTTTTTTCCCGGCGGGGTTCCCATTTATGTCGGCTCGGATGTTATCCAGATAGAACAACCCATAAGGAGAAAGTCATGAAGAAGTATTCAATAGTACCAATTATCGCGATTATGATGGTCAGCGCTTGCAAACTGGACTTCGGTGACCCCGGTCAGGATAAAAGAGTCGGCGATTTCGGCATGTTACGCTTCAATGGCGGCGGTGGCTGCAACGATTCAACCAGCTTGGCGCTTGGCTCGACTGCCAGGCTCGAACTGGAGCCCGCCCATGAGCAGCCTCTGCCCGCGGACCTGGTTCCCCGGTCGAGTGCGCCGCAGGTCATCGGTGCAGCTCAAGGCAGCACTGAAACCGAAGTTATCCTGACAGCGCACCAGGTAGGCATAACCGAGCTGGAAATTTTGGCCGGTGGAGGTCTTTATGATCGACTGAGCTTTACTGCCGAGCCGGCTGTTTCAGCCGATTATGCTGCTTCGGAGTCGGCCTATGTCGGTGGTGGGATCATTGTGGAAATAAATGAACTCTATGGCGCTTGCGGTGAGGATTGTCCGTTGATCGGCGGTGATTTCATTCAGTGGAGTTCAAAACCCGAGTCTGCTTTTACGGTCGAGATCTACGACGATCGGGTAGCCTTGCTGGTAGCCAACCAGGTGGGCAGTGCCAGGATAATAGGCCGCGAGCCGACAGCCGGCAAAGTACTGGTCGATCACACTGTCGATGTTTTCCCGCCCGACGTCTCTAGTGAGTTGAAGAGTAAATTTACGGTTATGCTCCCGGACGAAACGCTGCTCGATCCGTCTGACATGCCGGCTAGCTTACCGGTCGGAAGTCTAATGTGGCTCGAGTTGGAGGCCGTCAATTCCGACCAGCGCAAGATAAGTCTGGCCGGCCGGGATGTAATCTGGACAGTCGTGGGACCAGCCGGTGTAGTCGAGCCTTGGTCAGAGACGGCAGATGCACAACCGCTGCAAGGGCCGATCTACTTGGCCCGCGCCCCCGGTCAGGTTAGTCTGGTTGCCCATGTGCCTATGCTTGACGAATTGGTCAGCTTCGAGATTACTGTTACCGAGTAAATCCTCAGTAAAGCCTCGTCAGGTCTTCCCAAGCTCAGTATTATTCGGCTTCGAACGACACTTCCTCAAGACCTACTGCATAGTCTGGGCCCAGATAGGCGGCCATAGACTGATCGTTTTTAAGGTAATATCTAAAGTAGGCGGTCGCATAGACGTTGATAATGAAAAATGCGCGGTCGATATCTATATAAACTTCCTGATCGCAAAGTTCTGCAAGCTCCGGCACCGGCAGTTCGGCCCGGCAGATATCGGTGAAACTCATATGACCGGCCCGTTCGATCTCGATCTTGTACTTGGGCAGCGGTAGAGCATCGTAGGTCGGCCGCAATTCGTTGAAAGTGAAATCGTCGAGGCTGCCGCCGATTAGCATCAAGGGCATGTCTATCTT
>JAFDKH010000195.1 GCA_019307065.1 Deltaproteobacteria bacterium
TCGGGCTGATAAACGCCACCGGTTTTTTGTTTTTTGACTAAGATAAAGATGGAAACATAGATTTGTTCATGGGAACTTTTTTCGAGGATTACACCAGCAATGTTTATGGGCAAGACTACCTGGTAAAAGGTAACGGCGACGGAACTTTCACTGATGTGTCCGCGGAGACTGGAATCACCGCTGTCAGCGCCCCTTTGTACGGTACTAACGTAACAGACATCAATAACGACGGCCGTCAAGACATCATTACATCGCCATACTGCCGCACCAGAGGATCGGTCTGGAAAAATATGGGTGACGGAACGTTTTCCGATGTGGCCGCCGCGGTTGGGTACGATGCTCACACAATGGGCGGTGACAGCGGTCAGCCGCTTTGTCAGTGGGCGGCGCCTCCGGCCGATTTCGACAATGACGGTGATATCGATTTATTCATTAATCTAGTCCATGGCGGAAATGACGCCAACGAGGGACGTTCGACAATTGTATTGAACAGCGAGGGTCTCGGGGGGTTCAAGCTCGAGTGGGCCATAAATCGTATCTTGTGGGAGGACCCCCAAGCGGAGCATCGGGCCGAAGACTACGCTTTCTGGTTTGATATGGACAACAACGGTCTGCAGGATCTGGTTGTTACCCAATGCTGCTATTCAGACGGTGCGGATAAGATGTTCATGTTGTTACAGAACTGGACCTACCGTTTCGACGACGTGACCGACGATCTCGGTTTTACCGGGGCAGGCATGATACCGAGTACCCACGGCCTGACCGTCCTGGATTACGATCTTGACGGAGATGACGATGTCATAGTCGCCAAATCAAAGGACGACAATCATTTGGTTTTTCTTCAGAACGATGTCGGTAACCTGAAGAACCACATCAGCATCAAGTTAGTCGGCTCAGAAGGGATGAACCGATCGGCTATCGGCGCCCGGGTGACGGTTACTACGACCGGGTTTGTGCAGACCCGCGAATTGTATGCCGGCGAAGGCCATTTTGGAGCGCAGTCGCCGTTCATCATGAATTTCGGGCTGAACACGATTGAAGCAGTCGAAAGCGTCAGAGTGCGCTGGCCAAGTGATGCGCATGCAGACACGCTCATCGAAAATCCGCCGATCAATCAACTGCTGGTCATCGAAGCCGGGCCTCCCGGTGTAGATGGCGGCCCCGATGCGGATGACGGCGACAGCTCCGACGCGGATGCCGGAACCGATGGTGGCACAATGGCTGACGAAGGAACCCAAACCGACGGCGGCACTCAAGCTGATGAGAATAAGGGTAGCAGTAGTTGTGCATGTACAACCGACAATGCCCCGTTTCGAAAATTTGCAATGTTTACAGTGCTATTCCTGGTTTTTGTAGGCTGCTGCCGCCGAAAAAGCAAAAATCGTTCTTGACATCTACTCTAGAATAGATCAAAAGTAACCCATGGTTACTTTTGATCCCAAGCCCGAATCCCAGCCCGAATCTGGTCGCGGAAATCGCCGGCCTGAGTTCTTAGCCGCAGCTAGACATCTATTTTTCGAACGGGGTTACAGCGGTACCACGATGGATCAAGTTGCCCGCCAGGCCGGTTTTTCAAAGCGCGCGGTCTACATCTATTTCAAAAACAAAGATGAGCTCTTTTTGATGGTTGGCGAAGAAGGGCTGGTCATGTTGCGCGACAAACTCGAACAAGTAGATATCGAGAGTCTTTCAGTCGAAGAGAGTCTCGCCGCCATTTTAGATATCTATCTTTCATTTGCCAGAGAACATCCACGCTACTTCAAGATAATTTTCAAAGAAGCATCTTCCGATATGATCGGCAACATTCCTGAAGATCTCAGACAGCGTCTGGAAGAACACGAAAGGGCCTGCCTGGGAGTAGTCGTAACTGTGGCAGAGAAGGCGATCAAGCAAAAAATGATTTCAGGCCTCGATGCCTGGGAGGTCGCCGCTTCGTTTTGGGGAGCTGTAACTGGTATCATTCTGTTGTCCATGGGAGGCAGTCAGACTGTTTTTACTCAGCGAACCAGAGAAGATCTGGTTACCAAAGCAGCCTGGTTGCTTTACGCGGGCTTGAAAGCCGGAACGTCTGAAAGGAACTGAAATTGATTTTAGTAAAACAGATTGCCGAGCTGAACGAGATCATTTCAGGTCCCCGCAATGAGTATATCGACAAGTGGAAAGATGACGGCAAGCAGGTGGTTGGTTACTTTTGTTCATATGTCCCGGTTGAATTGCTGAGCGCGGCCGGTATATTACCGGTGCGCTTGCGTGGGGCCGGCAGTACTGATTCCGGTTCGGCGGATGTTTTTATGTCCAGCCGGACGTGTACCTATGTGCGCCACGTAATGACATTGGTTCTCAAGGGGCGCTATGATTTTCTCGATGGCGAGATTTGTCTCAATACTTGTGACCATGTCAGAAGATGTTTTGATCTCTTCCGACACAAGACCTCCGTAGGTTTTCACGAGTTTATATCCGTTCCCAGGAATGTGCGGGAGTCGTTATATCCGTACTTTCGCGAGGAAATCGAGAACATCAAGTCGGCAATTGAGAGTTATTTTTCGGTTGAGATCAATGATCAGGCGCTAAAGGCGGCGATTAGCGTTCATAATAAAGTCAGACGCAGGCTAGCGAGAATCGACCAGTTCAGGGCTGCTCAAAAACCCATTCTAACCGGTGCTGATTTGCTTATAATAACTGTAGCTTCACAGCTAATGCCGGCCGCAGATTTTATAGACAGGGCCGAGTTGATTCTGGCGGCCCTGGAAAGTGAACAACCCGGTATAGAAGAGCCGCGTGCCCGAATTATGCTTTCCGGCGGGGAAATGGATGATCCAGGTTTTGTCCAAGCAGTTGAGAGCCACGGTGGAGTAGTTGTGGCCGATTCGCTGTGTACCGGTATGCGTGCCTGTCAGGGATTGGTCGACGAAGATGCCGCCGATTATATAGACGCTTTGAGTCGTCGATATTTCTTTCAGGTGCATTGCGCTCGAATGATTGGAAACTTCCCGGATCGGGTTGCTGACATGCTTAACACGATTGAAGACAGGAAAATCGACGGAGTCGTATTTCAGCGTTTGAAGTTCTGCGACCCCTGGGGCGGCGAAGCACACAACTTGAGACATCGCCTGAAAAAACATGACATTCCCTTGCTGGTCCTCGAACGAGAATACGGTTTGGTAAACAGTGGTCAGGTAAAGACCAGAATACAGGCTTTCATGGAAATGATCGAATCGAAAACTCGTCGGGCTTCAAAGAATGCAAAAGTGCAGCAAAGCGAGGAAAATCCGCATGCGAGATAAACTCTATGCCATGCCCGCGTGGAGGACGCTGCTCGACACAATTCCGGAGTTGATCGATGTGCTCCAGGGTGATGACCAGGGGCTTGGCCTTCGCAGCCTCGTCGTTGAAACATGGGAGTACCTGGCAGAGATGGCCACGCAATGGGAGCAAGGTGCGCCTTTTGTCTGGTACAATCTGGGCTTCAATCCAGAAATGATATTGGCCCTGGATGGAGTCGGCAGAATCTGTATAGAGTCTCAGGCGGTATTCCAGAATATAATCGGCGATCCTGAAATTGCCCACGAGTTCATCGATCTGGCCGAATCGGCCGGAGTTCCGGCCGACTGCTGTTCGGCGGACAAGGCGGCCATTGGCGCCATATCGCAAAACCTCTATCCCGAACCGGCTTGCACAGTAGGTATCAACACCCCTTGCGACTCGCAGGTTTTGGCCACTCAGGCCATGGCCGAACTCACCGGCAAGCCCTTGTTCGTCGTCGATGTGCCTTATTACGACGATGATCGTACCATTCGCCATGTTCAGAACCAGTTGGGTGAGTTGGTCCCGTTTTTAGAAGAGCATACTGGCCGGAAGTTCTCTTGGGACAGGTTGCAAAAGGTTTGCGAATTATCCAATAAGGCAGTCGAACTGATCTGGGAATGGCTCGACTGGAGGCGCAACGTGCCTCTGACTCAATCCAGCAAGTTGGTGGCCTTCACTCTGGTACATCAAATCATCTTCTGCGGAACTCAGTCGGGTGTAAAGATTGCCGAATCCATGGCCAGAGAGGCGCGCGAAAGGCATGAACGCGGCGAACGCTTCTTTGAAGAAAGAGTCAGAGCAGTTTGGTACCAGGATCCGGTCTGGACCGACATGCAGATATATGACTGGATGGAGCAGGAACTCGGCTTGACCGTACCTGTTGACGTTTTCGGCTTCTATGCCCAGGAAGGTCTGATTGACACTTCAACACCAGAGACAATGCTTTACGGTCTGGCTCGAAAGCTGGTCAAGTGTCAGCCGATGTCTCGTCAGTTCAGGGGCAATATCGAGACTTACATCGCGGATTTCATGCATATGCATGAGGCTTTTCGAGCCGACTGCGCCATTTTCGCCGGACACGTTGCTTGCAAGCACGCCTGGGGAGGAATCGGTTTGTTCAGAGAAGCTTGTCGCAAAGCAGGCATTCCCCTGTTGGTATTCGAGTTCGACATGTTTGACGCTCGCATTACGAGTCGTGATGCGATCCAGGCTGAATTGGAAAGATTCGTCAACGAAGTCGTCTGGCCGATGAAACAACGCAAAAAAAAGAAGGCTGCTTCATGATCGTCGCCGGGATTGATATTGGCTCGACTGCCTGTAAAGCAGTTATTTTAGTCAAAGATACAATTGCCGGCTATGCAATCGGGCCGGCCACAACAAATCCGGCCAAGAATGCCAGCGACATTTACGAACAAGCGCTGAAAAATGCAGGTCTTTCTAATAAAGCAGCCGACTATGTCGTCGGGACCGGCTACGGTCGAGCCAAAGTTCCTTTTGCCGACGAGAATGTGTCCGAACTTACCTGTCACGGGCGCGGATCGGCTTTTGTCAATCCGGCTATCAGGACTGTCTTGGATATCGGCGGCCAGGATACCAAATCGATTCGGATTGACGATGAAGGCTTCTTGGTTGACTACGCCATGAACGACAAATGTGCCGCCGGAACCGGACGCTTTCTGGAGGCTATGGCCCGGACGCTGGGACTTACGCTTACGCAGATGGAAGAACACTCGGCTAACGCAAGTCACGCTGCGGTCATCACCAGCATGTGCAGCGTGTTTGCAGAATCTGAAGTGATCAACTTGATAAACGACGGGGTCGAGATCGGTCAGATTGTCAGGGGTCTGCATGAAGCCATGGTGGGCAGGGTGGCTGCCCTGGCGCGTCGGGTGGGTGTTGAAGAGCAAGTAATCGTTACCGGTGGAGTGGCAAAAAGCTCCAGTGTCTTGAATGCGCTGGCAGCCAAGATTGGCGTTACTCCGATAACTTTACCGAAAGATATCGACCCGCAAATAATCGGGGCCCTGGGCGCGGCGGTATGCGCTAGCGAAAAAGGATCTTCCTGAGAGGGATACTGAAAATGAAGAGAGAAGCCGATGTTATAGTGGTTGGGAGCGGCGCAGGCGGAGCAACAATAGCCCGCGAACTGTCCCGCCGGGGTTTTGATGTCTTGATTCTGGAGAAGGGACGCTACCACAAGCATTTCTTGGGAACTCATCTCGGGGCGGCGCTTATGTCGGACCAAATGGGCCTGCGAGTCTCGCGCGAAGGAGTTCAGTGCGTACGTGCCATTACCACCGGCGGTTCAACCATGTTTACTTGTGGTACCTATAGCAAGCCGGCTCCATTCATTGCAGAAAAGCTGGGCATCGATCTGTCGGAGTTTATTGACGAGACTCGAACAGACATGGGTGTCGGTAAGATGCCTCAGAAATTTATCGAAGGTTCCAGTCTGATGCTGTTGGAGGCCGCTTTAAAATGCGGATACAAATGGGAAGTATTCGAGAAGTTCATCAACCCGGACAAATGCCGCGAGCACTGTTCCGATTGCATGATGGGCTGTCCCCACGATGCCAAATGGACCGCCAGGAACTTCGTTGACCAGGCGGTTTCGAACGGGGCAACCTTATACCAGTCAATCAGGGTCGAAAGTGTCTTGCATTCAAACGGCAAGGTAACCGGGGTGCAATGCCTCAAGGGTACTGAGTTGATAAAGTTTTACGCTCCGCTGGTGATTCTAGCCGCCGGAGGGATGGCTTCCGCTCCAATCCTCAATCGCTCAGGTATTTGGGCTGCCGGTCAAGGAGTATTCCTGGATCCTTTGATGTTGGTGGGCGGAGCCTATCAAGGTTCCCAAGCTTTTGCCGGAAGCAAATACAACCCGCCCATGACGGTTGGTTCGTGGGAATTCTACGAGTCAGAGGGATTCATGTTGGCGCCGCTGGTCGACCCCTGGATGATGTTCATTGCCCAAATGGGCATGGTCTCGATTCCGCGAGTGTTCAAATTCCTGCGTTACCCGCGCTGGATGTCGATCATGACTAAAATAACGGACGACCGCTCAGGCCAAATATACCTGAACGAAAACTTCACCAAGCCGCTGACCGATGCTGATCGGCATAAATTAGACCGAGGGGCCGAGGTATCAACAGAGATATTGATAAAGGCCGGCTGCAAACCGAAGAGTATCGTACGCGGTCCGATCCGCGGTGCTCATCCCGGAGGTACCTGTCCGATCGGGACAGTCGTCGATAAGAATCTCGAGACCGAGATTGGCAATTTGTATGTTTCGGACGCTTCTGTGTTCCCCGAGGCACTGGGCACACCGGTTGTGGCGACAGTGGTGGCTATGAACAAGAGGTTGACAAAACATCTCGTCAATAAGAAAGCTGCGAATTGAGCGAAGATCGACAAACACTGGACTACCAAGTTCAGATAAGAAGACTCAATGAAATCATCGACTCATGGGGTGCTGCAGTACATTCTTTCCGTCTGGATGACCCGGGGTCTTTTTCAGAAGAAATCAAGCTTTCGGCCAGGGGGGCAGGCGCTCCTTCGGTGGTGGTTGGTGATGCTGTCGGAGCGGAGCTTGGCCGGCCCGGTTGTGACTCGCACGCGGTGGTCTTGACAACTACAAATTTGGAATTGGTTAGCGATGGATTGGTCAGATGTGTTGGCCCGGATTTTGACGAAGTCGGTCCGCAGGACCATTTGCCTCTGGCCCAGATAGTCGTATTGGCTCATGAGCCCGAACAAGTGTTCGATCCGTTCGAGCTCGATTCGACCCAGTATTTAGCCAACCGGCTTCAGGGATACATGGCCAGAACGGTGCCAGGCAGACTGTGGGTCCGGGCCTCGAGAGAAATCATCGAAAACGGGTTCAGGCTGCGTACTCTTGGGTTTGCTTTGTTGGCGGCTTACCTGATGGATTTTTCTCAGGCGCTGAAAGCGGAAGTAATTCTGGTAACCGGCCCGCCCGAAAAAGTAAAAGAGCTTGGCCCGATTGCAGCCGAAGCAAGAGTACTCTCGGGACAACACCGCAAGCTGACACTGATTGAAAACGGTACATACGAATGTGAAGATCTCAATTGTGAGGATTGTGACGAAAGGGATACCTGCGATTCACTGCGAGACGTGTACGTTCGCTACAGGAAGAGAGGCAGAGGTTGAGCAGCCCGGCTACACAAGCGGATGTCGAAAACGGCATTGTCGACTTCTTCAAAAGGATCGAAAGACTGGGTGGATTGCTCCAGAGAGTTACCAACGGCGGGACCCGGGCAGTTGTGGAATTCAGAGGTTCGGGCAATCGGGTGTTGCTGGATCTGGTCGCTAATCCGATCCAGGTGATTGCCGGAAAACAAGGCCTGAAAGGAACAACCACTATGGCTGCAACCCCGCAAGACTTGCACGAGACCTTGTTGGGAAAACTCGCGGTGATGAAGGGGATTAACCAGAGAAGACTGCTGACCAAAGGTGGCATGTGTCACCTGGTCGCGTTCTTTCCGATATTTGATCTTGTTCCGGTGTTGTATGCCGAGCATTTAATGTTGGCTGACAGTCAGAAGAAAAAGCCGGGCTGGTTCAGACGGACCTGGGCCGCTTTTTTCGGGTTTTTCTTCCGCATGTTTGCTTGCATGGGCGGGTTAGCCATGCGCGGGCACAAGCCAAAAGAGTTAATTGAAGCCTTCACAAAAATGTCTCGGAGTGCCGGACGATTTTCACCCCTGATTGAAAACAAGAAGCCAAACAATAAGAAAAATGAAAAGGAACATCCTTTGCAAGCACCCCGACCATCGTTTTTTAGATCTGTTTGGTTAAAAACAGTCTCTGGTTTTCTATATCTGGCCGGCTGGAAGATTTCTTTCTTGAAATACAAACTCAAGGTGCCAATCGACTTGTTTAGAATAATCGAAAGTCTCTCGAATGCTCTGGGCCGGTTGAGTTCAAGCGGAGAAAAATGACGATGCCTTCAATGGCTGGTTTTCAGGCTCGGATAATTGCCGTCCTGGGCAAGGGAGGAGCCGGTAAGACGGTTTTCAGTGCCCTGCTGGCCCGAGTGATTCTGGATGCTGGATTGGGGCCGTTGCTCCTTGTGGATGCCGATCCAACTGGCGGGCTGGCCTATGCTGTCGGGGCCGACATGAAAAAGACAATGGGGGAAGTTCGTGAAAGAGTCATCAGGGACGCGGCTAATCAAGACATCGCCGGTGAGGCAATAGCCCAGAGCATAGACTGGCTGGTTCTCGAGTCACTACAAGAGATGGGTGACTACTCCCTGCTGGCCATGGGCCGCACCGATTCAAGGGGATGCTTTTGCCCGGTGAACACGCTTCTTAGGGTGGCTATTGAAAAACTGGCTGTTGGGTTTCGTTTCGTAATTCTCGATGCGGAAGCCGGCATTGAGCAAGTCAACCGGCAAGTTGTTCGCAAGGTGGATATTCCCGTTGTGATTACCGATGGGTCAGTCAGGGGACTGAAGGCAGCCGGGTTGGTGGCGCAGTTGCTGGACAAACACGAGTTGTCCGGATCGGGATACCTCGTATTGAATCGCGCAAGTAAAATCAGCGGAGAGATGCCTGAGAATCTCGAGCTTATCGGTAGAATTCCCGAAGATCAAAACGTTCAAGAATATGACAGTGATGGCATATCATTGCTTGATCTGCCGGAGAAAAGCCCGGCTTTAACGGCTGTAGAAGACATGCTGATTGGCAAGTTGCGCGAGACTAGTGCCCGATGAACGAGCTGATTCACAGATTCAGGGATGCAGTCGCAACGTATCCGGAACAGGCTGATGGAGACGATCAAGTCCACGTCATAGGAACGCTGTGCTCGTATACTCCGGAAGAGATATTTCAAGTAGAAGGGTTGCGAGCCTACCGGATGCGCGCTCCTGATTGCAACGGCACAGATCTGGCCGACACATACATGGGGCGTGTGACCTGTTCGTATACTCGCTGTATTTTAGAAGTTATCGAAGATGATCGTTACGAATTCTTGGACGGATATGTGTTCGCTGCTGGTTGTGATCATATGCGCCGTCTTCACGACAACCTGAACTACCTCAGATCGCCTCAAAACGTTTATATGCTGGATCTGCCGCATAAATACTCAGACAGGGCGGTCAGCTGGTACGCCGAGGAACTCAGACTTCTGGCCACCAGCCTGCAGAAGGCATTTGGAGTCGATCTGACCGAAGAAGCCATAGCCGCATCAATTAGGCGAAGTAATAAGAATCGTAAATTGATGTGCGCACTCGATAACTTGAGAGAACGTGAAAAACCGCCCTTGACCGGCAGTCAGATGGTAGCGGTTTCGTCTGGATATCTTTCGCTGCCTCAAAAACAAGCCGGGACTTCATTAGAGGAACTGCTAGCCGAAGCCAGGAATGCTCCCGGTCGCGATGGACACCGGGCCCGTTTACTGCTGGTATCCAGCCAAATCGATGATCCTCGTTACGTCGAGGCGCTGGAAGCCACCGGCGGGTTGATTGTGGGTGAAATCGCCTGCAGCGCTGCTTCTGCATTCAATGGGCTGGTTGATGAAAACAAACCTCCTTTTGAGGCTTTGGCAGATCGTTATCTCAAGAGAATTCCGTGTCCACGAATGATGGAAATGCACTCAGAGTTGCTAGCCAGAATCGTACAGCTCTACAAGTCCCGTCAAGTAGATGGCATTGTACTGGTCGTCTTGAAGTTTTGCGATACCTGGGGAGTTATCGGCACTTTATTCGTTCGCGAATTGCGCGAGATGGGTATCCCGATTCTGCGTCTGGAACGAGAGTATTTTA
>JAFDKH010000383.1 GCA_019307065.1 Deltaproteobacteria bacterium
TCAACGCCGTCGTATACAAAATGTATGACCAGGCTCGTGACATGGCCGAAAGATGGAGCACAAAGCTCAGCGGAGATCATGCAGGGGATACACTGTTTTACGGAGTTCCATTTCTTTTGAAAGACCTCGTGACGGACTACAAAGGTGTTCCACTTAGCGATGGTTCCCGGGCAGTTAACGGCCATATTTCGAAAATTGACAGCGAGTTAGTCAAACGTCAGAAAGCGAGCGGCTTGATCATCGTTGGCAAAACGAACACACCGGAGTTTGGCGGTTTGCCCTTGACCGATTCCCGGCTTTTTGGCCCGGCAGTAAACCCGTGGGATCCGACCTTGACCCCAGGTGGCTCAAGCGGCGGCTCGGCGGCAGCCGTTGCGGCAGGGATCGTGCCCATGGCTCACGGAAACGACGGCGGCGGATCGATCCGTATTCCGGCCTCTTGCTGTGGCCTGTTTGGCTTAAAGCCCACCCGGGGGCGGAACCCCCTTGGCCCACTCTTTGGCGATCTGGCCGGTGGTCTTGTCAGCGAACATGCGCTGACGCGTACAGTCAGAGATTCGGCCGCTTTGCTAGATATAACATCTGGACCCGCCATCGGAGATCCCTACTATACACCTCCTCAAGAACGTCCCTACTTGGAAGAAGTCAAGCAGGATGCAGGGAGGCTCAAAATCGGATTCTTAACCAGCGTTCCCGGTGGTTGGAGCGAAAATCTACAGGTGCACCCAGACTGTGTAATCGCGGTGGAAGAGGCTGCCCAGCTTTGTGAAGATCTGGGTCATATCGTTGAGGAGATCGTTCCAGATCGGTTAAGTTATCCTAATTTTCTCAAGAATTACAACGACATTTGGTCCTGTTTTATTGGCCATATCATCGCCTATTGGGAGCGAGAATTAGGCAGGAAAATCGGACAAAACGAGGTTGAACATCACAATTGGGAAGATTATCAGCTAGGTTTGAATATAACCGGTGCGAATTACCTCGTTACGCTGGAAGAGGTCCAGCTCTTCTCCAGGAAAATTGCAGGATGGTTTCACGATGGTGGCTATGACCTGCTGCTTAACCCGACGATGAGAATTCCACCATCAAAGTATGGCACCTTCGAATCGACAAAAGAGCAGCCGCTGAAGTTGTTTGAGGTTGCACGTTCATGCAGTGCCTTCACCCGCTGTCAAAATTTAACAGGCCAACCTGCAATGTCAGTTCCACTCTATTGGAATGAAGATAATATTCCCATCGGCGTGCAGTTCGCAGGCCGCTTCGGAGATGAGGCTGCACTATTCCGATTAGCCGCTCAACTTGAACAAGCAAGCCCTTGGGCTGCTAAAAAACCACCTATTCACTGCAGCCATCAATAGCACTATGTCAAAGGGTGTATTTCAAATGAGTGAGAAGATAGGAAAATAACTATTTATTGTACGTGAAACGGTCGGTCTTACGACCATTGTTGAATTGTTGATTTGTTAATACAAGAGGTTGTCTCCCAATGAGTGGATACCTGCCGTGTTTTAGCCTCACGAGGGTGGGGCAGGTATGACAGAAATGCATGCAACTTACTTAACAGTGGAATGGTACTGAGTTAACTAAATTATTACACAATTTTCCCGGAAACTTCGTCGTATCTTGCAGTGAGAAACTGAGCTTTCAGTTTCCGGAAAATGGTAGAAACCTTGTTAGTAGTATAACAGCAGCATAGGGAGAAAAATATGGTACACGCAATCAAGGCAGGACTTTTGATCGATGGACAAGGCGGCGATCCCATTGAGGATGCCGTCCTACTTATCGAAGGCAATACAATTACGACCGCCGGCCCAGCAGCCTCTATCAATATTCCCGCAGGGGCAAAAATCACCGATGCCGCCGGCAAGACCATGATGCCCGGATTAATTGACGTCCATGTACACGTCACGTCCATGTCCGTAGATTTGGAACAGCGGCTAAACACACCCAAAGCGGTTTCTTATTATCATGCAGCCAACAATCTCAAGCGGACGCTTAACGCCGGCTTTACCACCGTCCGCGATGCTGGCGGAGCTGATGCCGGCATCCGCCACGCCCTGGAGATCGGTCTCATCAGTGGCCCACGTCTCGTTGTCTCCGGCAGCATAGGACACACCGGTGGACTCATGGAAATGCGCTTTCCATCCGGGGCGCAAATCGTAGACGATGCCGCCTGGCGTATCTGCGATGGCGTCGATGATGTGCGTAAAACAGTGCGCATGGCGCTGCGCGAGGGCGTGGACTTCATCAAGATTTTTGCCACAGGTGGCATTGTCGCTCCGCAAGGATCCCCCTTTATCGCCGAATGGTCCCCTTCCGAATTGGCGGTCATCGTCGAAGAAGCGAAGCGTCATGGCGCCGGCGTGATGGTTCACGCCGAAAGTGCTGACGGCATCAAGAACGCCCTGCGGGCCGGCGTCACCTCCATCGAACATGGCAACGTGTTAGATCAAGAAGCCATTGATCTATTCCTGGACACGGGAACTTTCTTAGTACCCACGCTGCACTTCCCCAAAGTGCTGTCGGACAAGCGAGACAGGTTGAATCTGAGCGAAGCTTCTAAAAAGAAAGGCCGGCAGCTGGCGGAAGCGGAGAAAGGCTGGTTTCGCCGGGCTTGCGAAGCTGGCGTGAAAATAGCCCTGGGCACCGATGCCTTTATCGCTGAACTGCACGGCCGAAATGGTGTCGAACTATCCCTGATGATGGAAAAAGGAGGCCTCTCGGCGATGGAAGTCATCGTCGCCGGAACTAAAAACGCCGCTGCCTGCTGTCTCCTGGCCGAGCAGCTGGGCACATTGGAAGCCGGCAAATTAGCAGATCTGCTGCTGGTCACCGGAAATCCGCTGGATGACATCGCGATATTGCAAAACCCTGAACGAATCACCGTATACAAAGATGGGGCACTGGTCCAATAAGTACAAACTGTATCTTGCTCCCCATTGTAGGGTAAGATTCCATCCTGCCCCCCATTGTAGGGTAAGATTCCATGTAGGGTAAGATTCCATCTTGCCCCCCATTGTAGGGTAAGATTCCATCTTGCCCCCCATTGTAGGGTAAGATTCCATCTTACCCAAGGCAGACAAGCAGCAGATTTGTCCAGCAACAAAAGGAAAAAAACTTGTCCTACAACCCCGAGGGAGAATAATCATGAAACTATCCGTTCTTGTCGACAACAACACACTCATAGACCGCTATTTCCTTGCCGAACCGGGAGTCTCCTATCACATTCAAGACGGCGACACGGCCGTTTTATTTGATACCGGCTACTCCGACATATTTATTCAAAACGCGCTTAAAATGGGACTTGATCTCTCGTTTCTTGACTATCTCGTTTTTTCACACGGGCATCTCGATCATACCTGGGGAGTAGGCTCTTTAATCAAGTATTTCACAGAACTAAGAATCGAGAACCGCCCCTTCAATAAACCAACTGTGATCGCCCATCCGCAGGCATTCCTAAGTGCATCAGCGGAAAATTTCGACGAGTTTGGCCCGCTGATCTCTGAGCGCAAGTT
>JAFDKH010000384.1 GCA_019307065.1 Deltaproteobacteria bacterium
TGATTATTCAGGAATCGAGAAGTATATTGATCTGGCCCGCTCCCACCTTGAAGGGGGCCCCAGCATGCTGGAGAATGCCATCGTCGCGTTTGTCTGCGGGCTTCGGTACGCCCGGGAGCTGCGCGAGAATCCCGAGATGTCCGAGTACGAGCAGGCGCTCCAGGAGCAGCTCGATTTGCTCGAGCGCTTCGCCGGCCTGGCCCCGATGAACTTCGCCCACAAGCTATCACTGGTGCAGGCCGAGGTGCACCGTGCGCGGGGGGAGATACTACCGGCCATGAAGGCCTACGAGCAAGCCAGCCAGGGGGCATTAGAAAACGGCTACCTGAATGAAGCAGGCTTGGCTCATGCACTCGCAGCCGAGTTTTATCAAGATCTTGGCCTTCAACAGGCAGCGCTTCACAACTTAGAGCAGGCTGCTGAGTTCTGGCAGAGCTGGGGCGCTGATGCCCTCGTCGAAAACCTGAGCAGGCGTTGGCCCGGTCTTTCGGTACTTTCTTCAGCCCGACAGGATACGCCGGGCAGCTCTGGCATTGCTCCCTCGAACATCGCTCTGGAAACGGTGACAAAGGCCTCCCAGATCCTGGCCTCAGATATCGTCCTGAGCAAGCTCATAGCCAACATGATGAGAATCGTGATTCAGAACGCCGGGGCGATCCGCGGCTATCTTATCCTGAAACAGGGGAAACAGTGGGTGATCGAGGCTGAGGGCGATGTGGACAAGACCGAAGTAGAGGTGCTGAAGTCGATCGATGTGGAAACCCGGGAGGATGTCTCCACAGGCATTGTCAACTATGTGACCCGTTCCGAGAAGATGCTTCTTTTGCACGATGCCGTCAACGATGGGGGGTTCACAAATGACCCTGCAATCTTGAGCAAGAAGTCGAAATCGGTTCTCTGTTTTCCACTGTTGAACCAGGGAAAGGTCAGCGGCATTTTGTATCTGGAGAACAACCTGGTCACCGGGGCGTTTACGTCTGAACGAGTAGAGCTGCTCCAGTTGCTGTCGTCGCAGATGGCAATGGCCCTTGACAACGCCCGTCTCTACAGCGACCTGGAACAAAAAGTCAGAGAGCTTCGAAATGCCTATGAGGAAATCAAAAACCTAAAGGAAACGCTCGAAGTCGAGAGTACCTACCTGCAAGAAGAAATCAAACTGGAACACAACTTTGAAAATATCATCGGTCAGAGCGAATCGATAAAATATGTGCTGAACAGAGTCGAACAGGTCGCCCTCACGGATTCTCCCGTGGTGATCATGGGGGAAACCGGCACGGGCAAAGAGCTGATTGCCCGCGCCCTGCACGATATCAGCCCTCGCGGCAAACGGGCCTTGGTGAAGGTGGACTGTGCGGTCCTGCCCAGGGAATTGATTGAAAGCGAGTTGTTCGGCCGGGAAAAAGGAGCCTTTACCGGCGCTGCGACGACACAGGTAGGGCGCTTCGAACTGGCCAAGGGGTCGACGATCTTCCTGGACGAACTCGGCGAACTGCCGCTGGAGCTTCAGGCCAAACTGCTGCGCGTACTTGAAAGCGGTGAGTTTGAACGGCTGGGAAGTCCCCACACACGGCACTCCAACGCCCGCATCATCGCCGCCACGAACCGCATTCTCGAAGAGGAGGTGCGCAAGGGTCGTTTCCGAGAGGATCTGTGGTTCCGGCTGAAGGTTTTTCCGATTACGGTGCCCCCGTTACGCAAACACCCGGAAGACATTCCCCTGCTGGTTGCATGGTTTTTGGACCAACTCGCAAAAAAATTGGGAAAAGAACCAGCCGCAATCTCCAAAAGGGACATGCAGAGGTTGCAGCGCTACCCCTGGCCGGGCAACGTGCGGGAACTGAAACATGTCATCGAAGGTGCTCTGATTACCTCTAAGGGGAAGAAACTGAATTTTGAACTTCCCCAAGTCAGTGACGCTGCGTTCAGCGACTTCAAGTCCTTTGAGGAAATGGAGCGCGACTATCTCCTGCGGGTTCTGAAGGCCAAGAACTGGAGAATCGGGGGTGAAGACAGTGCAGCCTCAACCCTGGGGATGCATGTCAATACGCTTCGCAGCCGCATGAAGAAGCTCGGTATTAAGAGGCCAAAACCACAATAAGGGAAGCTCGAACGTCTGGGGTCGCCTCCTTCCTCCTGAACCAAGTCCTGGAATCCATCCCGACGAAACACGAAATATAGTGCGCAAACGATATCTCGTGTTCTTGAGGGTCCCTCCATCATTTCCAAGTCCGGCCCAAAACCTAAATATATCCAACAAATTCATATGGTTACGGTCTGGGTCCTATCACAAAGCCCGATGGCATGGTTCTTGTATTACACCAAAGGGATTGTTCAGTAAGCCAAAGAAGATGATGGGACCATTGTTCTAACTACGGGAACTGATAAGTGTTTTATTACATGATCAAGACCGTTATCAATCAATACAAAACTGATGAATTTGTCGAAAGCATGCTCCCGCTCTTGTCCAAGCTTCGCAAAGAAAAGCACTGTGTGGGCTACAACTTGTACAGAGATTCAGAAAAGGAAAATGTCTACGCCGTGGTTGGTAAGTGGAATACGCGAAAGGCCATGGAGCAACATTTCCAGACCCAGAATTTTGAAGTTCTAATTGGTGCGGCCAGAGTCCTTGGGGAGACATTGGAAATGAACATCGCCGAGGTTTCGGAAACAGGGGGCTTTGAACTGGCAAGAAAACATATCGCACCCCAACAACGGAAGAGCGAAACGACGGATTGACCACTAAAGGAGGACATATCATGAAAGTCATCATCGTTGGTGGAGTAGCCGGAGGGGCGTCCTGCGCGGCACGCTTACGCAGGTTGGATGAAAAAGCAGAAATCCTCATGGTTGAGCGTGGACCTTACGTTTCTTATGCAAATTGTGGTCTTCCTTATCACGTTGGGGGAGTGATTGAAAGAGAGGGAAGTCTCCTTGTAGCAAATGAGCAACTATTTCGAGGTGTTTTTGCAGTTGATGTGCGAACA
>JAFDKH010000043.1 GCA_019307065.1 Deltaproteobacteria bacterium
TTGGGTAAAAGTCGGAGCCGGATTTCCCAACCGTGACGGATCGATCAATGTCTATCTGGATGCATTACCCACCAATGGGAGACTGCAGATCCGGGAAAAGTTCGCAGAACCCGACGCGGATTAAGAAAAAATACCAAGCACAAGGAGAAATAATCATGAAGAAAATGACAATTAAAACCGCAATGTTGCTGGCCGTCATGGCATTTAGCTGCTGCCTGCTGGCCGGCACAACTGCCCAGGCCGGGTCTTCGACCGGGATGGTCAACATCAACACGGCCAGTGTCGAACAACTTCAACTTCTGCCCGGGATCGGTCTGGCAAAGGCCAAAGCGATCGTCAAGCATCGCAACCAGAGCCCCTTTTCCGAGGTCAAAGACCTAGCCAAGGTCAAGGGAATCGGCAAGGCTTTGTTGTCGAAGGTGCGTAATCGGGTTACCCTGAAGGGCAAAACGACCGCCCAGCCGCCGCCGAAAAAGAAAAAGTCGCGCAAGAAAAAATAGGCCTAGTTGCCAAGCGTGCAACACCGGGCGAGCCGTAAGGTTCGCCCGGTGTTTAGTCTAACCCTAGGGGGACGTTCTTTCACTATTTGCATTGACATCTGACACTGCTTTCAAAAGACAGGACAAGGGGGACGTTCTTTCATTGTTTGCATTGACAACTGACACGACTTTCAAAAGGAGAAGCACCAGTGCCTCGCGGACCAAGACTTGATGCTCCTGGGCTTGTTCATCACATTCGCGCTCGAGGGATCGAGGGTCGGAAGATATTTATTGACGATCGCGATCGGGGCGATTTTGTGCATAGGCTTGCAAGTGTCTGTGCGGATGAGCAGGCCTTCCTGTATGCTTGGTCGCTAATGCCAAACCACTTTCATTTGACCCTTCGCACTGGCACTACGCCGCTTTCTACTGTCATGCGGAGGTTGATGACGGGTTTTGCGACATACTTTAATCGAAGACATAAGCGACAAGGACATCTGTTTCAGAATCGATTTTGGTCCACGGTGATCGACACTGAGACTTATCTGCTTGCATTGATCCGCTATATTCATCGCAATCCATTGGTGAGTAAATTGGTCAAAACAATCGAGTCTTTGGCAAAATATCCCTGGACAGGACATTCAGCCCTAATGGGCATGATTGCTAGACAATGGCAGGACACTGATGAAATCCTTGGCCGATTCGCTCGACAAGCAGGTGAGGCACGCAGAAAACTTGTGACTTTCATGTCGGACCACAATGCGGCCAGAAAGGATGCTAGGTTCTTCAAAGGAGGCGGATTAATCCGCTCGGTGGGCGGAGTCGAGCAACTACAGCGACTGCCAAAGTCCGAACGCTGGATGCATGATGAACGAGTTTTAGGTGATGGACAATTTGTCGAGTCCATATTGGAAATGGCCGATAGGCAAACTCCTTTGAAAAAATATACAGACACCCAACGCCAGCAAAAATTTGACTTGATTCAATCAAGGGTTTGTCAACGATTGAAACTCGCAACCCATGCGGTAGAGATTGGCTGCCGCCGCTGGGAGATTGTTTGTGCTCGTCGGATACTGGTTTATCTCGCAGTTCAGTATTTGGGCCTGACGGGAAAGCACCTTTCTGAGCGCCTAAACGTTTCTCAAGCGACCATCGCCCGAGATGTTGTAGCCGGAAAATTGGAAATATCCAAAATCGGGTTGAGTGTTGAGGAATTGTGTGAGTAATGAAAAAAGTGAAAGAACGTCCCCCTTCGCGTCCCCCTTCGCATCGATATTTCTGATTGACAAATTCAATGAAGTTATCCTTGACAATTGATTGACAATTGAACGGATGAGTCTAGGCCGGGTTGGGTTGCTGCCAAGTACTTGGTGTTTTCTGGGCACAGAGAAATGGAGCCAAGCACGTAATGTTCTATTGTCTTAACAAGCACATAGTGACAAGTCTGGGTTGACAATGAACATATAGTAATAATTGACAATAACTTGACAAAGTCTTACTCTGGAATGACTATGGACTCAAAGCAAAAGATCTTGGACTTCTTATCCGGATGTAAATCAGCCAGCGGACGGGAACTTCGAGATCTTTTGGGCATTAGCCGACAGGCCCTCAACATACATATCAGGACCCTAATTGAATCTGGCGATCTGTTAAAGTCGGGTTCTACAAGAAGCGCTCGATACAGCCTGGCGACCCAAGCGCCCGAGTCCGTAAGCAGCGCACGAGATTTGTCTCTCGCTGGCCTCGATGAGAGCGAGGTCTATTCCGGTCTGGCGACAGTTCTAAACTTACCCCGCCTTTTGCCAAGTAACGTTGAGGCCATTGTCCGCCATTCTTTCACCGAAATGCTCAACAACTCAATCGAGCATTCGGCGGCCGAACGATGCCGGATTCGCGTTCGCCTAGAGGCGGGTTGGGTGTCTTTCGTGGTCAGGGATCGCGGGATCGGGGTATTCCATTCGATAGCCTCAAAACTCAATCTCGAGGACGAACAGGCTGCCTTAGTTGAACTGCTAAAAGGCAAGACCACCACCATGGCCGAGACTCACTCCGGTGAAGGTATCTTTTTCACTTCGAAGGCAGTGGATCGGTTTGTTTTGCGTTCTCACAGAATACAACTGGAAGCGGACAGGGCCCGGAATGACATATTCGTTTCGCAAAAGCGTTTCATCGAAGGTACCGATATCCGGGTTTTTATTCGGCGTACGACCCGGCGAAGACTGGAAGATGTGTTTAGCGAGTTTGCTCCCGAGGAATACGATTTTCAATTTCAGAAGACGAAGATATTCGTGAAATTACTCCAGCAAAATTATATTTCCCGGTCTGAAGCCAAACGCCTTGTGGCAAATTTGGAGAAATTTACCGAGATCGTTCTCGACTTCAGGGGTGTCAGATCGATTGGGCAAGGATTCGCCGATGAAATCTTCCGCGTCTTCGCCCGGCGTCATCCCGGCATTACCATCTCGACTCAGAACGCCAACCCGGTTGTTGAGGCAATGTTGCGCCACATCGATCAAAGTATAACAAATACACACTAGCCAACCGGTTACTTGCTTGCCGGCAAAAAACCTGCTTGAATCGCGATCGAAATGAGATGGCTGCTGGGTAAAAACAATTTCGATTCAATGGCTAGCTGGATCGACGACTTGATCGGGCTCAGCCCGGATACCCTGGCGCATATTCTCGACACGATTCTGGTCATCATTTCCTACCTGCTGTTGCGCAAGCTGCTCAAGGGCAAGTTGTTTCGGCGCATTATCGAGCCGTCCCGGCGTTACGTTATTTCCAAGACGATCACATACGTTCTGGGGCTGTTTGCGGTATTGATTGTCGCTAAGATCTGGCTCAAGGCCGACATCAGCTTGGCAACCTATCTGGGAATTCTGTCGGCCGGTCTGGCAATTGCATTGCAGGACGTAGTCGCCAATTTCGCCGGTTGGCTGTTTCTGATCATTCGGCAGCCGTTCAAGGTCGGCGATCGCATCCAGGTCGGCGGTCAGGCCGGTGATGTGATCGACATTCGCTTGTTCATGTTTTCGATGCTGGAAATCGGCAACTGGGTCGATGCCGATCAGAGTACCGGCAGAATCATTCACGTCCCCAATGGTCGGGTATTCAAAGAGCCGGTTGCCAACTATACCCAAGGCTTCGAGTTTATCTGGAACGAAATTCCGGTAACGGTGACTTTCGAAAGTGACTGGAAAAAAGCAGAAGAAATTCTGAACAAGATCGCTAAAGAAAACTCCGAAGAACTCGACGAAACAATGGCGAAGCAAGTCCGATCGGTGGCGCATAAGTACAATCTTCAGTTTCGCCACCTGACGCCGATTGTCTGGGTGAAAGTCGTCGATATTGGAGTGACTTTAACGATTCGTTATCTTTGCCCTCCCCGCAAGCGCCGGGCATCCGAGACCGAGATATGGAAAGCGATTCTGGAGGCTTTTGCCCAAACCCAAACCGTCGACTTTGCCTATCCAACACAGCGTTTTTACGACAACAAGCAAGAAGGCAAACCCGAGGCGGGCGGGCCTCCCCCGGAAAAAACAAACTCAACCCCTTGACATTCACCCGGCCCTGCTGCATAGATAGCCACTGCGATGCGGTGAAGGGAAGCCGGTGCAAATCCGGCGCGGTCCCGCCACTGTGAACGGAAAGTCCTGACCATATAGGCCACTCGAAGTTGTTTTTGGGGAAGGCCGGTCGGGGCGCTGGGAAGAAAAACCTCCAGAATCCGTGAGCCAGGAAACCTGCCAAGTCGCCAGGCACTCAAGCCTTTCGAGCGAAAGAGGCAGGTGCACCGTGAATATACGGTCCCGCTCCCAACTCGTTGGGGGCGGTTTTTTTATTGTCCCGTCCCCAGTCATTATTGTAATCGCGCTATTAATTGCGTTGACACTCGAGCTGCGCCCGGCCCGCGCTGATGAAGGTAGTTCAGAAAATCAAGAAGAAAACAATGAAGCTGAAGTAGTCGAGATCCGGGCGGCGCGAATACCGGAAGTCTCCAGGAATCAATCGGCCCTAGTCACCGAAATCAAGCGCGAAGACATGGGACCCGGACTGGTTACTACTGCGGCCATGGCCCAGGCGGCTGTGGCGGTACGCTTGCGCGAGCATGGCGGTCTGGGGCAGCCGGCCACAGTCGGAGTCAGGGGCAGCGCCGCCCACCAGACACTGGTGGCTCTCGACGGAGTAGTCTTGCCCGATCCTCTGGGCAGCGGGGTCGATCTTTCTTTCTTGCCGGCTGAGTTTCTCGACAGGATCGAGATCTTGCGGGGAGGTGCTTCGGCTCAGTACGGTTCCGGGGCTCTGGGCGGAGTCATCAATCTGGTCAGCAGAAAGGTGGGCGGGCAGGGTTATTGGGGGCGACTGAGTGCCGGTTCGTTCGGGACCTGGACCGGTCATGTCGGCACCACTTTCGAGGCTGACTCAATGGGGTTCTTGCTGATGGCCAGTGGGTTAACCACCGCCGGGGACTATCGCTTTGTCGACGATCGGCAAACACCCTACAATCCATACGACGATCGCGATGTAACTCGTGAAAACAATTTCGCCAGGCAGGCCGGCCTGTTGATAAAAGCCCGGCGGCGATTCTCAAACGGCGCCATGCTCAGGCTTACCCAGAAATTCATGCTAATGGCCAGAGGAGTGCCGGGGTTAATGGGGTTTACGGCCAGCCAGGCCAAAGAATCGGGCTGGACCGAACTTCTGGATTTGCGAGCGAGTATTTTAGCCGGTTCGCTCTTGCTCGAAGGCGGGGCCAATCTTTTCATCGCCGGGCGAGAACTGCAAGATCCGCTAGGGGAGCTGACTGGAACAAAACTCGACCAATCCCAGGAACTACGGGTCTTAGAAACCCACTTGAAGGCCCTGGTGCCATTCGGTGCCAGCCACATGGTAAGCTCCCGGCTGAATTGGAGATGGACAGGCCTCGACGATGATGGTTTTGCAAATCCAGAAAGACAGTGCCTGGCCATAGATGCTTCAGCCCAGTTCAAACTTGCAGCAGAAACTCTGGAGATCAACCCCTGGCTCAGGCTGGAACACACCTCGGATGCGGGCTGGCAGCTGGCCCCCGGGCTCGGGTTGGCATATGAAATCCAGGCGGGATTGCTGGTCAAGTCCAACCTGGCCCGAGCCTATCGAGTACCGAATTTCAACGAGCTATATATGCGCGGAGGCTTCCAGGTTGGTAATCCCGACCTGGTTCCCGAACAAGGCTGGACTCTCGATGCCGGGCTAGAGTGGCGGCCGAGTAAGAGTTACCGGGTTTCGCTGGCTGGTTTTTATGCCCGCTATTCGCAATTGATTGTATTCGAGCCGATTTCCAATTTTCGCTATAAGCCGCTGAATACGGATGGGGCAGATATCGGCGGAATCGAATTCGAAGCCTCACTCCGCCCACTGCGCTGGCTCAATCTTGCGGCCCATTATACATTTCTATTGCCAATCGACAGAAGCGGCAAACCCAACCGGGATGGCAACGATTTGCCCGGTCGGCCAAGACATACGGCCGGATTGCGCCTGAATGGAAAGTGGAACCGCTGGCTGGCCCGGGCAGCCGTCTCATTCGTCGGTGCTAACTTCATAAATCAAGCCAACACAAAACAACTAACCTATAGATTCTTGCTCAACTTGGGGCTGGGAGTCGATGCCGGAAGCGGAATGACCGTGATGCTCGAAGCCAGAAATTTACTTAATAACCAAATTCAAGATGTCCGCGGGCTTCCGCTGCCGGGCATCAGTTTTTTTCTGACAATTGGCATAACTAAAGGAGGAGAATCATGAAACGAATAGTATTGATTTTGGCACTAGTGTCGGGAGCCGTTTTTTACGCCTGCGGGCAGAGTTCGAGTGGCCCGCTGGCTAATGTGCGCGCAGTCGTTGTCAACAGTCTGGGTGAGAACCTGAGTCTGATTCATGCGGGAGATCCAGTAACCGTTACCAAAGATGCAGTCGTTGTCGGCTCTGCTCCGAACCAAGCCCTCTTATTCGGTTCGGAGATCCTTGTTATCAGCTCGACCAGCAACAGCCTGGAGGTGATCGATCCTGAAACCTGGACGGTTGCCAGGCAGTACAACCTGGGCGAGGGCTGCAGTCCCTACCTGATGGCCATAACCTCCAATGATCTGCTTTTGGTGACGTGCTTTGCGAGCAATCAATTGCTCAAGGTGGACCCTCTCGTAGAAATGTCCGAAAATCCTGTTATCGAGACATTGGACATGCCGACAGGCTCCGATTTGTTACCTTTTAATGCCCAAACGCCGGGGCATGCTCGACCGCAAGGAGTCGCCATCGTAGGTAACAGGGCTTATGTGACTCTTTCGAACCTGGGCGATGACTGGATGCCGGCCGGTCCGGGTTTGGTATTGGTGGTCGATATTGCTGCCTGGACAAAAGACAAGATTATAGAACTTGGCAAAACAAATCCGGCCATGATCTACAAGCCGAATTCGGACAAGAGCAGGCTCTACGTTCCTTGTACGGGGGCTTTCGACGGTACGGGAGTAGTTGAAGTCCTTGATTCCGCTAGTGAAACGATCGCTAATACAATCGAAATCGGAGGTGCACCCGGCAGAATGTGGATTGACAAAGAAGGAAATGCCTGGGTCGGAGATCAGCTCGATGGCCGGGTTCTTCGCTTTACGGTTTCGAACGACCAGGTGGGCGATGCGATCATGTTGTGTCCGTCCGACTATAACGCCGGGATTTACGACTACATCTCCGATGTGGCGACCGATGGACAAGGTACTGTATTTGCCGCCTGTTTCGCGACCGACCAGGTAAAAATGTTTTCGGCGTCTGGCGACGGCTCGGATGCCGTCAGCCTGGAAGTTGGCGACGGTCCGGTTGCGCTGCTGGTGCCGCAGAAATGATACGGGTTGCGGTAACCTGGCTGACGGTATTATTACTTTCGGCCACGGCCGGAGCCCAGCCGGCCAGTGAACTCTACTTGGGAAAACCCCGGCCAACGACGGTACCCCAACGGGTTGTCTCTTTGGCACCTAACCTGACCGAGATTCTGTTTGCGATCGAAGCCGGAGACAAGATTGTTGGGGTGACCCGCTATGATGATTTTCCCGAAGAAGTTAAAAAACTTCCTAAAATCGGCGGGTTTCTTGATCCTAGCTTGGAGGCCATATTGGCCCTCAGGCCTAATCTTGTGGTCTGTGTGAAAAACTCGGGGGCTAAGGACAGGCTCGAGGCCCTGGCGCGCATGGGAGTTCCGATACTTGTGCTGCCCGCTTATAGAATGAAAGATATCTACACCTCAATTCGGGTGCTGGGTGAGGTTTTTCATAAGACTGACGTAGCACAGAGTCTGATCCAGACAATGAAGACCCGGGTTAAGCGGGTCGAGCAAAAAGTCAAGGGCCTGCCAAAACCGGCGGTCTTGTTGGTTTACGGGCACCGACCGGTTGTGGCGGCCGGTAGTGACAGTTTCGGGGATGCCATGCTTTCTCTGGCCGGAGGAGAAAACGTGCTCAAGAAAACCAAAATCCGCTATCCGATGGTTCCCATGGAGCAGGTTATTCACTTGAAGCCGCAGGTAATAATTGATGCTTCGGCAAGCGGAACAGGAGCCGAAATGACCCAGTCAGAGCTCGAGAAAACGTGGAAAACCTGGAAAATTGTTCCGGCAATCAAGACCGGCAGGCTTCATTTTTTCGATTCCGCCCTCTGGTTTCGCCCAGGCCCCCGCATTGTGGACGGGTTAGAGAAGTTAGCCGAGATCCTGCACCCCGAATAGGCTCACCTGAAGTAGCAAGGGAAAAGACTTGACCTCATCCGGATAATCGGATCTAATATATCAACCGATATACCGGAGGGTTTGTGCGCATCTGGCGACAAAGCGAGATTGACACAATAACTAAAAGCCTGGATAACGACAGGATTGTAGTTGTAAGTGGCGTAAGAGGCTCCGGGAAATCAACAGTTCTCAAGAAAATAGCTGACAACCTGACAAACAAAGAGGGGACAGGGCATGCTGTAGTTCAGATCGATCTGGAAGATCCCCGCTTTGCACCGCATCCAGAGACAGAAAGTCTGGAATTATTCTCAAGGGCGACTATAGACAACCAGCCCAACACTAAAACCTTGGTGATCCTGGACGAAGCCGGCCTGGTGAATGGCTGGCTTGACTGGGCCAAAGACATTAGAAAACGCGCCAAAGTAGGAATTCTGGCAAGTGTCAGCGGACCAAGTGACGTTCGTTCAGACGAAAAACAATCAGAAGTGTCTCAGCATCACCTCTATCCTCTTAGTTTCGGGCAATGGTTGGCTGAATTCACCGATGTATCGGTTGATAATGGCGAGGAGAGAAGGCAGTTATCGACCTACCTGGAAACAGGTGGGTTACCGGTCAGCTGGTTAAGTGAACACCGAAGACACGATCTAGCGGATCTGTTCTATCACACTCTTTTCCGCGATATCATTCTTAGACATGAAGTCCGTGGTGTTGATAAGTTGACCGCTATAGCGGTTTATTTAGTATCAATGACGGCCTCACCAATTTCCGTATCACAAATAAGGGGATTGCTATCGAAGTCGGTGGATCAGGCTCGTGGTTTTCTTTCTCATCTCGAACAATCGGGACTGATTCGGTTGGTATCCAGAGTCGAGGACCAGAAACGAAAGCGAGCCCAGGCCGCCAGGCTTTGCTTTGCCGCCGACACCGGGTTGGCTGTCGCTCTTTCTTCAGGCACGATTGACAAACAAAAGCTCGCCATGACAGCAACTTACAATGAACTTCGCAGAATGAATCTAGGGATTATGGCCTGGCGGGCCAAGGGCAAATTGGGTCTGGCAGTTGCAAAAGATTCGGGTAAAACAGTCTTGATACAGGTCGAATTCGATTCCGATCCGGTCGGAGGGCTTGGACCTCTCACAAAAGCCATGACCGAGTATAAATGCCAGTTGGGCATGTTGCTATCCGGCAACCCCCGGGTAGGCAAGAAAAAGGTTCGCTCGGGTATTGTCCATGAGGTTTCGGTATGGTCCTGGTTGTTGAATCCTCAAATACCCGGAATCCATCGACTTGACTATCCGGATACAGAGGAAACAGAAATTCCAGCCAAGGCCTAGCAAGAAAAGACCTCAGAAACTAAAGCATCACTCCCGCGCCATCTTCTCTGAGCTTGACCGGTCGGGAACCAAATTGGCCGGCATCCATGAATCCAGACGAATAATCGGCTGCTCGTTGTCGAACGCCAAATGCAGGTAGTTTCTCATGCCTGGCCGCAACGTTTTGGCATCGAACTTTTTCATGATCGGGGCCCAGGTGCCTGTGTTTACGAGGGATATGTTTTTTGAGATTGGTAATAGCCTGGGCTCATGAGTGTGCCCGAAGGCTACAACTCGCACATCGAGCAATTTCGATATTCTCCTGGCGACAACCGGCAGATGCTTCTCAATTGTAAAAATTGTTTCTCCCTTGACGGCCCATTCGTAAATGAAAAACAGCAGTGGAAAACTCGACAGAGGTACCATCAGCTTAATCCATAACGGAATCGAAACTAATGCCAAGGTAATCGTTAAACCTGTCATGATTAAAGCAATCAAGGCTCGATCAATCCAGAACTCTCTCATTATTCTGTAGAAACGCGATGTTATTGGAACTTTTTGCAAACCGTAAATTGCCTTGACTGTATCCAGGCCCAGGGCCTGGCGCTCAGAAATTTGCGCGAAGGCAGCATCAAGATCGGGTGGATTGGACAATAAACGTTTTTTGATTTTGAGCAGTTTGCCCATCACCACCAAACTGCCCCAAAACCAATTCAGCAAAAGATTTCTGCGAGTGAAGGCATATTTCTTCAGCCAGTGAAAGAAATAACTGAACACATTCAAGATGTAATCTGAGCTGTAAGGGTTGAAAAAACCCATTCTGCTCATCAGGTAGCGATTGGAAAGGTTACCCATCGGCAGAGCTATAAATTCCTTGCCTTTTTTTTCCACCGTGGGCGAGGTCAGGTAGCGAAAGGCGCTATAATGGTCGTACTGCTGACCATGCTCAACGTAGATCTCACCCGGGACCTGAAAAAACCAGGGTTCGAATCGTACGGCAGCATCGCCATGGGAACCACCGATCTTTGTGGTACGTTTCTTCAGAGCATCGAGAAACACTTTTTGAACCGCCGGAAAATGGAATTCTCTATCGTGATTGCCCATTATTACAATCAACTGATGGCCGCCACTGATGAATTCAGCCAGGCTATTCATGAACCCGGGATGATCAGATAGTACCCGCTCGAGTTTCCAGGCCGATTTCTCCTCAGTGGCATCCAGTCCGCGTCTGCGCTCAGAGAAACTGACCGGCCAGGCAGGTTTTTCCGGTACAACCGTCACCATATCAAAATCAATAGTATCTCCATTCATTATCAGGGTTAGCCTGTCTGCCTGACTCGCCTGAGCAACAAAGTGCCTGAGCATGTCCCCGAATTCCTGATCGAAAACAAAGCGTGAGCTCTTATGGGCCTTCCAGCCATCCGGATGATCTTCGATGTCGCAAAGATGAAGGTCGGATATGACTAAGTATTGATTGCCCATGATGTTCTTCAAAAAAATTGCGGCCTCATTTTATTGGGCCGGGAGTGCCTGCCAATGTGATCCGTTCTTCTTCTATGCCGTCTAGGCCTACATGAAAAACCATCAAGTGCGAACGAGTGTCGATCGAAAATCCTTCGGGTTCATTGTGAGTATACAAAGTAGCACCGCCACCGCCGCTGGTCAGATAGACAACGCCGTTTTCTTCTTTGCGGGCGTAGAGATGTGCATGCCCGGAGACAACATAGGCAACATTGTGCTCGACCGCCAGTGATTTCAGCTTGTTGGCCTCTTGTATGTTGAGATTGGAATTAAAGTCTGGGCGGAGAGTTTTTCCATGTAAGGGGTGCGGTGGAGGATGCAAGGCAATGATTTTCCAATGATCTTTCCTCGCAGAGCGCAGCTTTTTGATTAACCAATCAAATTGGGCATCTCCAATTCCGTAGCCAGTCGACTGCCAGTCGGTTGCATCAATAATTGCGAAAAAAAGCCGGTCAATCGAGAACACGAATCGTTCAGGTCCGAATAGTCTTTGAAAATGAGCGTCTCCCTGTGCTCTGGTCTCATGGTTTCCCTTCACAAAATAGACTGGAATTCCAATGTCACGCGTATTTTCAAAAAATGTATTCAGTTCGGTCGGAAGACTGTTCCGCGTGTAATCGCCGACTGCCAACATGAACAAAGGATCGGCCGCACTCTTTACCTGTCTCAATAATTGCTTGAAGATACCGATATTCTGTTTCACGTCTCCGCCTAATACAAATGAAAACGGATATGCTAGCTTCCGCGGTTTCAGGTTCAGCCAAACTTTTTCTCCAGGCTCCAGCTTGCCACTCAGGCTTAGCGCCAGCGGACTTGTCCGGGCAAGCTTGATTTTTCCCGGACCGGCTTCAGCCCGTGAAGAGTGCTGGCTGAGCCGTTCGGAAGCGTTGTCGATGATCATGTCGATCGAAACGGACTTCTTGCTGCTGTTGTGAGCCGAAAGCACAAGCGCGGGACCCAGGGCCCGTACATGCCATGTGTTTTTTTCCCTACGCAGTAGGGCTCCGCCTCTGACCCTGTATTTAACCCCGTTTCGAAACCACTGCGAGGTATCTTCAAAAATCTCAACAGCCGGTTCGTTGGAGATGAGCATGTAAGAACGCCCATTTACCGGATAGATGACGCGCACCCGGTCTGGGGCCAGTTTTTCAACCTTAATGAGGGGTTTTTCCCGTTGGCCATATCTGAAAAAGAGCTGTTCCGGTTTGACCTGCGGCCCGACCAGCTCCAGAGTGCAGGTTTTGGGTTCGGTCGAGTGCATGTTGTCGAGTATGAAGGACGACGGAAATGATATCATCTTGAAAACCGGCACGGGATCGATCCCACCTATTCCCACGCCCAATAGCTGACTGGGACGCATGCCGCAGAGGCCTGGTTGTGCTTTAGGCTTGGGCTCCTGGGTGCAGCCGGCCCAAAAGGCCACCAGACCAACAACAAAAAAACAAATCACCTTGCTATAGTTCTTTGTCTTCACCAGGCCCAACCTCTCCTTCGATGTCATTAGAAATTATTCTACCAGCTGGTATTTTCAAACGTGCGCCTGGCCCGATGCGCATGGCCACCCGGACCCCTTTTTTTATTACAACACCGCGACCAATAGATAGTCGGCTGATATTCTTACCGGTAACTTTTACATTTCGAGCCCGATCGATTTCAACGTTGCCGTATGGCAGAGCTCCGTCAATTATCAATGAGCTGCCTTCGTGCAAGTCCAGCGATCCGCTACTGACCGGAGCCCCGTGCTCGTCGGATTGACGAACACAAAGATAAAGCCGAGATCCGGCTCGCAAGTTCCAGCCGGGCCCAATGCCGTGTCGGCTCAGTTCACTCGCATCCGTTCCACAGGCCGGGTGCAGGTCGCATAGCGAGTCTTCTTCGACAGTTGCCTGCGTGCTTCGCAGTCGACTAACAAACATGGCCGACAACATTTTTGTCGAAGACTCAACGGAATCTACACCGGTTACATTCTTGGTCGGGATGAAGTATTCAGCCCGGGAAACTTCGTAGGCCTGGATTCGATCTGGCGCGAGTAGCCGGGTAATATGCTGGTTGAGCATCTCCATCGAGCTGGCACCGATTTCTCCGATGCGAGAGGCCACCTTCTTGCCGGTATACAATGTGGGTTCGAGATCGGACCGGATCGCCGCGAGGGCAAACAAGTTTGTATTTGTGTTGCCGGCCTCGTGCAACAAGCGGCCGCTGCCCGGATCATGCTGTTGGGCGACTGCCGGATCGAGTACGTTGTACTCGACGACTTCAATCTTGCCGCTTGACTTGAGCAGCATCAGGACGCCGACTTTTTCATGGGGGTCGGTCTTTCGAACAGCGCTCAAGGTAAACAGAGCCTTTTCACGTAAATGAAATCCCAAACGGGCCGGGTCGAACGGTCGTGCGGCCGGGTTGTCGACGTTGTGCATGATCAGGTTGCCGACCCCTTGTTGCTGCAGGAATTCATTCAGGGGCAGGTCGTTTTTACGTGATGCCAGCAGGGCCCGGTAAACACCTCCATGTCCGTCTCCGGTCTTGCTCAAATGACCAGCTTCGTCTAAGACAATCAAGTCACCGCCATCATCCAGGCGGGGTTCTCGGGCTTGCTGGAAAGCAATCCAGCCTTCCGGCGGGAATCCCCAAAAATCATGCCGACGAAAAAACTGCAGCGTGCGTTCATGTGTCAGCAAGCTGGTCAACAGCAAAACCCAGGGTAGTTTCTTGTAGGTAACCGCGCAATCAAGGGCCTGGGCTATGATGATTTCGTAGAAGCTCAGGCCGCCAACTGGTGATATGGGGAAAACACCCTTAGGATCCCGCGGATCGAATTTTCTATTGCGCAACATTTCGTTGGGTACAGACAGGGCATCGTGCAGCTGATCGATCTGGGAAAAAAACCGAGTGCCGGCGCCACCGGCAAATGCAATCGAAGCCCAGGCCCCACTGGACAAAGATTTTATACCGGCTGTAATGTCGGCCTTATTGCGCGCCTGTTGCTCTTCAAGGGTTACTAGCGGGACCGGCTCGACATCTTCGGGCAGTAGCGGTTTTTGTTCACCCTGCGCAAGAGCTTTGCGGTGCCGGTCGATACGTTCGATATCCAGGTTGGCGGCTTCTTGAAGGAAGGTTTCGATAGTTTGGACTGAAGCATCTGAAAGGTATTTCTTAAATACTCCGGCTAAACCTTTTTTCAAAAGAAGTTCGACGGTCGCTTCAAAAGAGGCGTTGCGCCCAAGGAGTACTTCTAATGCCGGGCAAGATGCGAATAAACTCTTCGTGGTCATTGTTGCTCCGAGCAATAATCCTCCGTTTCTTTGTCTGGGAAGTCAACAAGTTACTCCATGTTATCCGATCAGGTCGGCCGGCGTGGGGGCTGAGGCATAAAAGGTCGATCAATACAAGCAGTCGAGTTATGATGGCGCCGTGACTGAAAAAGTAAAAGAATCCGGCAAGGTCTTGACCCTGGGGCGCTTTATCAAGATAAACGGCCTATTGTTGTTGGTTGCTCTGGCCAGTATTGCTGCCAGCGTCTTGATTGGTCAAGGTGGAACGGATTTCAGTGCTTTGTGGCCGCTGGACACTGAAAACAACGAAGTTGCCGCAACCATTTTACTGGCTCGCCTGCCGCGCACCCTCTTGGCGGCCCTGGTGGGAGCTGCCCTGGCGGCGGTTGGAGTGGCATTTCAAGCCCTGTTGCGTAATCCCCTGGCCGATCCGTTCATCATGGGTGTTTCCGGGGGCGCGGCTCTTGGCGGGACTCTGGCCCTGGCCGTGTTTGGCGGTGGGGTTGCGTCGAGTATCGCCCTGCAATGCCCGGCCGCCTTTGTCGGGGCACTGGCTGCGACTTTACTGGTATACAGGGTTGGCAAAGTAGCCGGCCGGGTCGACACGGTTACAATTCTCCTGGTGGGTGTCGTTTTTAACGCCTTCGCCTCGGCGGTTATCATGTTCATCAAAACGGTTGTGACCGCGACAAAAACACAGGAGATTTTAGTCTGGCTGATGGGCAGCCTTGGATATCGCGAGTACTCGACGATTCTTGTCATTGGCATTGGTGTTTTCATCGGAATCGGGATTCTGTTTTGTATGGCCAGCCGGATGAACGCTCTGGCGCTGGGCGAGCAAGGTGCGGCCCACCTGGGTGTTGATGTTGAAAAAACAAAACTGATCATATTTTTTACCGCATCACTTCTGGTTGGCCTGGCAGTTTCTGTCTCGGGACTAGTCGGATTTGTCGGTTTGATCGTGCCGCATGTGACTCGACTTATGTTCGGCCCCGACCACCGCCTGTTGCTGCCGGCTTCGGTTTTGGCGGGATGCATCTTTTTGGTGCTGGCTGACTTATCCGCCCGCTTGCTCTTCATCCCCTTAACCACAGAGCCGCCGGTGGGTGTCGTGACTGCCTTTTTGGGCGGGCCGTTCTTTTTACTGCTGCTTAGAAAGCGACATCGGACGGCTTTCGTCGACTAGTGGTCCTGCCGGGTGAGATCTAGATCAGGTTGTGTCTCTTTAGAACCCGATAACAATCCGTCATTCCCAGTTCCATCAGCTCTTTGGCCTTGTCGCCGGAAACGATCAAGTAGCTTCCAACGTTGCCGAGATCTCGCGAGGGATAGATCGCTATTACCTTGACCGGCCGGTAGGGTTTATGTCGAAAAGTGTCGGGATCGATACCCAAAGAAACCAGTCGTTCAATCTCCTGATTGGTATTGTCTATTTGTTTGCGATCGGCACTGATTGATGACGAAAGAATGACCTCCAGTACTCGATCGGCAAGTTGGAACAAGTTGGAAGGTGGTCTCAAGCGCGGACGTCGTGGAGACAAAAAAACCGTAAAAATACGATCGGCACCGGCATTCAGCAGCGGCTTCAAGGGTCGTAAAAGTGAAAACGCGCCGTCGATATACCAGTGCTTGCCGATTCGAACGGGAGGAAAGAGGATCGGAATAGCCGACGACGCAAGCACATGTCGATAGGTGATATCCGAGCTAGTGAAGATCTCGTTCGTTCGTAAGGTAATATTTGTAGCCGAGATGACAACCTGGAGTGGTGAATGCGGCAGGCGGGCCCAGTGTACTTCATCGCGCAGGCGCTTGAACAATGCGCGATTGTCAAATAACGAGGTCCAGGTTCTCAGCTTCCAGACGTCCAGCCGTGGACGGTAAACCTTGAAAGTCGACATATTTTGCCAGACTTCAGCCAGTTCGTCTAGCTGTCCGGTCGCCGCCAGGACGGCATTGATCGCCCCGACGCTTGCTCCGCCGATCAACTTGATTGGAGGGCCATCTTTCATCAAGGCCCGAAGAACGCCTACCTCATAGGCCCCGCGCGCGCCACCGCCGGACAAAAAGACGGCGTTCATTGTCTGGTCTCGTAATTGAAGTTTAATAGCACTAGAAATAACTTCCAAAAAACCACGTCTTTCCGGCATTGTTTAGGCCGGAATCCATACAACGAAGACTGGATCCCGGCCTAAAGATCGCCGGGATGACGAATTTTTATGCAACGTTGGGTTAAAACTAGCAGACTTGACGCACTCGGGCAAGTCGATGATACGATTCGGGCCGTGGAAAAAAAGGCGACAACCAGCCCGGCCCTTGAACTCGACAAGGTGACTTTTGCTTATGATAGCCAGCCCGTGGTTAGCGAGTTGAGTTTGTCAATCAAGGCGGGTTCATTTTTGGGTTTGTTGGGACCGAACGGGTCAGGCAAGACCACTTTGATACAGCTTCTATGTGGCGCATTGAGGGCCGGTTCGGGTTCTGTCAAGGTAATCAATCGTGGAATCAGTGATTGGGATCGGCGCGAATTAGCACGTCTGGTGGCGGTCGTTCCTCAGAGATTCGAATTAGCATTTCCTTTTACAGTAGAGCAAGTCGTTCTGCTGGGCAGACTGCCTCATCGCGGATCTTTGGCCCTGGACGGACCCGATGATTTACTGGCTGCCGAAGAAGCCATGCAGGCCACGGGCGTGTTGCACTTGCGCAGACGCAGAATGCACGAGTTATCCGGCGGAGAATTCAAGCGAGTGGTTGTGGCAAAAGCGCTGGCACAGAAACCGAGAATTCTTTTACTCGACGAGCCGGCCGCCCATCTCGACATCCGGCATCAGGTAACTCTGTATGATTTGATTGGAAAAATACGAAATAAAACCGGAGTAACGGTGGTTTCGGCCATGCACGACTTAAACCTTGCGGCGGCCTATTGCGATGTGATCGCACTGCTGAAAAACGGAGAGTTACTTTGTGTAGGCGGCGTCGAAGAAGTCATGACCTATCGAAATCTGCGCGACGTCTTCGAGATCGATATCTACGTCGGCGTAAATGAATTGACTGGGCACAGGTTGTTTACGCCGATGTTGTCTGGGAGCCCGGAGGAAGAATGAACCTGATTGCCGGTTGCTTATTGGGCTTGCTGACCCTGGCGGGCGAGGGGTTCCTGGAGCGGGTCGAGCTGAAGCTTCCCGGGCGGGTTATTACGGTTGTCGTAGCTGATGTCGGCGGTGACGGCCAGAATGATTTGTTGGTCTTTTGGCGACAAGGCTACCCGCCTGATTCGGTCAGTCGAATATCTGTTTATCGAAGTCTCGCAGGACGAATCGACAAAAAGCCCTATCAAGTTTTTGCCTTGCCAGAAAAGACAGTTGCCTTTGACGTGGGCGATGTAGATGCCGATGGGCGGGTTGATGTTCTGCTGTTACGCAGTGACGGTGTCTGGGCTTTGCCGGGGACTCCAAACGGTAAACTTGATAAAACACCCCGGCCGGTTGTCAAGGTAATGACCGTGGCCGCCTTTCCGCATGAAGACAATATTCCGCGCATTAGGCTCCTGGCCGATCTTGGTAAAGATCGCCAGGGCCTGTTGATACCGACCGTGCCGATTGGTCCCCTGGCGCTGTATACCAGAACCGACGCGGGTAAATGGTCTTTATTGCAACTTCTGCGTGTTCCGGCCCGAACGAATCTCTACACCAGCGCCGAGGATTTCAGGGCCACACGAGAATATGGTGCTCTTTTTCAAATTACCTTTCCGCGCTATACGATTATCGACCAGGATGGCGACGGAAACTCAGATCTGCTGTTTTTTTCCCTGGATTCGGTCGCGGTCTTTCGTGCTGGTCAGGATGGCTCTTTTCCCGCGGAACCGAATCTCTTCAGAAATTTCAATTTGCTCGAATCCAAAGAACGCATTCGCCGCGGAGCACATGTCAGAGCCGTAGCCGGGGATGTTAATGGAGATGGTCGCGCCGATCTCCTGTTCAATAAGACAGTTGGGGGAATCAGCAACATGCGCAGCGAGCTGCGTTTGTACCTTGCCAATCAGACCAGCGATTATCCCCGCAAGCCTGATTTGGTAAGCGCCCGCGATGGCTGGGGCTCATCGGTCTCGTTGATAGATGTAAATTCAGACAAGCGAAAAGACCTGCTGCGACCGCACGTAGAAATGGGACTGACCGCCTTGATTGGAATGATGCTGGCCGGAAAACTCGAAGTCAATTTTGAAGTATATTTGTCGAAAAACGGAAGCTTTGAAGACAAGGCCGACATCTCACTGCCCTCAAAGCTGCGGATCGACTTTAACTCCAGCCAGGAACTTACCGGGCCATTTCCGAACTTCGCCACGGATTTCAATGCAGATGGAATCGGTGATTTGATTATTGGTAAAGCCGGCGGCGGGTCTGGTGACAATCCCGATCGGCTGGAAATAAGACCCGGGCTGGGTCAGGGAAAATATTCCGACACGCCAATCTGGCAGACAGATCTCAACGGCACCCGCTACATCATGCCTTTTCGCATTCAGCCGCGGAAACCACCCGGGTTACTGATTTATTTTTCGAATATTGAAGATCGCCACGGAGATATTTGGGTACTGCACAATAGCGGCCACTGGAAGTGACCACGCTAAGAATTACATGAACAAGCGGGCGCCGAAACCGAAAGTACCGCCCCAATCGGAATGGTCAATCGAACCGCGATAGCCGAAGTCAAAAGCGAAACTCTGGGTTACGTAGCCGACTCCGACCGAATAATATTGCTCGTCGCCGGTCGGCATTGAGTTTTCAATAATATATCCGCCTCGCAGTGTGATCTGACCCATCAGTAGATATTCGATTCCAAAGGCATACGAGTAGCCGGTTCCTTTTTCTCCGGTCGGCTCAGTTAGAACGGCTAGCTTTTGGAAATTAATGAACCAGTCGAAGGACAGCTCGAGTGATCTAAAGGGCGAGTACATCACTGCGACCGCCATACTTATTGGGTGCTCGATGTAATCGGCCGTGTTGGTCAAATTGTAGCCGACCACGGCAACGTTTAAACCGATCTGCGTGCGCAGTAAAATGCCGACATCGACCGTGACCACCTCGACGTCGGCCCGATCTTGGAGATCGAAATCGAGGTACTTGACATCAGCGCCAATCATCAGGCCCTCGGTCAGCGGGACCGAAAAAGCAAGATCGTAGCGGTTGCCGGTCTTGCCGTCACCGCGTTCAACCCGCGTGTAACTCAAGCCGGTAGCGAAGTATTGTAGCTGATTGTCGACAACCGAGGCGTTGAAAACATGTTCGTCGGGGCCGTTTTCGGAGCCGAATTTCGGAGACAACAGGTACTGCGCTTCGAATGAATAGCGCTTGAACAAGCTCATCCCGGCTGGGTTGAGAAAAATGGCGTCGTTGCCGGTCACAATTGCCCGGTGAGCTCCCGCCATGCCGAGCGGGCGAGTTCCGATGAAATCATCGGCCAATGAAACACTAGAAAAAAATAACAGCAGAACGATTGATAGCAGGCGTGTCATGCGACAGAAACTACACCCTCCTTTTCAAAAGGGCAACAATTCCGATCAAGATTAACGCCAGACTCGACGGAGCTCCGGCCGGATGATTTTCACCGCCCGCGGCGCCGGAGTCTTGAGTGACATGGCAGCCACAGCCCTGCGAGTTGGAAGGGCATTCCCGGTCGACCCCGTCGCAGTTTTGATCGATCCCGTCACCACAGACATCCAGGGCGTTGGGGTTGATCCGGGCATTGTTGTCATTGCAATCGGTGCCGCCGCAGAACAGGGCCGAGAAACCGTCATTGTCGGTATCGGGACACTCGCATTCTTCGTCCTGGCCGTCACAGTTCTGGTCGATGCCGTCCCCGCAGATTTCGTCGGCACCTGGATTGATGAACCCGTTTGTGTCGTCGCAATCGTCGCCGCCGCAGTTTATATCCCGGTAGCTGTCACCGTCACCGTCGATGCATGTACATTCCTGGTCATGGCCGTCACAGTTCTGGTCGATGCCGTCCCCGCAGATCTCAGCTGCGCCCGGGTGAATAGTGTCGACATTGTCGTTGCAATCGGTGCCTCCGCAGGCGACATCATCGTAGCCATCCTGGTCGAGGTCGTCACAGAAGAAGGCACACTGCCCGTTGGTGCATTGCTCGTTGGCCCCGCAGGGGTTGCCGCAACTGCCACAGTTTGTGTTGGTGTTCAGCTCGGCTTCACAGCCGTCAGAGTCTTGGTTGTTGCAGTTGCCAAAGCCCGCGCTACAGGTGCCCAGCGTGCAAACATTATTGTCGCAAGTGGCACTTGCATTTGGAAAACTACAGGCATCACCGCAATCCGAGCAGTTGGTTGTGGTTCCCAGTTGGACTTCACAGCCGTTGGTATAAGAGTCGTCGCAATCGGCGAAATCGGTATCACAACTGTCAATAGTGCAGGCGCTGGCGATACAAGCCGCCGTCCCGTTAGCAACACTGCAGGCTATATCGCAACCACCGCAATGATTGATATTAACGCTGGTGTCCACGCAAGAACCGCCGCAACGCTCGAGATTGCCGGGACAAACATCTACGCAGTCTCCGTCATAACAGAATAGCGGATCAGTGCAGGTTGTTCCGCAGGCGCCGCAGTTTTGGGCCGTATTCAGGTTAGTCTCACAGCCGTTGGCATCAGAGATGTCACAGTCACCCCAGCCGGAATCGCAAGTGCCCATAAGGCAAGCCGAGTCGACACAACTGGCAGCTGCATGCTCGAAAATACAAGCGTCGTCGCAAGCGGCGCAATGTTGGCTGGTACCCAATTCGGTTTCACAGCCGTCGCTTTCGGAATTTACGCAGTCTGCCCAGCCCTCGTCACAGGTACCCATTACACAGTTCGAGTCCACGCAACTGGTTGCGGCGTGATCGAACGAGCAAGCGTTGTTGCAAGCCCCGCAATGTAAAACATCATTGCTCAGATCTACGCAGTTGCCGCTGCAATCGGTTTGTTCTGCCGGACATTCAATGACACAGTCGGCCCGAATGGAATAGCTGCCGCTGACGCCTTCTTCCCACGCGTCGACAATAATGTAGTAAGTCGTATCGGCCAGAGCTAAAAACTGCAGGACCTCGGGCGGGTTGCCCTCGGGGCCCTGATAATAATCGGAAGCCGCGATGGTGTTGGTAGGCAGACAGGCGCCGTTGCCATCGTCCTGGATGGCTATCAATGCCAGGTCGCCTGCGTTGATGTGCATAACCACCGTAACTTCGGCATCGTAGCCAACCGAGAATTCATAAGTCGTATCCGGACCCAGTAAGGACCAACCCAGGCCCCGATAGGCACTAATGTTGTTGGTAGCGCCGGAAGTGTCGCCGGTAGTTTGCTGGTCACATGCTAAGGAATCTGCCGACCCGCAGACTTGGTTCATACAGGCAACCGAATAATCAAAGGGGCCGCGGTCGTTGAGGCGGCCGTCGACTGAAATGTAATAAGTCTGATCCGCCTCGGCATGAAAAGCCAGATGGCGGCTGTCGGTATCGTTGATCGAGTAGCCCAGGCAGGCATCTTTATTGCAGACCCCGGCCACGCCGTGTTCGAGAAACGCAAAAACGTCCAGGCGCTTTCCGTTTAGATTGGAAACCGTGAAATCGATAGTGCCGGCTGCGGCCGGGGTGATCTGAAAAACGTATTCCCGGCCGTTCCAGTCCACTTGCCCCGAATTACAATACTCGTTCAGGACAGATTCGCCGTCCCCAGTATCAGCGCTATTGCTGTCGCCGCAGAAAATGGTCAGGTCGGAAGCGCAATCAGGACAGGGATTCACATCGGCTCCATCGCAGTCTTGATCGATACCGTCACCACAAATCTCGATTGCGCCCGGATTGCGATCGGGATCGGAATCATTGCAGTCAGAGCCACATGGGCAGGTCGAGGCATTGATTGCCCAATAGCCATCGCCGTCACCATCGACGCAATCTGTGCATTCGGTGCAGATGATGTCCAGATCGTAATCACCATACGCTCCCTGATACCCATCAACCACAATGTAGTAGGTGCCGGCCGGCAAAGTTCCGGTCAGGCCTTCGAAACCGCCCGAGAGGCCCTCATCGGAACAACCGTTGTAGACCGAGGTGTAACAGTTGCCGTCTAGTTCGGGCATCATTACCAGGATGGCATCCCAACTGGTCCAGAAACCGTTGTCCGGTTGCAGGTTGATATCGATCGCGGCCCCGTACTCGAGGGTCAGGACATAAACATGTTCGGGGCCGCCGTACTGGTATTGATAACAAGCATAGGTAGGATTGTTGTTCGACCCGCTGCTGGTATTCGATGATACGATGTCGCCGCACTCAATCGGGATCGTGTCGGGACAAGTCTGAGCAAAAACCAGGCCCGGCATTGCAAGCAAGAATACACAACCGACCACCAAAAGACTTCTGGTCGTTTTCATGAAAACCTCTCTTGATAATCTATCTTCCCGGAAATAAAGTATAATACACTAGCCGCTATGAGCAGAGAGTGTCAATAGTATGTCAAAATCTCAGGTGAGGCAGAATCCAGGTTGATGATACTCCCCGGGAGGAGGCCCCCCGGGGCAGCTAAGTTGCTATTTTCGCCGACGAATCAGGGCCAGACCCAGCAGGCCGAATAAGAACAACGGCGCTGCTTTTTCTCCCGATGTGCCGCATCCGCAACCCGAGCCGTCGTCTTCACAAACCAGGTCGGCACCGCTACAGTCTTGATCGACATTTGTCGGCGTCGGCGCAAGTACAGGCTAAATCAACTCCGTCACAATCTTGATCGATATCATCACCGCAAATCTCATCGGTGCCGGGATTGATCTCGGCGTCTGAGTCGTCGCAGTCTGTTCCGCAAGGTTCGGTGCCATAACCGTCATTATCTGCATCGCGGCAAGCACATTGACCGGCGGCACATTCTTGCCCGTTCGTACAGGCATTGGCGCAAGCGCCGCAATGATTTGTATCGTTGGCCAGGTCGATTTCACAGCCGTTGGCAGCCAAGCCGTCGCAGTCGCCATAACCCTGATCGCAGGTTCCCAGTATGCAATTGCTGTCTGTGCAGGTTGCCGAGGCGTTGGCGAAATCGCAGACATTGTCACAGGCGCCGCAATTATCGCTGTCATCGGCCAGGTCGGTCTCACAACCGTTGGCCGAGTTTTGATCGCAGTCGGCGAAGCCTTCGTCACAGTCGCCGAGCAGACATGCTCCGCCCTGGCAGTTGGCCGCGGCATTGTCGAAAACGCATACGTTTCCGCAGCTAGAGCAATTGTTTGGATCGTTGTCGGTGTCTACTTCGCAGCCGTTGTTGGTGTTCTGATCGCAATCAGCGAAACCTTGATTGCAGTCGCCCATGGAGCAATTGCCGGCGCTGCAGTTTGCAGTTGCGTTATCGAAGGCGCAGATAACGTCGCAAGCCCCACAGTTGGCAGGATCGATTGCAAACTCGGACTCACACCCGCTGGCATCGACTTGATCACAGTTGCCGAAGCCGGTGTCGCAAACGCCCAGCACGCAAGAATTGTCTACACAGCTAACTGCGGCGTTGTCGAAAGCACAAACAGTATTGCACGCACCGCAGTTATTTGGGTCGGCAGAGACATCGGCCTCACAGCCGTTGTCGATTTGTCCGTCGCAGTTGTCAAAACCGGTGTCGCAAGAATCTATTGTGCAGTTGCCCGAAGAACAGCCGGCATGGGCATTGTCGAACGAGCAGATCGTACCGCAACTGCCGCAGTTGGCCGGGTCGTTGGCGACCTCTACCTCGCAACCGTTGTCTGGGTTCGAGTCGCAGTTTTGGAAACCGCTGTCACAGGCTCCCATTACGCAGGCGCTGTCAACACAAGTCGCCGAGGCGTTGTCAAAATCACAGATCGTACCGCAGCCGCCGCAGTTGGATGGATCGCTGGAGACGTCAGCCTCGCAACCATTTAACGGATTGCTGTCGCAGTTGTCAAAGCCGGTATTACAGGCGGCGATGATACAGCCGCCTTCGACACAAGCCGGCTGGGCATTGTCGAGCAAGCAGATTTGATCGCAGCCGCCGCAGTTGTCCACGTCGGTCAAGATATAGATTTCACAGCCGGTTTGCGGGTCGCCGTCACAGTCGAACCAGCCGTCGTGGCAGGCACCCAGGCTGCATTCTCCGGCCGTGCAAACGCCGTAGGCATTCGGGTAGGAACAGCTATTACCGCAGCTACCGCAGTTGTCAGGGTCGGCCGAGACATCCGATTCACAACCGCTATCGGGCAAGCCGTCACAATCAGCATAGCCGGTCAGGCAGCCGGATGAGCACTGATCGTAGGAAAAAATATCGAAGCCGTAGCGCACCATACTGCCGTCGGTTACAAGGTTGACCTTGATTGTTTCACCTTGTACCCAGATTGAGTAGAAATCACCCAGCGGGCCGTCATAAGTCGTCATCAAGACATCGTCGGCGTTGAAAATATATACATAGTCGTAGTTCGACTCGGTATCGAAGTTCGTGAAAAATACCCTGATTCGCGTAGTACCGGGATGGGTAATTACCCAGGTCTGATTGAAATTGTCGGTATAGTTATGCGGGGTGGAAATAGATTCGGCTTCGGTCGTGCAGTTGCCCGGATAACAAATCCCGTTGTCGCACAGGTGATCGCCGACATTCGGCAAGGCACAGACATTGCCACACGAGCCACAGTTGTCGGTATCGAAGAGAATATCCATCTCGCAACCGTCGGCGTCGTTATTGTTGCAGTCGCCCCAGCCGGCATCGCAATCACCCATGACACACTGGCTGTCTAAGCAAGTATCGACTGCGTGGTCGTAGACACAGGCCAGGTTACAACCGGAGCAGTGGTTTGGGTCGGAGGTCAGGTCGGCCTCACAGCCGTTTTGAGATTCGCCGTCGCAATCGCCCCAGCCGTCTGAGCACTCACTGCCGGCAATGCAGACGCCGTCGATGCATTCGCCGTTGGTGTGGGGTAAGCCGCACAACTGCCCACAGCCGCCGCAGTGATCGAGATCGGTCAACAAGTCGGCTTCACAGCCGTTTTCCGGGATAGCATCACAGTTACCCCAGTCGTTCTCACAGCCCGAGGCGCAATAGTAAACCGAGTCGATAACGAACCCGAAACGCTGAACGCTGCCATCGGTTGTCAGGCGTATTTTAATTGTCTGGCCGGGAACGCTAATGCTCTGAAAATCTCCCAGCGTTCCGGAGTAACGCTCGAACTCCAAATCGTTGGCATCATATATGTAAACAAAATCCCAGCCGCTTTCGACATCGAAGCCGGTAAAATGCACCGAAATTTCAGCCGCGCCGGCTTTGGTAATCGTCCAGGTGTAGTCAAAATTATCGACATAGGGATGAACGGTTTCGATAGTTTCCGGATCTGTCGAGCAAGCACCCATGGGGTAACAAATACCGTCGATACAAACGTGACCAACCGCATGGTCTAGCGCGCAGATATTGTTGCAGGCGCCGCAGTTATCGGTGTCGGCCGAGACATTTCGCTCGCAACCGTTGCTTAACAGTCCGTCACAATCGTCCCAGCCGGGAGCGCATTCAGCGATGATGCAACTGCCGGCCTGACAGCCGGGAACGGCATTATCGTAAGGCCCGCAGATAGTGCCGCAGCCGCCGCAATTGATCGGATCAACCAAGATGTCCGACTCGCAGCCGGTCTCGACTATTGAGTCGCAGTCGGTCCAGCCGGAATCGCAACTGCCGATCTGGCAGAGCCCCTGTTCGCAGGTTGAGGATGCATGCTGGTAAACACATGCATGCCCGCACCAACCGCAGTTGTTCACGTCATCGGTGGTGTCGACCTCGCAACCGTTGGCCGGGTTTTCATCGCAGTCTCCGGTACCCGGCGGGCAGTTGCCGGCGTCACACCAGAAATGTGAATCGATTATGAATCCATCTCGAACGACACTTCCGTCAGAAGTGAAGTGAATCTTGATCGTGTTTCCATCGATGGCCAGGGAAGTGAATTCCCCCAGGGAGCCGCTGTAGGAGGCCCATTCTAAGTCGTTGCCGTCGAGAAGTCGTACAAAGTCATAGCCGCTTTCGGTGTCGAAGCTAGAGAAGTGGACCGACATTGTTACGGCCCCGGGATGAGTGATTGTCCAGGTTTGATCGGTATTGTCCAGATAGGGATGTTCGCTCTCGACTGAAGAAGAATTGATGTTGCGCACGTAAACTCGGGCAGTATCCGGATCGGAATCAAAGGTGCCGTCGTTGACTGTCAGGATGGCCTGGTAGTCGCCGCACACGTCGGCGAAAAAAGTGGGCGTGGCACTCTGGTTGTCATCCAGCGAAGCGCTGCTGTGTTGGGGCGGGTAAAAGTCCCAAAGGTGAGTAATCGGGTCCTGGTTGGGATCGAAAGAGTTGGAGCCGTCTAGCTGAACTGTATTACCGGTAACAACTGTTTGATTCCCGCCGGCCAGGGCGACCGGAGGCAACGGTACACCCGAAAGCACCTGGAGTGCCCGGTAGGCGTTAATCCGCCCGCCGGTGATTGTCGGATAGCTTCCGCCGGCCTGTAGATCGGGTACGGGATCAACCGTCGTAAACAGAATGTTTTTAACCTCGGCCGCCGTAAGATCGGGATTTAGCGACAGCATCAAGGCGACCACTCCGGCCGTGTGCGGGCATGCCATTGAAGTTCCCGACTTGGTCCCGTAACTGTTGCCAGGTGTGGTGCTCAGAGTGTCCACTCCGGGTGCCGCGACGTCCACGGAAATCGCGCCCCAATTCGAAAAATCGGCCTTGTTGTTGTTGTGGTCGATGGCCGCTACACAGATGATATTGTCATTGGCATATTCGCAGGGCCAGACTTCCATGTTGGGCCCGTCCACGTCGGCGTACTCGTTGGCCGCCGCGGCGACGATGATCGAACCCTGTCCTTCGGCGTAAGTAACCGCATCCTGGAGTGTCTGGCAGGGGTGTTGAACCGTCCACCAGGAGCAACTCATTACGTCGGCCCCGTTGGCCGCAGCGTAGGTAACGCCTTCGGAGGCGTCGGTACAATAAGTCTCGAGGTCCTGGCTGCCGATGATCCTGACCGGCATGATTGTGACCCGCCAATTGACTCCGGCCACGCCGATACCGTTGTTTCCCACGCCGCCGATGGTGCCCGAGCAATGGGTGCCGTGGCTGTGGTTGTCCATGGGATCGTTGGTTTCATACTCGAAATCCCAACCGCGGATGTCGTCGATATAGCCGTTATTGTCATCATCGATGCCGTTGCCGGCAATCTCGTCTTCGTTCTCCCAGATGTTGGCGGCCAGATCTGGGTGATTGTAATCGACACCCGTATCCAGCACAGCCACGATAACATTATATGAGCCGATCGAGATGTCCCAGGCCTCGGGCGCATCGATGTCGACATCTTCGGTGCCGCCGGTCTGTCCGGTGTTGTGCATGCCCCAGAGTTCCTCAAAACGGGCATCGTTGGGTGTATTGGTCAGACGGATTTTCCAGTTGGGCTCGGCGTACAATACGCGCGGGTCTTTCTTCAGGCGTGCCACGGCGGACTCAACAGATTCTTTAGTAGTGAGTTTCATGCGATCGACGCCGAGTTGCGAACGGCGCTTGACCCGGGTGAGTCCCAGTTCGGCACCCAGGCCCTGTTCAACCTGGGCAGCACTGACGCTAGACCTGAACTTGACTACGACTTCGCCGGGGGCATAAGGGATCCAGCTTCCGTCGTCTTTCGGGTAGCTAACCAGGTTATTGAGTTCCGCCGGGCGATGGCTCTTTTTCGGCGCCGTGTATTTTCCGTCCAGAGATTTATCGGTTGCTGATAGATCTGATTCGGCCTGATCACAGCTAACTACGAAAATTCCAATTGCCAGCAGAACTGCCAGGGCAACAATCGACGATCGCTTCATAACTTCTCCTTTTCATCTCTCATTGGTTGCTAAGACACCCAGAGCATCATACGGAAAAAATCATCGAAACACATCCCAGTTGTAATAAAACTGAAAACCACGTCTTTCCGGCATGGTTTAGGCCGGAACCCATACAGCGAAGACTGGATCCCAGCTTAAGGCATACTGGGATGACGAACTTTATTGCAATATTGGGGTTATGTTACCGTGATACAGATCACTTATTGGCAACAATAGGAAAAAGTGGTTATTATTGTATGACTTAGGGTTTGAGAAGGCTTGACCATTCAAGCTTGTTTTTGGCAGAGACGAGGTCTAATGCTGTCTTGCCTTGCTTGTCAATGTGGGTCGCCAGGGCCCCATTTTTCAAAAGCACTTTGGCTACGTCCGGGTGATTTTTCCAGGCAGACCAATGCAGAGCCGTCCAGCCGTTAGCGTCACGGGCGTTAGGATCGGCGCCGGAGACTAAAAGCATATCCACAATTTCCAGATGTCCACCCCAGGCTGCGCCGTGCAATGGTTCGGCGCCCGGAGTGCTGAAGTCTAAGTGAAATACTCCCCCAAAACCGATATCCGCCTTGTTTTTCAGCAACAAACGAACGACATCGACCAGCCCTTCGGTGGCGCAATAGTGCAAAGTAGCGGCCTTTAACTTTTTGTTGGTGACGCAAATGTTCTTCGACAGGTTGTCTATGTCTTGGATCTTATCGGAGCGAATTTGCCGATTGAGCTGGGCGGCACAAGATTCGGCCAGCCAGGCAGCCGGCGAATTACCGTAGACATCAATAATGAAGAGATTGGCCCCCAAAGACACCAGCAAGCAGGCGGTCTCGTGTTTTTTGTTTTCTTGGGCCAGATGCAAGGGGGTTCGACCGGCGTGGTCTTTTGTATTTAGAGCGGCCCCGGCTGAGGCCATCAGAACCAGGGTCTCAATATTACCGCGCCCGGCCGCCAAATGAAGCGGAGTCATCCCCTCATTATCGGTAGCGGTCAGGTCGACTTTTTTGATAAGCAGAAACTTCATGACTTTGTGACGGCCTCTTTCGGCGGCCAGGTGAACCGGTCTGCGGCCTTGAGAATCTTTGGCGGTCAGGACGGCGCCATTTTGTAAAAGCAGCTTGAGTAAATCGATTTCCAGCTTCCAGTTACGGCGGTTGAAAAAGGCGTGGAGAACGCTCTCGCCGTTTGTATCAAATGTTTTGATATCCGCGCCTCGGGTGAGCAGGCTGTTGACCCGCGGCAGATCGCCTTCCCGCGCGGCATCAATTAGCAACAACCCGAGCTGATGGGAGATGTTGTCTGCAGTTACTTTTTTAGGGGCGGGGTTGGGCTTGTCTTCCACACCGCCAGAACAAGCCGACAGGCAAGCAAGCAAAAAACCTAAGATAACTGGACCCAGAAATGGCATGCCAAACGATAATACTCCAGGTAGATGCAGCGGTGACTTATATTTTCATGCTTTTCCATTTGCCGCTTTTGAAGCGGTAGAACATGAGTAAACCTAGTATGCAAATGTAGATGGTTGCCCCGGTCCAGGCGCCGTAGATGCCATAGCCAAGAACCTTGCCCAGAATGATGATACTGGGAACGAAGAATAACCAGGCCATAAGAAGAGAAACCACCATCGGCCAGCGCGTGTCTCCGGCGCCGCGAATGGCACCCGAAGAAACTGTGCCCAGGGCGTCCATTGTCTGAAACACGGCCGCAAAAAGAAAAAGATCGGCGGCCAGCGCGATTACCCGCGGATCGCGGTTGAAAAGTTCAGCGACTTGATAACGCAGCACAACGAAAAGGCTACCCATCGAGCACATGATGATCAGGCCGATTTTGATGGCTGTTTTAGCGCTTCGTTCAGCCGAGGCGATATCTCCCGCCCCGATGTATTGTCCCATCAGGGTCGTGGCCGATACTCCCAGGGCAACCCCGGGTAAGAAAGACAGGTGAACCATCTGCCTGACGATCTGATGTCCGGCCAGGGGTATATCGCCCAGGGTGGACACGAACATGGTGAAAACCGTAAAGCCGCCCATCTCGAGAACCCACCAGACGCCCATCGGTAAACCAACTTTCAAAAATCGTTTCAGCAGGCTCCACTTGGGAAACCTGAAGCGCCGCGTAGAGAACTTCAAGTGGGTGCTCTTTTTGAAAAATAAGTACAGGTAGATAGCCATGGCTACAAACTGGCTGATGATTGTCCCTAAAGCAGCCCCGCCGACACCCAGGGCCGGCAGGCCAAGCTTGCCGAAGACGAACAGGTAGGTGAAAGCCACATTGAGGACGTTGACTACCAGGGTCACCTTCATCGGCGTACGCGTATCGCCAATTCCGCGCAGGAAACTGACTACACAGAAGTTTGCGAAAACGAAGACCGCCCCCAATAAGCGCACGTTCATGTACTCGCAGGCAAAACCGGTCACCTCGTCTGAGGCGCCAATCGCTGAGATTATTACGTCGATGTTCGGAACAATCGCGGTCAAGATAACAGCCGTGGCCAGCAAGGCGATGAAGAATGACTGCCAGACGATGTTGCCGCAAACAGCATACTTTTTAGCGCCGAAGTGTTGGGCCACGAAAGTATTCGAGGCGGTAATTGTACCGTTGAAAAACGACATCAGCGTCCAGGAAAGAACAGCCCCCAGGCCGGTGGCACCTTGCTGGGGAGTGCCGATGAAGCCCATGAAGAAAGTATCGACCAGTCCCATAATTGACATCGAGGCCATGGTGATGACTACCGGGTAAGCCAGGCTCCAGACTTCACCGAAACCACCCTTGATTACTCCGCCGGGCGCGGGTCCTTTTGGAGGGGCTGGTTCGGCGGGGATGTCGTCGAGGGGCGTCATTGTCAGAAGTTGATTATCTTATGATTGCAACTCCATTGATACATAATTCACTCTGGCAAGCTTGGCGCTCCACCTGAATCAAAGGAGCGGGTCAAACCCTGAGGGCAGGATTTCGTGTCGGCAGTTCGACAATGTAGGTCTCAGGTGAACGATGGCACTTGACCGTTACCTCGGACCCGGGATCGATCAGCGATTCGAACAGCTCATAGGTACCTTCATCGGAGTGCAATCCGCGCTTTTTCAAAAAACCGCGCCAATCGATTCCTTTTTCTTCGCACATCTTAGCGGAAAGGGGAGCAAGAGGAGTTTCGAGCAGAACCCGATGGTTGGGAATTTCAATATCGTTAATTAGAATATCCATAGACTCGATTTCCTGCAGCACCCACTCGGGCGGACGTGCGTCTCCGGCCACGTCAAAACGCACGCACACCTGCCAGGCGAGGCAGGGTGCCCCGCTGAACGGAGCGGTCAACAATGGCCCCTTTCCCTCGACGTATCCCGTGACTTCTTGCGGCTTGCTCTTTTTCGTGTCCGGCAGGGGCACCGGCAGTTTCCAGCGAACCGGGAAGGCTTTCTGCAGGCGGAGCAGGAGCATGCTGGCGGGACGCTGTAAGACAAAATAAAGGACGAGCGAGATCAACAGGCCCAGCCCAAGCACGAGGGCAGAGCCTGCGGCTATCCAGAATGCCAGAACGCTCAGGCAGGCAAGGCTCCCAGCGAGAGCTATTTTGATCCAGTTGGGTATTTGTTGCCGCTTTTCCTGTTCCCAGGTTCTTATCCGGTCGGCGGTCTCCGGGTTGGCCAGGTCGAACCATCCGTTGTCTTTACAAGCGGGGCAGGGATTTTGCATGTCCCGGGACAAAAAACCGCAGGCGGGGCACAGAAACAACGAGACGGGGTCAGGTCATGACTCTTGACACTTAATACCATGTAAACATGATGGGTTACAAAAAAACAGTCTACAAAAACGCAAGTGTCAAGTGTCATGACCTGACCCCATATTCCATCGTATAACAGACATAGATTTTTGTGTTTCGCTCTGGCATGCTTGACGGCATGACAGCTAAAAATTTAGACAAGACCCCGGTAACTTTGTTGGAAGAGATCTTTCCCGGCGACACCAACGCCTACGGCACCGCCTTCGGCGGTAAAATTTTGTCCTTGATGGACCGGGCGGCCGGATTGACCGCCTCGCGTTATGCTCATCTGCACTTCGTGACCGCCTCTTTGGATGCCATGGAGTTTTGCGCGCCGGTCAAGCAAGGCGAGATCGCCGAGGTGGTCGCCAAGGTTGTTTACACTTCAAAGCATACCTACGGGATCAAGGTCGAAGTTTCTGCGGTCGATAAAACAAAATGGCAAAGAAAACACTGCGGGCATGGCCTGTTTTTCATGGTAGCCATGGGCCCCGAGAAAAAACCGCTGCCGGTTCCCCAGCTTGGGTCGCTGGCCGAGCAGGACCAGGCCGATTGGGATGAGGCCGCCCTGGTGCATCGCCAAATGCTGGACCGCAAAAGGAGATGATCTCATGAAAAAAATATTATTTGGGTTAGTTGGGTCTTTCGTTGTCGCTGCTTTTATTTGCAGCGGGTGTCCAAAGGGACAGACGGGTTCTGTTCAAAGCGAGGCGCCGAAGTACAACTATCCCGAGTCACGCAAGGGCACGATTGTTGACGACTATCACGGCACCAAGGTGGCCGATCCGTACCGCTGGCTGGAAGATCCGGCCTCGAAGGAGACTCTGGCCTGGACAGCTATGCAAAACGAGCTGACCTTCAAGTTCATTCGCGGAGCGCTTCAGGAAAAAATCAAAGCCCGCTTAACCAAGATCTGGAATTACCCGCGCTTCTCTTTGCCGTACAAAAAGGGCGGGCGTTACTTTTTTTCAAAGAATGACGGCCTGCAAAACCAGGCGGTTTTCTATACCCAGGCCAGCCTGGAAGCCGAGCCCAAAGTGGTCATCGATCCCAACAAGCTGAGCAAAGACGGGACCGTTGCCCTGACGGGCAGTTACCTGAGCGAGGACGGCCAGGTCCTGGCTATGTTGTTGTCGAGCAAGGGTAGCGACTGGCAAGAGCGGAAAATACGCAAAGTCGAATCCGGTCAGGATTACGCGGAAACTTTAAAATGGTGCAAGTTTACATTGGTGGCCTGGAAGCACGACGGCTCGGGTTTTTTCTATGACCGCTTTCCCGACCCGGCCAGTGTTGCCCCCGAGGACCGCAATAACTATTCACGCGTATATTGGCACACACTGAATACCGAGCAGGATAAAGACGAGTTAGTCTACGAAAACCCCGAAAACAAGGAACTTGGTTTCAGCCCTTTCATTACCGAAGACGGTAAATACCTGGTTTTGCGCGTTGAACACGGGACCGACCCCAAAAACCGGATTTACTACCGCGCCACGGAATCTAAAGGACCTTTTATCAAGTTGCTGGACGCGGCCGATGCCATGTATTCGTTCGTCGGCAACCAGGGCCCGGTTTTTTATTTCCACACCGATCTGGACGCGCCCCGCGGAAGAATCATTTCGATCGATTTGTCGAATCCCGATCGAAAACACTGGAAAGAAATAATTCCCAAGCAGTCAGACGTGATTAAATTCGCCACGATCGTGAATGATCACCTGGTAGTCAGATACATGCACGATGCCCATGACTTGCTCAAGATCATCGATTTGACCGGCAAGCTGGTCAAAGAAATAGAGTTACCCGGAATCGGCACTGTGGCCGGACTGTCCGGCAAACAAAAAGATACTGAGATGTTCTTTGGTTTCACGTCCTTTTTGTACCCGTACACCACCTTTCACTACGACTTCAAGACCGACCAGGTTAAGCTGTTTCGCGGGCCTAAAGTCGATTTTGATGCCAGCGGCTATGAAACCAAGCAGGTTTTTTATAAATCAAAAGACGGCACCCGGGTGCCGATGTTCATAACCCACAAAAAAGGGCTCAAGCTCGATGGCAACAATCCCACTCTGTTGTTCGGCTACGGTGGTTTCAACGTAAGCCTGACGCCCTATTTCTCGATTTCCAGACTTATCTGGCTGGAAAACGGCGGTGTATTCGTCCTGGCCAACCTGAGGGGCGGCAATGAGTATGGAGAAAAATGGCACCAGGCTGGAATACTGGGAAACAAGCAAAATGTCTTCGATGATTTTATCGCAGCGGCCGAGTGGCTGATCTCCAACAAGTACACCTCGAATAAGAAGCTGGCGATTATCGGTGGCAGCAACGGGGGATTATTGACCGCCGCCTGCCTGTTACAGCGGCCTGAACTTTTCGGGGCGGTTGTGTCGGTGGTGCCGGTTATCGATATGTTGCGCTATCATAAGTTCTCGATCGGGCACTACTGGGTGTCGGACTATGGCAACGCCGAGAAAGATCCCGAACATTTCAAGTTTTTGTATGCCTATTCGCCGCTCCACAATATTAAACCCGCAGTGGCTCATCCGCCGACATTGATAACGACTGCCGATACGGACGATCGAGTGGTTCCGATGCACGGCAAGAAATTCGCTGCCGCCCTGCAGGCCGCTGACGAAGGTAGAAATCCGGTCCTGATCAGGATCGAGACCAAGGCCGGCCATGGACGCGGTAAGCCGACCTCCAAGCGCATCGAAGAGGCCGCCGATATTTATACATTTCTGTTTAAGATCTTCGGGATGCAGATTTAGGCGCCTATAAGGCCCGAGAACTTCGGTCGAGCCACTTTCCGATCATGCCCCAGAAAGCTTTGAGAAACTTCTGGGCGACTTTGTCTTTTTCAAACCAGCTTGCTACATAGTTGGTTGCTTTGCTGCCGGCCCGAGCCAGGTAGGTTCTGTCCTTTTTCCAGATCAGATCTTTTTCCGGGTGGAACTGGACGGCGAGCACGCCCGGAAATTTCTTGTGCCCAATCATCTCGACTACTTTGCCGTCTAGTGAAGTTGCTAAGACTTTCAGGCCCCGGCCCAGCTTCTTTAAAGCTTGATGGTGCAGGCTGGTTACGTTGACTGTTTTTGCCTGGGGCAGCAGTGCCTTTGAGATTTTGGAACGCCCCTTGAACTTGATCGGATGAATTACGGCCCAGCCCACATAGGGCGCCGGGTCCAGAGGGGCTTCGTAACTGCGATGGACTTTCTCGGCCGGTAGTTTCAACCCGTCTTCGAACTTGTCTATTCCGTAAAGCTGGCTGGGAATATCCTGGATTAGAGTGCCCCCGCTGGCCACGTTCATGGTTTGCAAACCGAGGCAGAGCCCCAGGATCACGTAGTCGGGCTTGAGCGGCAGGAAGGGTTTGAATTTCGGGCCCTGACTGCCGCCCAATAAGTGAAACATGAAGGAAAGTTCGAAAAGATGGCGGGTTGGGTCTTCGACTACAGTATGCAGGCTGGTTTTTTCTCCATACAACTTGGGCGGGATGTCCGGGCCGCCGGTGAAGATAATTCCGGCAGAATCGGCGAACAGCTTTCGAAAAACCGGAGTACAGCCGTTCTTTTGGTAGATAGTTGTCGGGGAGATGTCACATGAGATGCCCTCGAGTTCCATCCAAGAGGGCGCCTGCTCGGCGATGAAGGCCTGGGCATCTTCATAGTCTTCGTATTCATCGACATGGTAAATGCCGATCAGCCGCAGGTTAGTCACCTTGAGTAAGCCCATGTCGTGAAGGTTTTTGATGTTCCTGAGTTCACGCGCCTTGGGATGGGTGATTAATACGGTGGTCGGCTTGGTTTCGGTGCCGGCACTTGCGTAATCCGGTAAAACCGCAAGGCCGAGTACCAGAAAACAGCGCAATAAGATCTTTGGCAATCTATTGTATTTGCCAGTCAACGATTTCATCCTGGGCGACCTCTTTGAACTCGGCATCCTTGTAGCTGACCGAACCTGTATTACCCATGAAGTCGGGTGCCTCGACCAAAATGGCGGCTACATTTGAGTTTGGCGGATCCAGCAGCAGTAAAAACTGATCATTCCAGTTGTGATGGGAGCCGGCATAAACCAACCGCAGGCGATCACTTATAGTTTGCTGGAATTCGCCGGATTGCACCGAGGCGCTGGTGAGAAACAAACAAGACGTCTCACCGGCTGCCTGACAAGCACGCATGTAGGGGCCTTCGCGTTCTTCGAGCAGGATTAGATCACCTCCGGCGGTAGTGGCGCTGTACGACTTAAAAACATCGGGCAGAGCGCACAAGCCGAAAGCCTGAATTTCATCGAGCGGATTTTCTCCGGGACCGATGAAAATTCTGGCCGAGATCACGGCCGGCCAGGCTAGATTGTCCAGTGAGATTTCTTCGGGCCAAGAACCTTCATTTCCAATCGATAGAAATATTTCGACCTGGTAGATCGTGCCGGAAAAAGTAAAGTCTTGATGGAACTTGTACCACCATTCATCCAGGCCCCCACTTTTATACTCGGCTACGAACTGACCCTGGGCGGCAGTTGGTTGCAGCAGGCGGTGTTCGGGACCGAACACCACCGTCTCGATCAGTTCGGCCTGATAGGTGCCAGGCGTACGGGGCAGGTTAAAGAATCCCGGCTGGAGATCGATCCGACCGATCATGGCCAACTCTTGCTGCCAGGTTCGATCCTGGTGAAAGCCGTGACAAAAACTCACTCCGCCGGGGATCTCGAGCAGAAACTCATTGGTCGGATCATAATCCGGTTTCAGGCCGCCGTCTTCGTTGCCCGGATCTCCCGCAGCACCATCGGCATCATTGCCCGGATCGTCTCCGCCCGCATCGTGGGCAGCGTCTGGTCCTCCGTCTGTCGTCTCGCTAGAGGACGAGCAGCCGCCCAACACCAGAAGCGCACCCAGCCAACCAATTATCAATAGTTTAGTCGGCATGCTAACTCTCCTTTTTGTTCGATTGATCCAGCGCCATAATCGCCAGGCCGTCATCGGCTATATGCGGCAAGGTGACGCACAGGGCCGCTTCATTGTGCATGGCCTCCTGGGCGGCCCAGATGGCGCCTGAATTCCTGGCCCAGGCCCGCCGGGCAATGCCGTTGTTGACGTCCCAATAAAGCATACGCTCTAGACAGGTTTCGGCTTGTTGAGTGCCGTCGAGCACCAGACCGAAACCGCCATTGATAACTTCGCCCCAGCCAACACCGCCGCCGTTATGCAGACTAACCCAGGAAGCACCGCGGAATGAGTCGCCGATTACGTTGTGGACCGCCATATCAGCGCAAAAAAAGCTGCCGTCTTGAATATTCGCGGTTTCCCGATAAGGCGAATCGGTTCCGCCGGTGTCGTGATGATCGCGGCCCAATACAACCGGGCCGCTCAGACGACCATCTTTGACTGCCTGGTTGAAGGCTCGTGCAATTGCAATCCGGCCCGGTTCGTTCGAGTACAGAATGCGGGCCTGTGAGCCGACAACCATTTGATGACTCTCGGCCGCCCGGATCCAGTGTAAGTTGTCGAGCAACTGTTGTCGGATTTCTTTGGGAGCTTTTTGGGCCATTTGGTCGAGTACTTCGGCGGCAATAGAGTCGGTTGTTCGAAGATCTTCGGGTTGGCCGCTTAGGCATACCCAGCGGAATGGTCCAAACCCGTAGTCGAAACAAATCGGACCCATGATGTCTTCGACATAAGAAGGATAGCAAAAAGACCCGTCCGGGCGGGTAACGGCTGCTTTGGCCCGGGCAGCTTCCAGTAAAAAAGCGTTGCCGTAATCCCAGAAAACCATTCCAGCAGCATGCATTTGATTGATCGCATCTACCTGGCGCCGCAGTGAAACCTGGACTTGCTCTTTGAAACCGTCCGGATCAGTGCGCATCATTTGACGCGATTCTTCAAGGCTCAGGCCGGCCGGATAGTAGCCGCCGCTAAAAGGAATATGCAAAGAAGTCTGATCGGAACCGAGTTCAATTGGAAAACTTTCGCGAGCGCATTTTTCCCACAAGTCGACCACATTGCCCAGATAAGCCAGCGACAGAGCTTGTTTGGCCCGGCGTGCCTTTTCTGTTCGCAAGAGGACCTTGTCCAGGTCACTTTCGACTTCCATTACCCAGCCCTGGTCATGGCGTTTCTTGCAAGCTAAGGGATCTATTTCAGCGATCAGTCCAACAGCCGAGGTAATCACAGCGGCCTTTGCCTGAGCACCACTCATGCCGCCCAGTCCGGATGTCAGAAAAACCTGGCCGGCCAATCCCTGCTCGGCGGGTAGTTTCAGGTACTTACGACCGGCGTTGAGCAGCGTGATGGCCGTGCCGTGAACGATGCCCTGCGGGCCGATGTACATGAAACTGCCGGCGGTCATCTGACCGTACGAAGTTACTCCCAGAGCACTCAGACGATCGTAGTCCTGGGGCGACGAATGATTGGGAATCACCATGCCGCAGGTCAGCACCAGCCGCGGGGCTTGGGGGTGAGAAGGGAAAAGCCCCAAAGGATGGCCCGAGTAAAGGACCAGGGTCTGTTCGGCGGTCATCTGGGACAAATACTTCATGGTGATCAGATACTGGGCCCAATTCTGAAAGACGGTCCCGTTGCCGCCATAGGTAATCAGTTCGTAGGGATGCTGAGCCACGGCTGGATTCAAATTGTTTTGAATCATGTGCATGATGGCGGCAGCCGCCTGGCACCTGGCGGGATATTCGGAAATTGGCCGGGCGAACATTTTGTATGTTGGGCGAAAGCGGCGCATATAGATGCGGCCATCGGTTACCAGCTCGCCGGCAAATTCAGGCGCCAGTTTTTCGTGATGGCGAGAATCGAAATAGCGCAGAGCGTTTTTTAGGGCTAAAACCTGTTCGGTTTTGTTCAAAACTTGTTTGCGCGGCGGGGCATGGCTGACACCTGGTTCTTCGGCTGGCAGGCCGGGCACTTCTTCCGGAATTCCCTGACTGATCTGCTTTTGAAAATGCTCGCTCATGTAGATCGCCTTTCTTTGATCGAGATCTGGCTGATCCTAGGAAATACGAACAAGTCAGGCAACCAAAATTCTAATGGTTGACTTTATGGCCCTAATTAATAACATAGACACATGACTGACGAACGAGACCAGTCAAGCGAGAAACAGGCCTCCCGATTAAAAATCTTGCCGGGCAAGGAGCTCACCAAGGAACTCTTGGCCAAAGGTGAGGCAGCTTTTCGGCATCGCTACAATCATCCATTTCTGGCCATAATGCAGGAGCCTCCCAGTGACGACGAATGGGTCGACCCCCAGACAGTCGAAACGGCGATTACGGAACTTGTGGCCAGGGCCGAACAAGGACCAGTACTGAAAGTCGTCAGAATAGTCAAATCATCCCGAAACGTATTTGGCTCGAAGATTACGGTTGGGCGCGCCAAGAACAACGACATAATAATCAGGGCCTCCAAGATTTCCAAGCTTCACGCCGCCTTCATTCCGGCCGGAAAAAACAAGTACAAATTACTGGACATGGGCTCGTCCAACGGCACTTTTATAAATGGGGTCCAGCTCAAGGCTAAAGAGAGCAAGGTCCTCAAGAGCAAAGACGAGATAGTACTGTGGCGTTACGTCTTTGAGTATATTGAGATCGATGATTTGCTAAAGAGACTGCGTGGTTCAGGCAAAACGCCGAACAAACGCTAAAAATCCGCCCAGATACCCAGTGTAATTACAATATCAACGAAGTCCTTATAATAGTCTCCCGTCAGAGGAACCGACAAGCGAAAGACGGGCGTGAAGCGGTCCAGGAACAAGCGCAGGCTGAAGTCCAGGGCCATGAATGTCTCGTTGTCGTCGAAGCTCAATGTCGAGAGCCCCTTGAATCCCAGACCGGCGCCAACCAGGTCGCTAATGACTACTCCGCCCTCGAGACCGTATAGCAAACAGACTTCTGCATCGTCCCGGTCGAACTGATCGTCGGAATAAGGAATCAAGATTGAAGGGCCCAGGGTGAATTGCAGAAAGAATTGCCCGTCGGAGGTGTTGAGCGCCAGCAGCGGATCGATAGTAATCACTTTAGAAGAGAAGCGGCTCCAGCGCATCATATGAGATAAAAGCCCGATTGCGCCGGAAGCACTTTCACCGCCGGGATCGACCTCGAAGGGATTTATGCCAATCTCGAACTCGGAGCCGACGCAGGTCTTCCAGGTGCCTTCCCAACAGTGGCGGCCCTTGAGGTTGATAACAAATCCGCCGACAAAAATATCGGCATCGACATTATCGACATCGGCGACAGAAAAGCCCCAGTCCAGCCCGACGGCCAGATCGCCTGTGCCGATTTGAAGCGTAAACTCGGGAACGAAGCCGGTGTAGTTGTCTCCGATGGAAATATTCGCGTCGAACTTGGCCATGTTGCCGGCCGCCAGGTCGACAAAGCCGGTCGGGTGAAATTCTCGGGCCGGCTCCTGGGCTACAACGCTTGGCGCCTGGAGCAGGAGGAAAAAAACCAACAGGCCCAAGCCTATCCGATTCTCGGTTTTCATCGAAGCCCTCCCATTTAGATTCTTGTTTGTTAATCTGCTGAATTAGCACGTTTGACTTAGGGGGACAAATTCTATTCAGGCAGGTCTTGACATCCAGCAGCCCCTGGGTTTGGATGAGCGGGTTCAAAACAGCAACAACAAGGAGGGCGCCATGTCGTCAGCGTTTGATGGATTGAAACCGGAGCTACTGTTTGGGTACTTCGAAGCACTTACCAAAATCCCGCGTTGTTCGAAAAACGAAACTCAGGTTGCCAAATGGGTTGTCGATTTAGCGAAAAGCAAAGGTCTCGAGGTGGATCAAGACGAGTTCGGAAACGTAGTCGTCCGTATCCCTCCTACTGCCGGCAAAGAAAAAGCGGCTACCATCGTTCTTCAGGGTCACTTGGACATGGTTGGCGAGAAGGACTCTTCTTCGAGTCATGATTTCGACAAGGATCCGATCAAGGTTCTCAAAGAAGGCAACTATTTAACTGCCGACGGAACGACTCTGGGTGCCGATAACGCGGTCGGATTGGCAGCCGGTCTGGCCCTGATAGACGAAAAGGACGCGGTTCACGGACCACTGGAACTGTTGTTCACAATAGATGAAGAAACCGGATTGACCGGTGCTCAGGGTCTGCAGGCCGGGTTCGTCAAGGGCAAGATAATGCTCAATCTCGATTCGGAAGAAGAAGGTTCGGTCTACGTGGGTTGCGCCGGCGGTGGCGATACGCATGTTACTCTGCCGGTAAAGCGTGCGCCCCGAGAGGGTGACGCCTTTGCGGTTCATGTCAAAGGACTAAAAGGCGGACATTCCGGCCTGGACATCAACTTTGGGCGCGGTAATGCGATCAAAATTCTAGCTACGTTTCTCGACCGGCTGAGAGGTGAAAGTGATTATGGGTTAGTGTCTTTTGAGGCCGGCGACAAGCACAATGCTATCCCGCGCGAGGCAACCGCTACGATCTTATTGCCGGCTGATGGCAAGGCTCAGGCCAACAAGATACTCGACCAGCTGCGTAGCGACCTAACGGCCTGTTTCGGAACAAGCGACTCCGGGGTGGCAATCGAAATGAGCAGTTCCCAGGCGGGTTCGGATGCCCTTAGCAAAGAGTCCCGCGATCGACTGGTCTGCCTGGTTTTAGCCATGCCGCATGGTGTTATAGAGATGAGCCAAGACGTGGCCGGTTTGGTGGAAACATCAACCAACCTGGCGGTGGTCAAGCTGGAGTCTGACAAGGCAGTCTATCAGGAAAGCACGCGTAGCTCCGTCATGCCGGCCCTGCGCATGGCCCAGGACTCGCTCTTTGCTCTGGCCCACTTAGCCGGCGCCAAACCCGAGTCGATGGGCGGCTATCCTGGCTGGCAGCCTAATATGGATTCTAAAGTCTTGACCCGGGCCAAGATTGTCCACGAAAAAGTCACCGGTAAAATTCCCGAGGTGAAGGCGATTCATGCCGGACTGGAGTGCGGGATTATCGGAGAGAAATTCGGCGGGATGGATATGCTTTCTTTTGGTCCGGATATTGAATCTCCCCACTCTCCCTCGGAACGGGTTAAGATCGACTCGGTTGAAAGGTTTTACGATTTCTTGAAAGCTCTGTTGGAAGATTTGGCCAGTTAATAATTGGAAATGTTTATGAAGCACGCCGGTTTCAAGGTAGCTATTGCGTTTACTTTTTTACTGGGGGCACTGACTGCCCGGGCCTATATTCCACCGACATCTTTTTTATTAGAGCGCATGGCCGACAAGCGTACCAAGATGGACGTTCGCCGCTTGAAGGTTACCATGCAGTGCAAACAGGGCAGCCAGACTCCTCACTTAGAAATCCTGTACCTGAAAAATACAGGCCAGGTTCGTAGGGAACGCGGCAATGATATTGTTGAGATTTGTCGCAAAGGTAAATGTTGGCGCAAACAGGGCAAGGCTAAAGCCACCCAGTTGCCAAAGTGGTCTTACCTTCCCTATCTCTATTTCGTCGAGGGCAACGTAAAGGGGTCCCGCTACGTGGGTTTGTTCCAGTCACTCGGTATCGACACTAAGGTTAACACGATGAGTCGTTTTCACAGCCGCTTGGCAATAATTCTGGGCGCCAAGAACTGGGAGCGCGATCGGCCCCAATTCTGGCTGGATAAAGACTTGTTCTTGCCGCTACGGTTGATGGTCAAAGATGGACCGACTCTGATGGACATTCTCTGGATCGGTTGGGGCACCAAGACCGGTGGAGACTGGTTCCCGGAGAAACTCGAGATTAGGGCCGACGGCAAGACAACCGAACTTTGCCAGGTCATCGAAGTCAAAACCGGCGTTTCCATGCCGGAGACAATGTTTAAATTGTAGTCTAGAAGACTATCGCGGCGTAACCCACCCACATAGTCGGCTGTCCGCGGCTCTCCACTTCGTAGCTGGTCGTATGTTCAATCAACTGACCCGAGCTCGAACCGCGTAGTGCAGCAAAAGCTACCGCCGCCGCCGCCGCTCCGGGGCAGCAGGCACTATGATTGGCCAGAGCATGCTCGATTGCCGGCTGGGCATCCATAGCCAATAGCCGATCAATAAAGGGACGATCGTTTTCTTGTTTGGACCAGGCGTGGGCTTCTTGACCAACCCCCTGAGGCGTAAAGCCATAGTTGACGCCGTAGTGAGTCAAATCGGTCGATCCGATAGCGACAGCCGGCTTTGAAGTTGCGCTTGCGGTTTTAGCAGCCCACTTACCGATTTCGATAGCTGTCTGGCTTGCGGGAACCTGCACGGCTACGATTTTGGCCTCGGGCCAGGTTGCCTTGAGAAATGGAATCTGCAGCTCGATAGTGTTGTCGGGATTGAAATCCGTCGGTGATTCTAATTGACAGTTGAACTTCGCACACAACTCCCGGGCAGTTTCTGTATCGACTTCGACCGGGCCCAGCGGTGAACCGAAGGCTCCCTCCGGCATGCAAACCGGACGAGCGTTGGCCGGCATATGCCCGCCAAACAAAAAGACCAGATCCGGTTGAGCGTCTTTCAGGGCGGCAAAAGTATGGGCCGCCAGGCGACCGGAAAAGACCCAACCGGCATGCGGAACTATCCCGGCTTGCTGCCCGTGAAATGAACCTGAAGAGTCTTTCAAATAGTCAGCCATAGCGCGCCGGCAGCTATCTTCTTGCGAAGGATACCAACCCTGCTGGCCGAAAATGGGCTCTCTGATTTTCATGGTTCCCTCCCGCGTTTGAAGCCCTGCGGTCCGAAGCGAGCCAGAAAGGGGCCAGGATCTCTTGGGCTGATTATGAGAGTCGATCCCTGGCTGCGTTCGAGTTTCAGGGCCCGGCCTGGATTAGTACAAAATATCGAGCCAGGATGAACCAGGGCCCGGCCGGTTGAAATCGGGGATAACGAGCGAATCGATTCGAACGGAATTCGCAGGCGATAAAAGAAACCGATGATTTTTAGTTCGTTGTCTTCGAGTAAATATTTTCGAGGAAGTGTGAGCAGAATCACAGGTATCGGTATTCCTAAAAGGAGGACCCAGAGTTTTTGGTGAGAAACAATTAATCCGTAGCGGCCCATCAAGGAGATCACTGCCGGAGGAATGAGCAAAGCCGCCAGCAGCAGCCACATCAACGGTCCTATTTTTGGGACGTCTTTTATAGAAACAGGACTGTCAGAACCTTCTGCAGGCTTCTCATTTGGAATTTGTGGTGTTCCCATTTGGAACACTCCGTGAAAATGCAGCACGTTGGCCCAAGTAGTCAACAATCCAAAAAACGTAGTTATGGTAAAGAGTTTCGCCGGAAAGTCAAGTCAGGTGGTTGTGAATGAGATCCGGATGTCAGCATTTTCGACCTGAGTTTCTCGTTCGATGCACTGACAAGCCTGGCCGGCTTACGGATAAATGTATGAATTACAGTGACTACTCAACAGCCGCGAGGCCTGGCACGAGATCTGCATTACAGACGGTCATGAGAACAATGCATTCGTCAAGATGAGGTAACTACTTTGGTTTCGGACAATCCGAAGCCGCAATAAGGAGGAAGAGATGAGATCTTTTACCCGCTACATTCCGTTGGTCGGTATCTTAATGCTGTCCATGGTCTTCGCCGGGTGTCCAATTTGTTGGGATGACGACTGTTACGAAGACTGTGGTTCGGACTGCTATTATGAAGATTGCTATGAAGATTGGTGTGACGACTCCGGTTGCTACTGGTGTGATTGCTATGGTTGTTATCCCGAAAACCCGGATTGTTACGATGACTGGGATTGTTTTTACGGTGAAATATGCGTTCAGGGAGTTTGTACACCCGGCTGTAATTCGAACGATGATTGCTATCTTGATGAAACCTGTGTTGACGGCCAGTGTCGAGTTGAGGCTCCGGAATGCTATCTAGACAGCGATTGCCCGGCCGGCCAGATCTGCATCCAGAACATTTGTATAATTGACGAGCAGCCGGAATGCACTCAGGACAGTGATTGCGAAGGCATAGCAATTTGCCTGGACGAAACCTGTATAGCTGTCGAATGTCTGGAGGACATCGATTGTCCGGCCGGTAACGCCTGTCATGGTGGGGCCTGTGTGCCGGATGAATGTGCCAGCCAGATCGACTGCGCAGAAGGCGAAGTTTGTGACCACGGGACTTGCCGCCCGGGAGATATTCACCCGGTCGATTGCCAGACATCAGAGGACTGTCCCGGGGTCCAGATTTGTCTCGATGGGCAATGTCAGCAGTTATGCTCGTTGAATTCGGACTGTCCCGATGGAATGCTTTGCCAGGATCACATTTGCGTGGCCGGGCCAGACAACTCCTGCCAATCCTCGCAAGACTGTACTGCGCCTGATATCTGCATAGATGGCGAGTGCACGATTCTATGTGGCGCTGATGCCGACTGCCCGCCCGATCAGATTTGTCAGGATTTTGTTTGTGTCGATCGGGAACAACCGGAACCCGAATGCCTGCACGATATCGACTGCCCGGCCGATCAGATCTGCGTGGATGCCCTCTGCCGGACCTTGTGTTCCAGCGACGAGGACTGCGCCGACGATCAGTTCTGTGATTGCGGTATCTGTCGGGACACTTCCGAAATTCCACCGGAGTGTCGATTCAACAGCGATTGTCCCGAGGGACAGGAGTGCGTCGACGGGTTCTGTTTACTGGCTTGTTGTGAAGATTCGGAATGTGGCCCGGGCGAAATTTGTCAGGATGGCTTTTGCCATGACCCGCTGGCTTGTGCCTGTGATTCAGATTGTCCCGATGGCATGACTTGCGTGGATGATCATTGTCAGTAGAATTTCAGTAACTTCAAAATCTTGTAGACATCTAAACGGGTCGAATCTTGTGATTCGGCCCGTTCAGCTTTAAAACCTAGAACGGCACGTCGTCGTCACCAATCGGTGGCGGGCCGGAATCGAACCCACCCCCACCCCCGCCACCACCCTCATTGTCGTTGGTCGGCGTCTCTGAGCCGGCTGGGCGGCTGCTGCCATCGCGATCGCCGCGTTGGCCGAGGAAACGAACCGTCTGAGCTACAATCTCAGTTGTATAGCGTTTTTTACCATCGCGATCTTCCCAACTGCGGGTTTGAATGCGACCTTCGACATACACCTGGCGGCCTTTGGAGAGATAATCGCGGCAGGTTTCGGCCAGCTTACCGAAGGTGACTATGCGGTGCCATTCGGTACGTTCTTGTTGTTGGCCATCGCGACCAGTCCAGCGTTCACTAGTGGCGAGACTAAAATTGGCTACAGCTTGCCCGCCCTGCGTATAACGAGCTTCGGGATCTGCTCCTAAGTTACCAATGAGGATCGCTTTGTTGACACCTGCCATTTTTCCCTCCTGATTTGTCAGTCCAGCAGTACGCCACGCCATTTACAACAAGTCAAGCGGTATTCTACCCCGACCTGGCTCCGGTTGCATCACGGCTTTAGAGAATGCTAGCATCGCGGTCTGACATTAAAAGAGGGAAGATCCATGAGCAAGTACCCACTCGTTTTGACAGCGGTATTGTGTTTATCTTCAGCGGCGGCTGCCCTGCCGGGAGAGGTAGTCAGGCAAACGGCTTCGCCCGGCAAGACCTGCACCGGTCTGGCCTTTGACGGAAAGCTTACCTGGATAGCCGATCATGGGCTGGATGAATTAATAGCCGTCGATCCGGCCAGCGGCCTCGAGAAGATGCGACTCAAGAGCCCGGCTTATCGACCGGCCGGGCTGGCCTTCGACGGAACTCATTTGTGGAATGTCGATACGCAGACAGCAAAGATTTACCGGATTAATCCTGCGACTGGGGTCATCACCAGGACCATCCCTGCACCGGTTGTCGCACCAAGGGCCTTGGCTTTTGATGGACAGGCGCTTTGGTTGAGTGACGACGATGGCAAAACTATTCATCGGGTAGATCCGGCCGACGGTACGACCATTAAAGAAGTTCCTTTTCCTTCCAAAAGCGTTGACGGGCTGGCCTATGACGGAAATTACCTTTGGGTGGCGGATCGACTGGCCGATCGTTTACATGCCGTCCACCCGTCCTCGGGTGAAGTCATCGTAACCCTGAAATCGCCGGGGCCCCACCCGACCGGCCTGGGCTGGAACGGCAAGCAGCTGCTTAATGTCGACTATCAGACCGATAAAATATACACAATCCGGCGTGACGACGCCGAGTTCACGATCAAAGAAGATCCCCGCGACGCCTGGGTTGTTTTCACGCATCAGGTGCGAAATTTCGGTCCTGACAAGCTTATCGATCTGGAAGTATTCCTGGCGCTGCCAGGCGACCTGGACAGCCAGCGTTTGCTTGGCGTACCTCAGTTTGAACCAAAGCCTGTAGAAATTGTTAAAGACCAATGGGGCCAAAAATCGGCCCGTTTCTTGTTCAAAAAACTAAATAGCGGTCAGACCGCCAACGTTCGCATGAAGGTTCATTTGATAGCTCAGACGGTTCACTATGTTGTCTATCCCGAAAAAGTGCTCAGCCTGTGGAAGATCCCCGGAGAAATTCGTCGCAGCTATCTAGTCGATGCACCCAAATACGACATCAAAAACCCGATTATCGTCAAGGCCGTGAAGCAGGCCGTAAAAAAAGAGCAAAATCCTTACTGGATAGCTCGAAAGATCTATCGCTACGTACATGATCATATGTATTACAAACGAATTGGCGGCTGGGACGTGGCGCCTAAGTTGCTGCAAAGAGGCTCGGGCTCTTGCTCGGAGTATAGTTACGTATTTATCGCAATGTGCCGGGCGGCAGGATTGCCGGCTCGTTATGTCGGGGCTCTGGTCGTCAGGAAGGATGAGGCCTCTTTCGATGACGTGTTTCATCGTTGGGCGGAAGTGTATTTGCCGCCCTTCGGTTGGATTCCGGTAGATCCATCACGCGGGGATAAGCCAACCGAAGCCCAACGGGCGGATTCCTTCGGGCATTTATATCGTGATTTTTTAATAACCACCCATGGCGGTGGCGGCTCTGCGCATCTCGGTTGGAGTTACAACTACAACGAGCGCTATGCCTGTGCCGGGCGCTGTAAAGTCGATGTAGAAACAATAGCCGAATGGTCGCCGCAGGATCCAAAGTAAAAAAATCGCAGATAGCTATTCATGCTTGACGCGAGCTGCTTTGTGTAGTTATATCGGGCCAGTCCGAGAGAACCAGAGCTCGGAAATGGACAAGGAGACAGCAATGCCTTTCTGTTCTTCATGCGGTGGAGAAAATCCCGATGGCGCAAAATTCTGTGCCAAATGTGGTGGCGCCTTAGCGGCACCGGCCCCAGCCCCTGTGGCACCCAAGCCAGCTGCACCTGCACCTGTGGCACCCAAGCCGGCTGCACCTGCGCCTGCGGCACCTAAGCCGGCTGCACCTGCGCCTGTGGCACCCAAGCCGGCTGCACCTGCGCCTGCGGCACCTAAGCCAGCTGCACCTGCGCCTGTGGCACCTAAGCCAGCTGCACCTGCGCCGGCCAAGCAGGCGCTTAAATCGCCGAACGTTAAACCGGCTCAGGGTAGTGCCAAAGAACCAATTGCGGGGGCCCCGAACCAGACACAGTTTTTTATGGCGGCTGCGGGAGTTTCTACCGGGGCAAAAATGAAGAAGCTTATTTTCTTCATTGTCGGAGCCTTGGTGATTGGAACCGGTATCTTCTTCTTGATTCAGTTTGCCATGAACCAGCAAGAAGAAAAAGCCAAGGCAACTACAGGGAAAAGCGCCAAGAAAACCGACAGTGATGTGAAAGCCTCAGACGATAAACCGGTAGATGCCGCCACACCCGCAAATTCGGAACCCGGTTCGGCCAAACCCGGCGAAGAGGCTTCTAAAGATACTGCCGTTGACACGAAGGCTAAGGCCGAAGGTGATGCCAAAGCAGCCGACAAGGCGGCTGAGGACAAGAAGCCTGCCGCCAAAAAGAAAAAGAAAAAAAAGAAATAACCCTTATGACAGACCTCCAATTCCAGCCGGCCGGAAAGCGGTGAGTGGGTACAACATCGATGGCGCTGGTTGCTCTGGACAACGTAAAACTAGCATTTAGCGGCGAGACAGTCCTCGACAACGTATCACTCCAGGTGCGTAAAGGAGATCGACTTGCGCTGATCGGCCGCAACGGGACCGGCAAGACATCATTGCTCGAAATGATTTCCGGTAACTTGAAGCCCGACAGCGGCCAGGTGGTCTGTCCGGCAAGTACTCGGATCGGATATCTGCACCAGGTGCCGGATTTGGGCGACGAACCAACCTTGCTCGATGCCGTCGTGGCTAGTCGGGGCGAATTGCTGGCCTTACGGAAAGAGATAGCCCAGTTACGGGAGAAGGTTGAAGGTGGAGATTCGCGTGTGGCCACCTCTCTTGGGCAACTGCAGGAGCGTTACGAACAAGATGGCGGCGATGATATTGAGCGGCGCGCTACGGTAGCTTTGCAGAACGTCGGTTTTGATCAAGCTCAATTTGATCAGCCGACTAACTTGTTGTCCGGCGGTGAGCGTAGCCGCCTGTTGCTGGCCCGCATCCTTATAATGGATGCCGATTTACTGTTACTGGACGAGCCCACCAACCACCTCGACTTGAAGGGGATAGAATTTCTCGAGCAATACTTGTCTTCCTTTAATGGGGCAGCCATCGTCGTATCGCACGATCGGACATTCATCGATCGGTTCGCGACAGAGATTGCCGCGATCGAGACGAACGGCAAGGTAGTCAAGAGCCTCGGTAACTACGACAAGTACAAACAGGCTCACGATTCTCGAAATGAGAGCTCTCGCAAGGAGCATGAACAGCAACAAAATGAAATTGAAAAGCAAGAGGAATTGATCCGCCGGACGCATGCCAGCAAGGGGCAAAAGAGTCGCCAGGCCAAGAGCCGCCGCAAAGCGCTGGATAAAATTGAACGGGTCGAGGCTCCCGTTTCGGACGTCAAAACGATGGGACTGCAGTTCCCCGAAGTGGAACACAGCGGTAAAGTCGTATTTCAGGTCAAAGATCTAACCCTCCAGCCGGGCGGGCAGATCTTGCTTCAAAAGGTTTCCTTTAATGTTCAGCGCGGTGAACGGATTGGCATAATCGGCCCCAATGGATGCGGCAAGACAACTTTACTAAATGCACTATCGCTCAAGGATGAACCGGCCCAGGGAAAAATACAGCAAGGATATCGTACAATGATCGGATACTACGATCAGACATTGTCCGGACTGACTACCGGCCGGTCTGTACTCGAGGAACTGAGCGCCAGCCGGCCCGATCTTGGCGAGCAAGCCTTGCGTAATATGGGAGGGCGGTTTTTGTTTCACGGGGATGATGTTTTACGCAAAGTCGAATCGTTTTCCGGCGGAGAGCAGAGTCGCCTGGCACTGGCCTTGCTTGTTCTGGGGCGCAACAATGTTCTATTGCTTGATGAGCCAACTAACCATCTTGATATTCCTTCACGAGAAATACTCGAAGAGGCCTTACTGGTTTTCCCGGGCACAATAATTACAGTCAGCCACGATCGCTACTTTCTCGATCGTGTAGCTCAGCGCATTATCAGCATTGAGGCTCGGACTTTAGTAGACGAGTTGGGAACTTTCAGCGAGTTGCGTAACCGAAACAAGCTAATGATAGATACACCCCGGCAATCGCCGGAAATTGATCCACACAAGCTACGCAAACGCGAGGAATACGAAAAGCGAAAGAAGGGTCAGCGATCCGAAGAGAGCAACCAAAAACGCATACAGGAACTCGAGCAACTGGTTCACGACCAAGAAAAACAAATCGAAGAATTAATGGAGCAGATGGCAGATCCTGCCCGGGCCCTGGACTGGGAAGGGCTTGAAAAAATACAAGAGCAGAAACGTTTGATCGAAAAAGACCACGAAGCCAATCTGGCGGCCTGGGAAGAACTTATGAGCGAAACCAAAGGCAACCAAGGCGGCAGCTAGAAGACCAGACTAGCTCCGCTCAACGATCATCGCGCAGCCTTGACCTCCGCCGATGCACAAAGTCGCCAGGCCCAGCTTTAGATCTTGCTTGGCCATTTCATAAAGCAGGCTTATTAAAATTCTAGCCCCGGATGCACCGATTGGATGACCCAGTGCAATCGCGCCGCCATTGACATTAGTGCGCTTTTGATCGAGTCCCAGCTCGCGAACTACCGCCAGGCTCTGTGAAGCGAAGGCCTCATTGGCCTCCGCCAAATCCAGGTCTTTTATTTCGAGCCCGGCTTTGAGCAGGGCCTTTTTCGAGGCCGGGATCGGTCCGAGGCCCATGTATTTTGGATCCACTCCAGCCGATGCATACGAACGAATTTTTGCCAATGGTTTTATTCCCAGACTTTTTGCGTTCGCGGCAGTTGTTACTATGACTGCCGCAGCGCCGTCGTTGATTCCCGACGCGTTGCCGGCTGTTACGGTTCCGTCTTTTTTGAAGGCCGGTTTTAAAGCTGCCATTTTCTCCAGGGTAGTCTCTCTAGGATGCTCGTCGACATTGAAAATCTTGGGATCGCCTTTACGTTGGGGAATTTCAACGTCGACGATTTCATCTTTGAAGCGCCCACTTTTGATGGCGGCGCTGGCTCGCTGTTGGCTCAAAAAAGCGAAAGCGTCCTGATCTTCCCGGGTAATGTTGTATTTCTCGGCGATGTTCTCGGCCGTAATTCCCATGTGGTAGTCGTTGAAGATTTCGTAAAGGCCGTCATGCACCATCAGATCCAGTAGTTGCGCATCACCCATCCTGGCACCCCAGCGAGCCCGGGGGACGGCAAAAGGAGTGGCCGACATGTTCTCCATTCCGCCGGCCACGACGATCTCGGCGTCGCCGCACTTGACTGCTTGAGCGGCCAGAATTACTGATTTGAGACCCGAGGCGCAGACTTTGTTGACTGTCAGGGCCGGAGATTCGATTGGAATTCCCGAGTGAACCGATACCTGGCGGGCTACGTTCTGTCCCTGCCCGGCCTGCAAGACACAACCCAGGATAGTTTCGTCGATTTGTTCGGGTTTGATCTTGGCCCGCTTAATCGCCTCTTCAACTGCTATCTGCCCCAATTTGATCACCGGCACCTTGGTCAGGCTGCCGCCAAAAGTGCCAACAGCAGTACGGGCTGCAGATAGAATTACCACATCGTCAGACATCGCTTATACCTCCGGGTAGTTGCTGTTTGAGACCGTATAAAGAATCTATGGCCGTTCGATGATCAGGCTGACGGCTTCTCCACCGCCCAGGCACAGCGACGCCATGCCTCGCTTCTTGGACCTGTTTTTTAAAGCGTATAACAAAGTTACCAGTACCCGCGCGCCGCTGGCCCCAATTGGGTGGCCCAGAGCCACCGCGCCGCCATTGACATTCAGTTTTGATTCGTCGATGCCAAGCTTGCGCATGACCGCTACGGTTGAGACCGAGAAAGCCTCATTGACTTCATGTAAGTCAATGTCTGAAATCGAAAGGCCGGCCTTTTTCAAAACTTTGGGAATTGACAAAAGAGGGGTGACTAGAACGTCCTTGGGGTCCTGGGCAGCGGCCCCCTGAGCGCCGATCTTGACCAGAATCTCGGCCCCGAGTTGCTTGGCTTTTTGAGCTGAAGTGACCACTACGGCCGAGGCACCGTCCGAAATCTTTGAGCTGTTGCCTGCAGTCACCCGCCCGTCCGGTTTGAAGG
>JAFDKH010000044.1 GCA_019307065.1 Deltaproteobacteria bacterium
TCTTTGAATAATGTTTCAATCGGTTCTCCCCCGGGTTTCGTCAAACCACCCTTGAAAATCAAGCAACTGGTGATCGATTACTCGCTATGGGATATCCTCAAGAAAAGACTGATCATTAAAAACATTCTTATTGAGCAACCCGAAATCGTCTTGACTGAGGTTAAGGGGCGCACGAACATCGCGGCGCTTGTTGCCCAGATGCAAGCCAGCCAGAAAGAAGAACCGGTCGAAACTTCCGCAGAAGATGAAGATCAGGATGGTTTTATTCTGGATCTGGAGCAGATCAGAATAGAAAATGCCAAGCTTACGATTGAGACCGAGGTTTTGACGGCAGATCTGTCGGGGCTGGGAGTTACCGTCAACGGCAGGCTGGGAGCGCCCAGTCAAACCTACCTGAAAGTGCATTGTGAACTTCAGGCTCCGGATGCATCCAACCTGCATGTGGCCGGTGACCTGGCTATCGATGGTTCGTTGGGTTTGGTTCTCGACCTGGATGTTGATGGACAAAGTCTGCTCCAATCGAGCGGGCAGCTAAGCTTTTATCTGCCCGGGAAGAAAACCGACCAGCAGCCAGGAACCGTCAGGCGCGAGTTGAAGGTTGGTTTTGACACCAACCTTTCCCTTTCCGAAGACCGGGCTGTCTTGAAATCTCTGACGATAAGCCTGGATAATGATCTGCTGGCGACTGCCTTCGGCCAGGTCGAGGATCTCGACGGGCAACTCCTGGCCGAACTAGAAATCAAATCGCTCAAGATTCCTTCGGATCTGGTAATGGATTTTCTGGCCGAAAAGATGCCGTCGCTAAAGCTGGCCGGCAATTTCATGATTGAATCCGCAACCTTCAAAGGATCTCTGACCGGCGGTCTGCCGAAAGCAACCGCCAGCCTGGTCCTGGATCAAGTCAACCTGGCTCTGGCCGGCTTGTCTGTGAAAAATGCTTCTGGCAAAGTGGGTCTGGCCTTCGATCCCGAAATCCTTGGTGGTTCATATGAAATTGACGGCGGAATTTCAGCAGCCCTTATAAAGGGTGTCGACTGGCAGGTTGGTGAAACCAATCTGCAATTCGGCTCGAGCGGCACAATTAAATCGCAGCCGGACGATTGGCAAATAAACGAACCCCGGCTGACCTTCAAGACGGCGGCCAAGATGATTGAGTTGGCCGGGCTCAGATTTGGTCCAAGCCAGCTGAGTGGCAGGCTGTATTCTTCGGGCGAGCCGATCCGAATTACCGAGGATGAAATCTTGTTTCCTGTGGCCCAGCTCAAAGCCAAAGGTGCCTCCAGTTCACTGCGCCGGGCTGGTCTGCTGGTCAGGGCACCCGGACTGGCGCTGGATCTAAAGGTTGAGAATCCGGCCCATTCTCCCCCGGCGGGCTGGAGTGCAGCCAAGCTGAATGCCCGGCTTCAGGTTCAGGCCCAGCGCGTAGCGTTAGCGGGCCTTGTCGTCAATCGGCCAAGCATGACGACCGACTTGCAAGGCTGGGGCGTTGTGACCGATAAGCGTTTTAAAAAACCGGCCAGGATACAGCTTAAGCTTCGCACAGGCGCGGTCATGTTCAAGGGAGTTACGATTCAGGCCATCCAGGGGCATTCGAACCTGAGCCTGCCGGGGCCGAGCATTTCCAAGCTGCCGATTAGCACAAACCTGGTCGTCGACGGTCTGGCTGTCGAAGAAGAGTTGCTATTCGGTTCAGGTTCGTCGTCCAATGAAGGATTTGTCGTGCCCCCATTTACTGTGCCCGGACAAGTCAGGCTCGATTACCAGGGTGTTGTAGCGCCCGCCCAGGGACAAGTCAGGCTTGATCGGCTAACCACAAGTATTGGCGATCTGGTTTCGGTCTCGGCGACCGGTGAACTCGATTTGTTCGACGGGCAATCGGTTATTGACTTGCATGTCGCCAAGTTTACGCTGGACCGTGTATTGGCTGTCCTGCCGACTGGATTTTCAAAAATGTTACCGGGGCTGTCGGGCCAGCTCGAAATCAAATCAAGTCTGCGCGGTCGGCTGGCAGCGGCTGAAATCAGCCTCGAAAAGATGCCCCTGGATATCGAGCTGACGGTGTTTTTACGGGGCGTCGGGTTGGCACGTGCCTTTTATGGGCTGAATGTTCGCGGGCTTTCGGGTCAGGTAAAGATCACTCTGCCGAAATCCGATCGGCGTAATATCCAGGCCAGGCTGAACCTGACGTTTTCAAAGATTGGTTTGAGCTCAGGGCTGCCTGAAATCTCAAACGTCAGTCTCGCGCTCGATGCCCGGGTTGACGGTTCAGATCTTTCACTCAAAGGGCGAGCGGGGGCTTCAAAGCTGGGCGTTGGTAAGCTGTTGCCGCATCCGCTGACTGACATCAAACTGACTTTCGATTCTAGATTGTTGGGAATGAAAGATTTACGTCTGGCAAATTTGCGGCTTGAGTTGCCCTCGCTGGGTTTCGACCTGGATATGGATGGCCGGATTACCCGGCGTCCCGAGACCCACTGGTTGGCTGGATCGAATGTCTCTTGCCGGCTCAAAGCCAGACTGCGCTCGAACAAGCCAATCAGCCTGCCGGGCCATATCACCTGCGCCGGAGAAGCCGAGGTGGACCTGGCAGTTGAATCCGTTGGTCAGGGGATACTCGAGACGCGCGGCAAAATCGCCTTTTCCGGTCTTGATCTGCAAGGTTCTAATTTTGTTCTGCAGGGCATGCAGGGCGGTGTTTCAACCGTACAGTTGATTGCCTGGTATCCGAGTTTCGGGCTGCTGGCCACAAGCCCGACAGATCCGCAGCCGAAAGGGCAGCCGCTCAAAAGCACTCAATCGCGAGCTTACGACGAAGCCTTACGTCCGATGAAAGGCCAGGAACGTACTTTTTCAATCAAGAAAGTCCAGTATCAAGATCTGGTTTTTGAAAACCTAACCGGCAATCTTGAACTTGGCAGGGGTCGTCTCAGCCTGGGGAGTTTGCGCTTTGGTTTTTTAGAGGGCGATGTACTGGCCGATGCCGGCTTTGTTTTCGCGCCACGCGGGAAGAATCAGTTTACCCTGGACGCGGAGATGAGTGGTGTCGATCTTGCCGGCCTGGGGGCCCTGTCCCTGACCGGGTCTTCGGATATCAGTGGAAACCTGCGTTTAGCCCTCAACCGGTCCGAGAAAACGGTTGCGATTGCCGTTAACCTGACCCAAATAGGCCGCTCGACTTTGCAGGCCTTGTTGGTTGTGCTCGATCCGACTGAGTCGAATCCCGGAGTGATGGAACTGCGCGGGTTCTTGACCAATTATAAAGTGTCACCCAAGCGGGTGTCTTTGAATATTCGCCATGGTCTGCTGGACATGGAAGTCGTGCTCAAACTCGGTATGGCCGCTCGAGCCGTTGCTGGTTTGATCAAGGGCTTCAAAGGCGACAGATTTCCGTTGAAACATCTTCCGATTGGCGGGCTGCTTTCGAAATATCTGGGAATCTAATCTTTTTTTACCCACTCGGCCGAATCAAGCTGAATCCACTCTCCGGGCTTGGCCGTCTCATGCTGCATGCGGGTATAGGCTTTGGAAACTTCAGCCAGGTCTTTTTCGGTCAGATCGGGGCTGGTTGTCACGATGAATTGCAGGATAATTTTACGGGTCTGGTTTTCGGATTCGATTATGCGCTTTATTCGTTCGGCCGTGGCCGGTTCGGACGATTGGGTGCATGGTCTGCTAGACAGGGTTCCGTCATTGGCCTCGCCCAGACAACCCTTTTGCTTTAACTCTTCGACATCGTCAATATTGAACTGGTGAGTCTGGCGAGCCTGGATGGCTTGCTTGCGAATGTCCGAGAAATTGGGCGTTTTTTTTGTGTTTCCGCTGGGATCGACAGCTCGGACCGAGGCGAGCAGCTGCAGGTTGCGGTCGAGTTCTTCATACGAACCGAGGATCTGGTTTTCGAGGGCTGTGCGCTCGTCGACTACACTGATACTGGCACTGACACATCCGCAGACGCTGAAAAACAGAAAGACTACAATGATTTTCGCCAAAACGGAATGTAGCACTCAGTTCCCCGATCAGCCCCCGCATTCATCGGCTTCGGAGGTTCCCTTATCGAACATGCCTTCGTCCCAGCTTGATTTGCGGCAGAATTTCTTGGATAGCAGTGAACAGAAACGATAACAGATGCAAGTGCAGCATTTGGCGTATTCGTCTTGATCGCAAACGCCATAGTTGTAGGCTGGATCGCCCTCGACCGAACTCGGGCAGGTAACATCAGTAGTGTCGGGCGGCGACTGGCCGTTCTCTATACAAGTGGCGGTACAGTCGGTCTGCCATTTGGCTTCGTCGTCACATTTGAGCGTCGAACCGAATGGCGCCATTGGGCTGCAGTTATAGCCTTTGGGGCACGAAGCATCCGAGAGGCACTCTTTGGTGCAGTAGCCCATGCATCCTAAAGGAGCGTTGGGACACCCGACTGAGCTCTTGGCCAGTTCCTCTTTGCATTGACCGTTCATGTTTACAGAATCGCCTTCAACCTGGGTGGCTACGCAGATTAAATTCTCGCATTGCAGCGAGGGCAACTGGATGCAGTCGATCGGACAGGCATCATTTTTCGCAGTGCCATCCGGATTGACGGTAACTTCTCCTTCGGTTAGCTGAAGAGGAGCACAGGTTGGATACGCATTGCAATCCTCGACTCCCTCTAAGTTACGCGGCCAGGAAAAAGTGCACGGCTGACCGATGGGCTTGTCTCCACAGCCGGGTAGGCCTGCCAGAAATACACAAGAGGTTAGAAAAACAGAAGCAACCAAACGCATAGGCATCTCCCTTGATGATTGTGGCGGTCTCTTCACCTAAATAGACCCTGGAAATTCGATGGTTGTCTCAACTATTGGCACTACCATATCCAGGGCAGATCATTCAAGAAAAAAGCGGTTTAGAGAAATTTACAGACAGGCTGACGTCCGAGAATAATCTTGACAGTCAACCAGTACGCATAATACCATTTTTAGTCAATTATGTCTCGGATTCCCGCGAGGTTACAGATGGTCAGGGCCATTTTGGCAGCACATGATCGCTGGGAGGGGATTGGTTCATCCACAGCATAGGGGTAACGCTTTCCAAGGGGCAATATTTTGAAAAAATTACAGCTTATTTCTATTTTGGTTGCTTTGGCATTGGCGGTTCCCAGCCAGGCCGCCGACAAGCCCAAGACCCTTAAAGACCGCATCAAGAGTGTCTCCAATCGGATGTTTACAAAATCCGGGCGGATGGAGCTGACGGTTTACCCGTTGACCAGCATCAGCCTCAATGACGCCTTCTATCAGAAACTTGGTGGTGGAGTCGGCTTTGCCTATCACTTCAGCGACATGTTTTCACTTCAGGCTTTGGTGACTTATAGCCTGAACCTGGATGCCGGGCATGCCACCAGCTATACGATTTCAACCGAAACCGAGACAAAGGTACCTTACGCCGGAAAACGCAAGCTGCTGGCCGGGGTCGATTTTTGCTGGTCGCCGATTTACGGCAAGATCAGTCTGGCCTCCGAATGGATCATGCACTTCGATACCTATATCATGGCCGGGCTGGGAGGAATCCAGGGCGAGCAAGTCAGTGGCTCGAGTTTTGGCTTTGCCGGGGCAGTCGGCCTGGGAGCCCGCTTCTTTTTCAACGACACGTTTGCTCTGAAATTCGAGATCAAGGATTACATGGTTTTCACCGACAAGGTTTCGTTCGGGGAAGGCGAATCCATAATCGAGAAATCCGATGTTCAACATCAGCTCTTGTTCAACTTTGGCTTGAGTATCTTTTTCCTTGATGGCAGCCAGGAGGATTGATCATGAGAATTCTTCATCGATTCAACTTGCTTGTGCTCCTGTTGGTTTTCACTGTTGGCTCGGGCGCGGCTTTGGCCGAAGAGGCCAAGAAGAGTAAGAAAGAATCCAAGTCCAAGAAAGAATCGGTCGAGGTTCGCCAGGATCGAATCAAGAGCGTTCAGAAGAAACCGTTTATCAAAAAAGGCCGCTGGGAACTGACACCGCTGTTTAGTATCAGCTTGAACGATGCTTTCTATCAGAAGATGGGTGGCGGGGCTGCATTTAGCTATCACATAGCCGATGCCCTGGGAGTCGAGTTGCAGGCCATCTATGTTGGAACAGTTCAGACCGACATGGTCGGCTTTTTCCAGCAGGCCAACCAGGCCTTGCCTAAAGTCAGCCGGCTGCAATACTACTTGACGGCTAACCTGATGTGGTCTCCGTTTTATGGCAAGCTCAGCCTGTTTACCGACGAAATTATCCATTTCGATGCATATCTGGTGGGCGGTTTCGGGCTGGCATACACCGAAACCGGGTCGAAGTTTGCCACAAATATTGGTATTGGTCTGCGTTATTTCGCGACATCCTGGCTGGTCATCAAAATTGAAGTTCGGGACATAATATACACCGAGAAGCTCACCTTAGACGTCCAACGAACGGAGTTTTCCGATGTACAAAACCATGTCATGCTCACAGCCGGGATTAGCTTCTTTCTGCCGGTTGATTTCAAGTACGAATACCAGTAGGCCGATTCGAGGAGAATCGTGATGCGTTTACACGGCTTGAGGCAATTATTGATTGCAGCTATTGGCCTGTCGCTGTTTTTCGGCGGCTGGAACTTCCTCCTTCCTGGTTCTCCTGGTGTTGTCCCGGTGGTTTTTGCCCAGGACGATTTCGGCTTCGATCTGAGTGGAGACGAGAAGAAGAAAAAGAAAAAGAAGAAAAAGAAAAAGAAAAAACGACCCAAAAAAGGCAAGACCAAGGCCAAAACCGAAACCGAGGACATGAGTTTGGGTTTCGAAGCCCTCGATGTGTCAGTCAAGAGCCCTGAAAAAGTAGCTATGGAAAAAGCTCTCGACATGATGAAGGACAAGGACTATGCCGAGGCGGCCGTTGAGTTTTGGGATATCTACAACAACCCGCAGGCTAAACAGTACTTCCAGAGCGCCGAATATCAGCTAGCCAAGGCTTTGTACCGGATGAAGATGTACCATTCGTCACTCCTGGCGTTTGGCAAGGTGCTCGACAAGGGCGTCGAGCATAAATATTTCAAGACGTCCCTCGAGTGGCTGTTTTTCATTAGCCACAAGATTACCGACCAGGCTGAAGTGCTAAAAGATATTGCCAAGTATTCCGACATCGAATTTCCGAAAAAGTACAAGGATGAGTTCCTGTTTTTGCTGGCCAAGTATTTCTATTTCAGGGCTTTGACGATTGAAAAGGGTCAAATTGTTGCCAAGCCCAAACCGGTCAAGAAAGATAAGCCCAAAAAGGCGCCCGCAGACGAGTTTGGTTTCGATCTGGCAGGTGGTGACGAAGACTCGTCAGCCGACAGTGGTAGCGCAAGTTCCGGTGATGAGGGTTTCGGGCTGGACCTCGAGGTCGAGAAGAAGACTACTGCTACGGCTCTGCCGACTGATGTGGTTGGGTTCCTCTCCAAGGCCAAAGCTCTGATTCTGCAGGTCAGCGAAAAGAGCAAGTTTTTCCCCAAGGCCAAGTATTTAGAAGGAATCATTCTATACAAGCAGGGCAATTTCCAGGATTCAGTCGAGGCCTTCAAGGAAATCGTCAGGATTCTCAACCCCAGAAAGAGGGGCTTTCGGGACGACTGGTTGCGCGAGAAAGCTTTCTTCCAGCTGGCTCGAATTCATTACGAGCATAAGCAGTTCAACTATGCCCTCTTTTACTACAACTATATTAATCGCGATTCGGAGGCCTGGCTGGAAAGCCTTTTCGAGTCGAGTTGGGCTTGGTTCAGGATAAACAAATACCAGAAGTCTCTGGGTAATTTGATTACCTTGGATAGCCCGTTTTTCCGCGAGGAGTATTTTCCCGAGGGGCTGGTGCTCAAAGCGGTGACCTACTACGAAAACTGCCGCTATCCGGAATCGAATCAGATCGTCAAAGAGTTCAAGGCGCGTTACGAGCCCTTGCACAAGGAGCTCGAAAAACTCTTAGGCAAGGTTCAGTCTCCCGAAAGCTATTACAAGCAGCTGTTGGCCATTCAAAAGGCTCCTCCGCGAGGCAAATCAGGCAAGATGTTGAGACGAATCCTGAAAGTCGCCCTGGCCGACAAAGACTTGAAGCTGCTGAATGCCTCGGTTCTGGAGATCGAGAAAGAGGTCAAGCGCATTCACAAGCAGAAGGCCGCTTTTGCCAGAAGCAAGGTCGCCACCAGCATGGTCCAGTTTCTCAAGAAAAGAAAAGCCGAACTAATGAAAGAGGCCGGCCGGCTGACCAAGCTCCGCCTCGAGCAAGAACGTGATTTTCTGGGCGGACTGATGAGCCAGGCGCTTCGAATCAAGCTGGAGAACGACACGGCCGAGCTCGAAGTGCTCAAGAAAGTAGAAGCCGGAGAAGTAGACCTGGGCCCCACCTTGTTGCCATATGATTGGTCGGCAGCCACCGACGATGAAAAGCTCTACTGGCCCTATCAAGGCGAGTACTGGCGCGATGAATTGGGTACATACGAGTACACCCTGATGTGGGGCTGCCGTAAGCAGGTCGAGTAACTGCACCTTCAAGCGAAGGAAGGTTTCCATGAGACGAATTGTCATTGCTGTTCTGGTTGCTTTTTGGGTGTCGGCCGCGCTGCCGGTTCTAACTCCGGATGCGAGTGCCTACGGACTTGGCACGAAAGACAAGAAGAAAAAGAAGAAGCCGACTCTCGAATACGAGCGCTTCCGCCGGGCTCGCGAGGTCGATGTTCAGATGCAGGAAAAACGCAAGGTCATTCGCGATCAACTCGAACAACTGATCAAATATGAAAAAGACAAAAAAGAGCTCCCGGCTTTGCTGTTTCGTTTGGGCGAGAACTATTTCGAAGAGGCTACGTCCTATTTTAATCGGGCCCAGAAGCTCGACAACGATTTGGCCAAGGACCCTGAAAACAACCGCTTACGGAAAGAAATTGAGCGCAAGCAAAAAAGCCTGAAGGTGGTCGAGATCAAATGGCGTCAGAAAGCCATAGATCTTTATAAAAAGATTGCCAACACGTATACCAGCTTTCCCGGCCGTGACCAGGTCTTGTTCTATCTGGCCTATTCGTTATGGGATATTGAAAAGTACAAAGAGGCCCTGACTACTTATCGCCAGATGATCAAGGCCTATCGAAACTCTAAGTACGTTCCCGACGCCTACCTGGCCTTTGGCGAGTATTATTTCGACCAGGCCAAGCTGGACAAGGCCTTGATGGCTTACAAAAAAGTAGCCGAGTTCAAAGAATCCCCTGTTTATCCTTACTCACTCTATAAGCAGGGTTGGTGTTATTTCAACCTGCACGAGTGGAGCAAAGCCAAGGATATGTTCCAGTCGGTTGTCTATCTGGCCGATATAGAAAAGGGCACGACCGGCAAAAAACGCATCGAAGTCAGAAAAGAGGCCCTTCAAGATTTCACCTTGACTTACAGCCATGAAGGCAGTGCCACGGCGGCACCCAGGGTTTTCAAGCGTCTGGCGCCCAAGGAAGGCAACGATATGCTGATCAGTCTGGCCGGGATGTATTTCGGCGACGGTCAGGACAAGAAGGCCATCCTGCTTTACACCTATCTAATCAAGCAGGCCAAATGCTCGGCCGAGGTTCCTTTCTATCAGGGTCGAGTAGTCGACTGCGGCTCACGCGTGGGCAACTATCGCTACACGATTCAGCAGGTAAGAAAACTGGTTGAGCTGTTCAAGGATGTCAGCAAGTGCCTGAAGAACCCCAATCCCCGGGAGAAAGAACGCCTCAAAGAAGCCCGCGAACTGGCTGAAGTAACTCTGCGCAGGCTCTCTTCGACCTGGTACAAAGAGGCCAAGGAAACCAAGCAGAAAGAGACCTTTTCGTATGCCCAGGAGATGTTCGGCGATTATCTCGAGTTGTTTCCCAACTCTCCGGATGCCTACGATATGCGCTTTGCCTACGCCGAGTTATTGTTCCATAGGTTAGGGCGCTACGAGCGGGCCGCTTCGGAGTACGCCAAAGTGGTCTCCAAGGATCTAACCTGGCTTAAAAAGCACAAAAGATTCCCCAAAAAAGGCACCAAGAACAAAAAGGGCCAAAGTGCTCCCGGCACTTATCTTTGCGACGCGGCCTACAAAGGAGTTTTAGCCCATCGCGAGATAATGAAGAAAGAGCGCAAGAAAGAGCGCAAGAGAGAGCGCAAGCGCCGCAAAAAGGAAAAAAAGGAAGGCAAGCAGAAAAAATCGTCCCTGAAGAAAAAAGTCATTCCCAAGGGCAAGAAACGTTTCATCAAGGCCGCTGAGATATACCTCGATCACTGCCCCAAGGATCAAGACATTTGCAGCGTCAAATTCGATATTGCCAAAACTTACTACGACTACAGTCACTTCAACGAAGCCGTCAAACGCTTCGATGAAGTGGTCAAGGACTGCACCGGCGAAGACCTGGCTGAATACGCGGCCAACCTGGTGCTGGATACTTACAACTTGCGTCAAGACTGGGACAAGCTGAACAAGTATGCGCGAAAATACTACGCCAATCCGACCTTGATGAAGAACGACAAGCTAAAAACTTTCTTGAACAAGTTGATTCCGCAGATTGCCTTCAAGCGGATTACCATGATGATTACCAAGCTTCCCAAGGAAATGGCTGTTACCCGCAAGCACTACAAGGTCGGCCGAGCCTATATCAAGTTTGTTAGGGAGTTTTCCAAGCACGACATGGCCGATGAAGCCCTCTTCAATTCATCGGTAGAATTTGAACAGGCCGAACGGCTGGATTTAGCCAAGAAGGCGCGCAATAAACTGATCAACGAGTATCCCACCAGTGATCTGGTGCCCGGAACCATTTTCAACCTGGCCGAAAACTTCGAACGCATGACCGATTTCGACTCGGCCGCTGCGCTATATGAGAAATATGCCAAAACTTACAAAAGGATGAAGGGCCTGGGTAAAGCGGTTAGCTACAAAGGCAAGCGCGGCAAAAAGTCTCGGATGAAGAAGAGGAAGAGGATCGCCAAGAAAAAGGGCAAAGCCGAGAAAGAAAAACGTTTCAAGGGTAACCGGCGAACCTGGAATTCCGAGGATGCTCAGGCGGCCTTGATGAATGCCGGTATCTATCGAGAAGCATTGCATCAGTTCAAAGAAGCTATTCGCGATCGACTCGAGTTTGTCAAACTTTTCCCGCGTTCGGAAGACGCCGCCAAGGTCTACTATTCCCTGGGCCTGCTCTACGAGAAGATGGGCAGGGCCAAAAAGGCGGCCGCAGTATTCAAACGCTACAGCGGCGATTATTTCAAGGCTAATATCGACCGGGCCGTAGCGGCCCACATGAAGCGCGCCGAGATGTTGATGAAAATCAAGAAGTGGCGCGAGGCTGAAAAAGAAATGCATACGGTCGTCAGCCTGTATCGCAAGTACAAGCGCAAACGCAAAGAGCTTTTGGAGTCAGCCGAGGCGGCCGCACATGCCAAGTTCATCCTGGGCGAAAAAACCTACAAAGATTACATCAAATTCCGTTTTACCCAGATCAAGGCCAAAAAGCTCAAGCGCCAGCTAGACAAGAAAGGCAAACTGCTGAAGAAAGTAACCCGGGTCTATACCGACATTGCCAAACTCAAACAACCCGAGTGGGCCATCGCCTCGCTATACAAGCTGGGCCGGGCCTATGAAAACTTCGCCGGGACATTCTACAAGGCGCCGTTGCCCAAGGGCCTGACTCCCGAGCAAAGAGATACCTATACACAGATGCTGCGCGAGAAAGGCCAGCCCTGGGAAGACAAGGCCGTGGCCCATTTCAAGGCCGCAGTCGACAAAGGCTCCGAGCTGGGTTTCTACTCAAAGTTCACAGTCCGGTCTTTAAAAAAGCTTCAACACTATCGGCCGGGCGATTACCCGCGTGAAGACCTCGGGTTCAGGTTGAGTGTGGTGGCCGACTCCGCCAATCGTCACCCGTTGCTGCTGGCTACCTGGGAAGAGGTCAAGAAGAAACCCGACCTGCTCAAGGAACCTCCCTTACAGACTCAGCGCAAGGGTGGCCTGGTCCCGGTCCCCAAGGCTCCCCCGGACGCCAGCGAGCCAAAAGAAGAAAAAACCAAGGAGCCCAAGGCCGAAAAGCCCAAGGCCGAGGCCAAAAAAGAAGCACCCAAGAATGAAATGCCGGCCGACCCGGCCAGCGAAGCCATGAACGAAGATGAACCTGAGGACGAGTTCGAGTAAAAAGGGGAAAGGAAGCCCATGAAACACATCATAACTTGGACTTTTAGTTTATTTCTGTTCGCTGCTTGTTCAACGACTACAGAAAAGCCGGACAAGAAACCGACCGATGACACTGGCGGCGGCTCGAAGACTACGGTGGCCAAAGTAAAGCCCCCCGACATTTCCGTCGGAGGAAAAGAAGCCTTTGCCGACGCGAACGCGCTTTATCACGAACAGAAGAAATCGGGCCGCTTTGATTACGAAGCTTTACTGGCCAGTTACGAGTCGGCCCTGGAAAAAGATCCCAAGCTGGCCGAGGCCCATTACAACATCGGCTGTATCCACGAAGCCATGCGTAACGACAAAAAGGCCCAGACGCACTACAAGAAAGCTTTGGAGATCCGCCCCGATCTCGCCCCGGCCGCGGCTAATTGGGGCGCCTTGTTGGCCAGGAAGGGTAGGCTCGATCAGGCTTTACTGGTCTACAAGCGGGCCCTTTCCAAAGAAGCCAAGAACTCGGCCGTGCTTTTGAACATGGCCAGCATTTATCAAAAGCAAAAGAAATTCGATCTGGCCCTGAAGAAGTCCAGCGACGTGCTGATTCGCGACCCCGGTAATGTCGGGGCTTACCGGATCATGGCTTCACTTTATTTCGACAAAGGCGAACTGGACATGGCCCATTTGATTTGTCTGCGCGGCTTGACGGTCAAGGAAGAAGACCCGCGCTTGTTGAATACGCTGGGTCTGGTTTTACTCAAACTGAAAAAAGTGCCCGAGGCGCTGGCCCAGTTTCGGGGAGCTTTGAAAAAAGCGCCGGATATGGTTGCCACTCGCTTCAACGTGGCCAAGATTGCCCTGGACTACAAAGATTTCAGAATAGCCAGGGAAGAATTCGACAAGATCCTGCAGTACGAACCCGAGAACCGCAAAGCTGCAATCGGCCTGGGGATCGCCTTGCGCGGGGCCAACAAGTACCCAGAGGCCAAGGCCCATTTCGAGGCCCTGGCGAACAGATACGAAAAATGGGGTTTGCCGCACTATTGGAGTGGGCTTTTAGCCCTGCGTAACTTCAACGACTTGAAGACAGCCGAGGCCGAGTTCAAGATATTCATCAAGCTGAGCGGCTCCAGGCTGTCATCCGATCATCCGGTCTTCGGCTACGCAAAAGAAATCAAGATGAGCTATATGGCTGAGAAGCAGATGAAGGCGATGGAGAAGAGGGCCGAGAAAGAGCGCATACGCCAGGAAGCGTTCGAGAAAAAGCTGGCCGACGAACGAGTCAAGAAGTTCGACGAAGCCTGGGCCAAGGCTGAAAAAGAAGGCGGTGTTCTGCCGCCGGCCAGGCTCAAACCCAGAGAATTGCCTTTCATTCTGCTTCCTCCGGCAGTCCTGCCCACCCAGAAAACCAAGGTTCGCCTGTTTGGGATGGTTTTCAAGGGTGTCAAAAAAGTCGAGATCGGCAACCTCAAAACCAAATGGCGCCAGGTCAACAAGACGACTCTCGAGATAATTGCGCCCAAGGGCCTCGGGTTAGGGGCCTGGGATATCATGGTGACCTACAAAGACAAGCATGAAGACCCGATGTTGTTTGTCGGCGGACTCTGGGTAGGCAACAAACCCAAGCAAAAACCGAAACCTAAGGATGAAAAAGCGCTCGATAAAGGTACACCGAAAGACAAAAAGGGTCCTGGCAAGGACAAGGCTGCCAAAGACAAAGAAAGTTCTAAAGCTAAGGAACCAGACGATAAAAAAGGTGTCAAAGGGGGTAAACCGGGTGATACAGGTAAAAAGGCTAAGGGTAAGAAACCCGCAGATGCTGAACCGAAAGAGCCTGACGAACCTAAAGAATCCGGGGAGCCCAAAGAAGGTAGTACGCCTGCGCCATAGTGTAGTATCATAAGTTCTAGATAGGGAGGTCAGGCCATGAGAAGCGGAAAAATGAAGTGGATTTTGGGCGTTTTTGCGATTTTTATTGTATTCGGACTGGCTGGTGTCGCACTAGCTCAGGACGACACGGTAATCTACAAGAAAAAGACGGTTTACAACTTTGAAGACGACACGATTACCGGTGATTTGACCAGACCAGACCAGGAATTCTTGACCGGCAGGAAGATGGCTCACCACAAGAGCTTGATTCGTATCCGCGAGGATTTCAGAACTAAAGTGCTCCAATCGGCCAAAGATTTGTAATTGAGCGGTTTTTCCGCAAGGAGATGGGCCATGAAAACAGGAATTGTAAGGTGGATTATCGGGTTGGTTTGTGTGTCTGCATTACTGGGCATGGCTCTTGTTGCTACGGCCCAGACCGAAGATTTCGATCCGATTTATCGGCCCATCACTCGAATAAATGTCGAAGAAGCGGATGTAATCAATGCCACCCTGGACCGGCCTGACGTATTGCCTATTCGGGGCAAAGGCAAAATCGTTCATTTGAACTTGATTCGGCTTCGCGAGAATTTCCAAAACAAGATCATCCGCTCTGCGGGCGATCTATAGTTAGAGGAGGGGACACTCATGGGCCTCGCCTTCAAGATTTACAAAGATGACGAACTGATTTCTACCGAAACCTTCGATCGTGAAATCATCAAGATCGGACGTCTTTCTTCAGCTCACCTGCGGCTGGAGGATGAAAAGGTTTCACGAATCCACGCCGTCGTGGAAGTTTCGGCCGGTGGAGATGTCAACATAATCGATATGGGTTCCTCCGAAGGCACATTTGTCAACGGAGAGAAAGTCAACAAGGCCGGCCTCAAACCGGGTGATGAGATCAGGCTGGGAGATACCCGGATCGTCTTTCAAGACGAAGCCGCCGAAGAAGCCAAAGAGGCTGTGGCCGCTGCCCCGGATGATGTCCCTGAAGACAGCCCGGCAGAGACCGCGCCAACGACTGAGGACGAGAATGCCCTGGAGTCGGAACTCACGGCCGCCGATTACCCGAGCGACGACATGGACTACGATCAGGCTCCCGACCTCGGCAGTGAAGACGAGGAAGTCGAGCAACAAGAGCAAGAGATGCCGCTGCATGCCGAAGTAGCCGAGACCAGTCAAGAAGCTGCCGTAGCGCCGGAGGAAGACTCTCCTGAGTACGAACCGGGCGATGAGCGCCGGGTTGCCCTTCCGCCGCCTCGCGAACTTGGTGAACTAGACGATGATGAAACAGTCACTCCCCAGAATTGGGTTTTAGAAGTCAGAAAACTGTGGGGCGAGACGGTCATGGATGTTCGTAGTTTTCGGTCGGATACAAAACAAGTTCTGGTTGGCGAAGATGAGAAGGCCGAGTTCTTTATGCCGGCTGATTTGTTGCCGGCCAAAGCTTTTCCGATTGCCCGCCTGGTTGGCAGCGAAGCAATGTTGTCTTTCAATAACTCGACTGGCGGTAATTTGACCACCAAGGACGGGACAGTTACTTCGTTGAGCGACCTGGCCAAGGGCTCAAAAGTCGGCCGCGACCCTGAGTACGGCGATTGTAAGACCTTTGCGCTGCCGGAAGATGCCATTGCCACCCTGACTTTCGGTCAGGTTGGTTTCAGGTTCAAGTACACCAACAAACCAACTGGTTTCATTTCAAAAGTCTCGGATCGGCTGGACTACACTTTTCTCAACACTATTTTGTTGGTCTTGTTTGTCTATGCCGCCATGGTAGCCACCTTTCACTTGAGGCCCAAAGCGGTCGAAACCTCTGAAGAAGAGTTGTATAAAGTTCCCGATCGCTACGTGCAGTTCATCCTGACTCGTCCCAAACCGGCGAAAAAAGACCTGGTCTTTTTGGAGAAGCTCAAGGGGGATATCCAGGCCAAGGCCGACTCAGCCGAGCGCTACAAGGGCAAGGAAGGCAAAATGGGTCTTCGGGGCCGACCAAATACGGGCAAACGCTCGGCGGTCAAGGCGATCAAACCAGACGATCGCGAAATCGTCGGCAACCGCGGTTTGCTGGCTGTCTTAGGAGCCGGAGGCCCTCAGGGGCTTTCGACCGTCATGGGCGGTACCGGGCTGGGTGGTGAAATGGAAGGCGCCATTGGGAATATGTTTGGCGGTCAAATCGGGAACTCGGGAGGGTTTGGCGGTTTGGGGTTGAAGGGCACCGGTTCGGGCGGCGGAGGAATGGGCAACACAATCGGAGTTGGTCGCCTGGGAACTCGCGGCCGGGGCGGCGGAAAGTTTGGTTATGGTACCGGCGTTGCCCGGATTCGCCGGCGTGGAGAGCGTAACGTCAATATTAGTGTTGGACGCCCGATCATCATGGGTTCTCTGAGTATGGAAATTATTCGGCGAGTAATCCGTTCTCACCGTGATCAGATCAAGTATTGTTACTCCAAGGAGTTGACCCGTCATCCAAACCTGCGCGGTAAAGTATCGATCAAGTTTACGATTAGCCCCAAGGGATTTGTGACCCAGGCAACTGTGAGTTCCACTTCGTTGAAGAATTCAACAGTCGAACGCTGCATGACCCAAAAGATTCGAACCTGGAAGTTCCCCGAACCCAAGGGCGGTGGTATCGTAATCGTCAACTACCCATTCATACTCAAATCTAGCTGAGGTGCATGCTGATGTTGAGATTGACTACAAGAGTGCTGGCACTTGGCCTGACAATCTGTCTGGCGGGTCAAGTGTATGGCCAGGACAAAGAGAAGAGCTCCGAGCCACGGATTCAGAAATTCGAAGAAGTTGAACGCGGGTTCTGGCTGCGGACTACCTTCGGCATTTCCGTGGCAGTTATGAACCATTTCGGGGATGAGAGCCGTGAAAGTCCAATCTGGCCGCCCGGCCCCGTTGTCAGCCTCGAGATGGGCTACGACTTCGGACAGATAGCTTCAATGCATCTGACCATCCAGGGTCAGCAGGTGACTGGCTCGCGGGACATGGGCACCCGCTCTGCAGTGCCCAACGATTCGGGAGCCGTGAGCATACTGCTGGGTGCTCGTTTCAATATAATAACCTCCAAGCGCCTGGGTTGGTTTCTAAAAGCAGGCGTGGGCTATATGCTGGCAATTCCCGACATGGCATTGCTTGATAGCGGTCTGGTCATCCAGGCCGGCACCGGGATCGAATATGCTACCAACTTGAGACACTTCTTTATCGGCCTTGAAATCGGCGCCCAGTATCTGATGGCCAACAGTGGTCTCGGTGTTTTACTGACTCCCACCCTCAAATACACATTCTAAGCAGATCAGTTTTTCCTGCTGTTTCAGTCACCACTGAAATGAGCTAACCACAACTTTTTCTTTGATTTTTGCGAACTTTAGAGGTATAAGTACCGCGGTCGCAAACTACGGTTTCTAAACGAAAAGTGTGTCTAATTGACGCTTTTCATAGGCCCTAGCCTGGAGTGGATTCCGACATGGAAGAACAGATTCGCAACTATCAGAAAATCCTCAAGACCAACCCCACTGACGTTCCCGCCTTTACGGCATTAGAGGAGTTGTATATAGGAACGGATAGCTGGAGGGAGCTGGTCCAGCTCTATGAGGATCGCATCAAACACGTGCGAGATTTTGAGCAAGAGCAGGTTCTTTTGGAGAAATCCGCCGGTGTTTGGCTCCATAAAATATCCGATGTATCTCAGGCATTGACCTGTTACGGACGAATCCTGCGCATTAATCCCGAGAGTCGAGTTGCGCTCGAAGGGCTCAGGGACATACATGCCTCAAAGAATGAATGGAAAAAGCTGGCAGATGTGTCTGAAAAACTCGTGGTGCTGACAGAAGACAGCGTGGAACGAGCAGAATTGTATCAGCGCCTGGGAGCTTTGTATGTTGAGCACCTCGAACGCAGGGAAAGTGCACTGGTAGCCTGGGGACATGCCCTGGCCGCTGATCCCAAACGAACGGACGTCATGGCGTCCTTACGCGGGCTCTACGAAGAGTTGGGCTATTACTCCAAAGTATGGGATTTGCTCGAACGCGAACGCGAGTCAGGCCAGAGCGAGAAAGAGGATCTCGGCCAGAAATATCTCGAAGTTGGACGCAAACTGTTGGCTGAACCACTTTTCGAAGAGATTTGCCGTAAATCGCTCGAGCAGGCCAAGAGCCTGTTGACCGATTCAACTTTGGCCAATGAGATCCTGACCCAGCTTGAAGAGGCCAAGTCTGCCTGGGAAGCAAGTGTCAAGAAGTTGCGGGTCGAGGCTGTCGAAGCGCCTGACAAGACCAAAGCCGTGAATCTTTACCGACAGATTGCCGAGATATTCTTCTTACAGGGTAAACACGAAGAGCAGGTTGAAGAGAATCTCAATAAGTGTGTCTTGCTGCAACCGGGCAACGTACGAGTCCTGGGCTTTACCGAGAGATATTTTCTCGACGATCGCCGTCCCAAGGAATTACTCGATCGTCTTGAAGAGATCGTCGGGAAAGTCAAAGATCCGCGGACTGCCATTTTCATTCTCGAACGCATTGCGCTTCATTCGGCTGTTCATCTACAAGACCGTAAGGCCACGATCGAGGCCTACCAGAGAATTATGGAGATCGATCCCGGCCATCCGACTGCCGGTGCGTCTCTGGTGGAATATTTCCAGGAAGATGGACGCTGGGCCGAGGTTGTCGAGCTTTTACGCTCCAGAGCGGAGCGCCAGCATGATGTTTCAGACAAAGCCGATATTTTACTCGAAATCGCAAAAATAACGTCCGACCAGCTGAAAGATCCTGAAGCGGCCCGTTTTCTCTATGAAGAGATTCTGAGACTTGAAGACCACAACGTTTACGCAGCCGCTGCCCTGGTTAAACCATATGAGAAATCCGAAGAGTGGGCCGGTCTGGTTCGCTGTCTCGAAATTCAATTGGAATATTCACGAGACAAAAAGGAGCAAGTGAAGCTGCTTGGGAAGATTGCCACGGTTCACGAGACTCACCGAGATGATCAGGTCGAGGCGTTTAAAACAAAGCTGCGGGCCCTGCTGATCTCTCCATCTAAAAAGAAACTCGTCAAAGAAGTAATGACTCTCGGTGAGCAAACCGGGCGTTTCCAGGAATTGGTTACAGCCTTTCAAGCCACAGCTGATTCGGGAGAATTGAAGGGCAAGGCTTTACTTGAACTACTCGGCCAGTTGGTCTCGATCTACGAGAACCGTCTGAATAATGCCAGTGGTGCCATTAGAACTTGCCAGAAAATTCTTGAACTTGATCCTAAAAACATGCCGGCCCTGGACGCCCTTGAACGCTTGCAGGCCGCATCCGGAGGTAGCGTAGAACTGGTTGGGATTTATCGCCAACAGCTTCAGCTAGTGCGTAGCGGTGAAAAAAGAAAGGAACTTCTTTATAAGCTTGCAGCCATATACAAAGACAGGATGGCTGATTTTGGCCAGGCCATTGCAGCCTACGAAGAAATCCTTGAGATAGACGAAGAGGATGGTACGGCCTGGAGCAGTCTGGCCCAACTACAAGAACGCGAAGGGAACTGGGAGCAAGCCGCCCAGGCCCTCGAAAAGAGTATGGAATTCATTACCGATCCTGGCCAGCTAGTCGGTGTGAAGTTCCGCTTGAGTGGAATTTATGAACAGCGTTTGAATGATACCGAAAAGGCGCTTCAGCTTTGTAATGAAATCCTGTCGAGTGCAGACAGCGATCCTGAGACTGCTGCCGGGACCGTGACAATTCTCGAGCGACTGCAAGGTCGCGGAGTCAGTCCCCTGAGGATTGCAGAGATTTTACAGCCCTACTATGCCTTGGCCGGAGATTGGCGGCGTCATATCGATATGCTCGAGCTGAGGTTGGAGGGCTGCAGTTCGCCCGAAGAACGCGTTGCGTTGTTAGAAAGGATTGCCCAGGTCTATGAGGAAGAGTTGCAACAAAAAGAACTTGCCTTCACAGCTTTAGGGCGAGCCTTCAAGGAGGTTCCCGAGCAAGCGAAGCTAAAAGGCGACTTAGTGCGTCTGGCCGAACAAACCAACCATCTTGAAGAACTGGCAGGGTTTTTCGAGGAAGCAATTGGGCGGACCGAGGACAAGACCCTGCTGATATCGCTCGATCTCTCGTTAGGCGAACTGTACCTCAAACAACTCAACCGACCACGTAAGGCGATCACCTGTTATCAGAGAGTTCTGTCCAACGAAAAGACAAACTTAGAGTCATTAGTGGCCCTGACTGATTTATTCAGAACTACGGCCGGATGGGATGAACTGGCTGCAGTATTACGCGCCCGAATTGAACAAGTTCAAGAGCCCGAAGAACAGAAGGCCCTGCTTCTAGAGTTGGCCCAGATCAATGAAGAGGAACTGCACGATCGGCCGACGGCTATCGAATTATTGCAACAAGTTCACGAGATGGTCGGAGATGAGCTGGAAATTTTACGGCGCCTTGATTCTCTGTTGGAACAAGCCGGACTTTGGCCGGATCTTGCTGCTGTTTTGGAAAAAGAAATTCCGTTGGTATCCCAGGAGGAAGCTTCTGAGTTGAATTTGCGCCTCGGCCGAGTTCGCGGCGAAAAGATGGAAGATCGGGAACACGCGGTGGAGCACTACCGGCAGGTGTTGACTGAACGGCCGGATGATAGTCGCGCAATTGCCGCTCTGGAGTCATTACTCGGGCGGCCGGATAGTGCCCCAATTGCAGCCGAGATCCTTTTACCGATTTACGAGAGCAATAATGACTGGGCCGGCCTGGTACGAGCTTTGGATGTTCAGGTCGAGCACCTTGAGGACAAACGTGAACGAGTGGAAGCTCTGCTGAAAGTAGCCGCAGTTTACGACCAGCAGCTGTCGCAAAAAGACCGTGCTTTTGCTTCGTTACGGCGAGCCTTCTCCGAGGATTGCGCCAGGCAAGACGTTCTACAGTACATGGAAAGGCTGGCAGAGAAATCCGGGGCCTACGACGAGTTGACTGCGGCCCTGGAGGATGCAGTCGGCGCACAAGAAAATCCTGAACAACAAGTGTTTCTCCTGCAGACGTTGGCCAATCTTTACCGTGACAAGTTACGCCGGCCCGACTTGGCAGCGACAAGTCTCCGACGCCTTTTGGAAATCGAACCCAGCCATGCTGTTGCCCTGGCTTCTTTGGAAACTCTTTATCGGGATACGAAATCTCTGCAGGATCTTGGCTGGGTGTTGTCCCGCCAGGCTGAGTTTTCAACCGATCCCGACAAGAAGCGTGACTTGTTAGTGCAAGTCGCGCAGATCCGCGAAGAACAGCTGGGTGACATGGAGGGAGCAATAGAAGCCTATAGTAACGTCTTTGCTTCTCATCCTGAAGACATTCACGCCGCCAAACAACTCGACCGCTTGTATCAGTTGACAAATCGTTGGGAGGAAGATGCCGCACTTCTGCCCAAGCTGGCGAATTTGTCAAAAAACGTACTCGGAGTGATCGATTACAACCGGCGTTTGGCTGAGATCTATGCAGAACAGCTTGACGATCCAGGCCGAGCGGTTCAGATTTATTCACAAGTTTTAGAAGTCAAGCCCAACCATCCCGAGACTGTTGCCAGTATCGAGTGTTTGTTGCCTGATGAACGCTGCCGTCTGGCTGCGGCCGAAGTACTGGAATCTGTTTATCGATCGAGTTCGGAGTGGCGAAAACTGGCGGCTGTCTTGGAGATGCGTCTGGTGGCCTCAGTCGAGCCGGACCAGAAAATTCGACTGTATTCTCAGCTGCGAGATATCTATGAAACCAAGATAGAGGAAAAGGCCCTGGCCTTCAACGTAGCCACTCGGGCTTTTAAGGAACAGCCTCAAGATATTGGAGTGCAAAAGGATCTGCTGCGTCTATCCGAGGAAGGTGGATTCTTCGAGGAAATGGTTGGTGTTTTGCTCGACGTAGCCGATCACCACGTTGGAACTGATCTGGCCACCAACCTTCGTAAAAAAGTTGCCGAGATCAACGAAAAGCATCTGAATAAACGGGCTGAGGCTATCGAGCAGTGGGAACACCTGATGGAATCGCACGGCCAGGACCCCGAGGTACTGGCAGCCCTCGAACGGCTGTACCGCGAGGAGGGCAATTTCGCAGCTTTGGTCAATGTCTACCGAGCTCAAGTGGAGTTGACCGAAGATCTCGAGCAAAGGAAAGATTTACTATTCAGAACGGCTGCGTGTTTATCTGAGGGAGTCGAAGACATCGATGGTTCCATCGTCGTCTACCATCAGATTCTCGAGTTGGACCCTCGGGATGCACGCGCGTTGAAATTGCTGGATGGACTCTTGGTTGCCGACGAGCGCTGGCAAGAATTAGCCAGCATACTGACGCAAGAAATCAGTCTTGCACCTGAAGAAAAACCGGAAGAAGGTCAGCCGGATGTTCGTCAGGACTTTTTACTTCGAATGGCCCACCTGCAATTGCACCAGCTCAAGGACTTAGAGACCGGCCTGACCACGATTAAAGAGGCCCTGGCTCGCAATCAGACCGATCCGCGCGCGGTTGATATTCTCGAACAGTTGTTGCCGGATGAAGCTGCGCGTACCGAAGCCGCCGAAGTGCTCGAGCCTGTCTACCGGGCTCAGAGTGACTTTAAGAAGCTGGTGGCCATTATGGAAGTCCGCCTGGCCGGACGCGAGGATTTATCCGAGCGATTGGTTTTGTTTAGAGAATTGATGCAAATTTACGAAGAGGAACTAACCCAAAAACCGCTGGCCTTCATGGTTGCTTGTCGAGCTTTCAGGGAAAACTTTACCGATGAGGGAATCCGCACGGATATCGAAAGACTGGCTGAGCAAACGGGCTCATATGAGGAGTTGGCCGGAGTTTTCGAAGAAGCTGTCGAAAAGGCCAAGGGAAGCGAAGTCGGTCCGGTACTCGAACGACGCCTGGCGCAGCTGAAAGAATCTTATCTTGAAGACAAAGATGAAGCAGTTTCACATTGGCGAGCGGTTCTCTCTTCAGACCCGGATGACATCGAGGCGCTAAAGGCCCTCGAAAGGTTGTATCGCGAGCGGGGGGCCTATTCCGAGTTGGTTGGAATCTTGCGGCACATGGCAGGACTCGAAGAGAACGTCGACAAGAAGAAAGATCTGTACCATGAAGTTGCGACTTTCATGGAAGAGCGACTTGGTCGCAATGACGGAGCCATAGAAGCTTACCACGAAATTCTGGCTGATGATCCGCAAGATCTGACCGTTTTAAAGCTGCTCGACAGACTCTTGGAAAAAGAAGACCGCTGGCAGGAGTTGTCCGGAGTCCTGGCTGCGGAAATCGAACATGCCGGCGAAGGTGAACTGACCTCACTTCAGCTTCGGCTGGCCCAGGTGTTACGCAGCAAGCTTTCTCAGGCAGAAGAGGCGCTGGCCTTGTACTCGACGGTGATTCAGCGGGAGCCCGGGCAGCCAGAAACAATTACCGCCCTGGTAGAGATGTTCGACGCTGGTGAGAGCAAGGAGGTCGTTGCCAAGATTCTGGTCGGTCCCTTAGAATCGGCGGCAGATTGGCGACATCTGATCGCGGTCTTAGAAGTATTGCACAACGCATCTGAAGATCCGGAAGAGAAAAAAGCTGCCTTGGTCCGAATTGCAGGTGTATACGAAAAGCAGATGGATCAGAAAGAATTGGCTTTTGCGACCTTGGGCCGGGCTTTCGGCTTGGATCCGACCGATGAGAATGTCCGTCTGACCCTCGAGCGGCTCGCCTCGGAGACCGACAACTTCGAATTGCTGGCGACCGTATTCGAGCAAAGCATCGACAACGTTGAAGATCATTCCGTCTTGCTGGCGCTGCACCGACGATTAGCTAGTTTGTTCAGCGAGCGCCTTGGAGATCAAGACGCGGCCCTGACACATTTACAAGCAGTGGCTAATCTTGATAGCAAGGATGCTTCGAGCTTGATGGCGCTCGAAAACTCATATCGTCAGAACGAAAACTACGACTCTTTGGCCGATGTGCTTCGTAAACGTGTCAAACTACTTGATGATCCTGAGCAAATCTCGGCCTTACTGTACGAGATAGCATCAATTCATGAAGAGAAGCTTAGTGACCTGGGTGGAGCGATACAGACCTATCGTGAAATTTTAGAGCACCAGCCACAAGATCTAAATGCCCTCAGAATGCTGGATCGATTATGCGTTGATCAAGGCCGGATTAAAGATCTGGCCGAAGTTCTGATTGCGCAAATCAACCTGCTTGACCAGCTCAACGAGCGGGAGGAGGCATTGGATGCCCGATTCAGACTGGCTCATCTCTATGAACACGAATTTGGCGACATGGAGCGAGCGGCAACTCTCTATAAGGACATACTTCAACTCGATCCGTCACATGTCTCGACGGTTGAATATCTCCAGGGTCTCTTGGCTGAAGGCCGTTCTTTCGATGGAGCTTCGCTCCTGCTAGAGACGGCCTACGAGCAGATCGGTGATTGGAAAAAATATCTCGATATTCTCGAAACCCAAGTTCGCCAGTCTCGAGTCATGGCCAGGCGCCTGGAGTTGCTTACAAAGATTGCCGAAATCCAGGAACACCGCATGGGTCTAAAAACCCTGGCGTTCAACACCTACGTTCGGATGTTTCACGAAGACTTGACCGACAATAATGTGCGGGCGCACCTGGAGCGAATTGCCGCCGAGGATGAAAACCTCGAAGCCCTGGCGGCCGTGTACGAAGAAGAGCTCGACAATGTAGAGGAACCTGCTGTCGGGGCAGCTATTGCCCTCAAGGTTGCTGTAATCCAGGAAACCGAGTTGGCCGACGAGGACGAGGCGGTTCGTTTTTACAAGGCAGCCCTTCGATTTGACGGAAAAAATCTCGAAGCTTTAAAAGCCATGGATCGGCTGTGCGAGAAGCGTGAAGACTATGATCGCTTGACTGACATACTTTCGAAAGAAATCGACCTGGTTACCGACAAAGCCGAGCAGGTTCTACTGCTTTATCGATTGGGCAAGATCTATTACGAGCTGCAAGATCTGCCGGCTAAGGCAGTTGGCTATTTTCGGCAAGTCATCGATCTTGAGCCGAGTCACATCGAGAGCATGAAGATACTCGAACGTATTTTTGCCGAGATGGGAGATCATGAAGCGCTGCATGGTGTTTTGAGCGCTCGAATGGAGTACACCAAAGATCACGATGAACAGATTGAATTAGTAGCTCGAGTCGGTGATTTGGCAGCCGATCAGCTTGGTCGCCCGGACGAGGCCATCGAATTGTGGAAGAAGGTTTCCCTGAACGAGGAATATGCCGATGACGCATTCGGGGCGCTCGATAGGTTGTACGAGACGACCGAACGCTGGGTAGATCTGGCACAGTTGATCGAATCGCGCATGGAGAAAACGGTCGACCCCGAGAAGATAGCCACGCTTTCCGGTCGTCTGGGTTGGGTCAAGGGCGAAAAACTGGGTGAGCTCGAAGATGCCATGAAGCACTACCAGGAAGTGTTGCGGCTCGACCCGAAAGATCCCGTGGCATTGCAATCACTAAGAAGGATCTACACCTCGAGTGGACAATGGGAAGAGTTGCTCTCGATCTTGCGCAAGTTGGTCCCGCTTCAAGAGGACATGACCGGCGTAAAGGGTATTCGTTTCGAGCTGGCCGAGATTCTCGGCGAGAAACTTTCCCGTCGGGACGAAGCCATTGACGCCGCCAAACGGGCAGTCGATATTGAACCGCACACTGCCGATGAACTCGATCGGCTTTCACGGATCTTCCAGGTCAATGAAGCCTGGCAGGATGCCGTAAATATTCTGGAGCAGAGCGCCGAGGTAAAAGAGATCGATACGGAGAAAATCGATACTCTGCTCGAGGTAGCTTCGATCTGGAAGGACAAGATCGAAAGGCCTTTAGGTGCTTCGCCGGCATACGAAAAAATTCTTGAAATCGATCCGTTCCATGAAGAGGCTTTCCGAACTGCTGATGGAATCTATCGCGAGAATAAAGAGTGGCGACGGTTGACCACTCTTTTGGAAAAGCGCCTGGTTCACATTCGCGAGCGCAAGGATCGGCTCACATACATGAAGGAAATTGCGGAGATCTATGAATCTCACCTGGGGCAGAAAGAACTCGCCTTTGCTCGCTACTGTGCTGCTTTTCGTGAAGATTTCAGCGATGATTTCGTCCTGAGCAAACTCGAAAATCTTGCAGAAGAAACCGAGGATTACGACACTCTCTTAGAAGTCTTCGAAGATGCGGCCGATGAATTGGGTTCAGGCTCACGGGCTGTCAATCTTTACCGCAAGATTGCCAATATCTACCGGCTACGCCTGGGCAATACCGAAGAAGCCGAGGCCAGATTGCTCAAAGCGGTCGAGCTGGATAAACGCGAGGTGGCCTCGCTCGATTCCCTGGCCGAGTTGTATCGTGATCAGGAGCGTTGGGAAGACTTGGTACGCATTCTGGATAAAAAGTACGATCGCTCAGATGAGATCGAAGAGCGCAAAGAGATCCGCGGACAGATAGCCCTGCTACAGGAAGAGAAACTCGAGAGAGTGGATTTGGCGCTGGAAAGCTTCCGCCGTATTCTCGAACTGGATGGACGGGATGCTCGAGCAGTCCAGTCATTGATTCGGCTCTATCAGCAGGAGGAACGCTGGCAAGACTTAATCCAGATATTAAAGAGAGCGGCCGATCAAGCCGAAGATCGTCAAATCGCGGTCAACTACTTGTTCAATATTGCCAGCATCTGGGAAACCGAGTTAAACAACGATGACGAAGCCATCGATGCCTATCGCGATGTTCTCGAATCGGATGCAACCCACGCCGAGTCGCTCAAGGCGCTTGAAAGAATTTACACTCGTCTGGATCAATGGAGTGAGTTGCTCCAGGTCTTCGAGCGCGAAACGGCCCTGATCCAGGAGCCGGGAGAAAAGGTCAAATTATTCAACAAGATGGGGAGCATCTGGGAGGAGCGTTTTAGCAACTTGGAAAACGCGGCTGCCTGTCACGAGAGTATCCTCGAACTGGATGAGAACAATCTACATTCTGTCAAGGCCTTGGAACGTCTCGTTCGTCGCATGGGAGACTTCAAGCGCTTGATTGAGCTTTTTTACAAGCACATCGAACTGATCGGTGATCGTAACGAACAGGTCGATATTCACCTGTCAATCGGCGAGGTTTGGTATCGTGAGTTGAGCCGGGTAGATAAGGCCGAAGATGTATTCACCAAGGCCCTTGAAATAGATCCTCAATCACGGCCGGCCATCCATGCCCTTGGTCAACTCTACGAAAAGAGCGGCAACTGGTTCAACGCCATCGAAATGCTGCACAAGGAGGCTGAGTTATGCGGGGCGACTCCTGAAGCCGTCGACCTCTACTACCGAATGGGCAAGATAAACGAAGACATGCTGCTCGATTCCGGGGCCGCCCGGGATGCCTATTCGAAGGCCCTGGCCATTGACCCGTCTTACTTACCGGCAATTAAAGCCCTTAAACTCATTTTCTACCTGGACAAGGAATACGACCAGTATCTGGAAATGATGATTCAGGAGGCTGAGCACACAGAAGATGTCGAGGAGAAGACCCGCCTGTTTTTCGAAATTGGTAAATTTCTCCAGGAGCAGCACGATGATTCTGCCCAAGCGGCCAGCTATTACGAGGAGTCTCTGCGACGGACTCCGGACTTCTTGCCGGCCGCCAAACCGCTGGCCGACATCTATTTCCGCACCGAGCAATGGGAGAAGGCGGAGACGATGATGGAGGTGGTTGTCGAAGGGCTGGATCGTAACACTGAATCCAAAGAGCTCTGCCGCCAGTATTATCGGCTGGGCTACATTACCGAGAAGCTTGGCAAGGGTGAAAAAGCTCTCGATCATTATCGAGAATCTTATGAGCTCGATGCCACTTATTTGCCGGCCCTGGAAGGCTTAGGCAATGCACTCCTCAAGGCCGAACAGTGGGAAGAAGCTTATCGTATCTATCAGACCATTCTGATTCATCATCGCGACAGCTTGTCAGATGCCGAAGTCGCCGAGCTGTACTGGCAGATCGGCGACGTGAACTTTCAGATGCAGGAAGTTGACCGGGCGATCGGTTCTTTCAAGAAAGCACTTGAAATCGACGAGACTCATCTGGCTTCCCTGCAGTACCTGATTCGGATTCACGAGGAACAGGAAAACTGGGAAGAAGCCTATGATTTCGGCATGCAGATGGTCGATGCCATGGATGAAGACGATCTTTATGGTCACTATGTGCGTTTGGGAGACCTGTGCCGGGAGAATCTCCAGGATCCTTTCAGGGCTGTTGATGCGCTCCAGGGTGCCCTAAAATTACAACCAGGCAGTTTAGACGTTTTGACACGCTTGTTGACTGTCTTTTCTGAAACCCGCCAGATTCAAAAAGCCATAGAGATTCTAGACCAGATCGTAAAGGTAGAAAGCCGCCCGCGGCGGTTGGTCGATTATCACATGCAGGCGGGACAGCTATTGAAAGAAGAACTGCACGATGACATTAGGGCAGTCGAGCACTTTAACGCTGCCTTGGATATCGATCCTTCGTCGATCAAGGCTTTTCAGGAAATTTCGCAAATTCTAACAGGTCGTAAAGACTGGTTGTCGCTCAAAGAAAACTACATCATGATGATCAAGCGCTTGCCGGTTGAGGCCAGAAAAACAAAGTTAGCGCTCTGGAAGGATCTGGGTGAGTTATGTCGGGTTGTGCTGCGCAACCTGAATGAGTCAGTTGATGCCTTCAGGATGATTACCAATCTCGATCCCAATGATGTGGAGGCCCTGGCGACACTTGGGGATCTCCTGGCGGCTAAACCGGCGACCGTTGATGAAGCCATAGACGCCCACCATCGAGTCCTGATCATGTCGGCCGACCGGATCAAAAGCTATCGAATGTTGTGGAAGATGTATAACGAACGTAAGGAGTACGACAAAGTTTATGCAATCGCCTCGATTCTGCGTTACTTGAAGAAAGCTGACGATGAAGAATCGAAAATCGTCAATTACTTCGCTCGCAAGGCCCCCCAAGTAGCCTCAAAAGCGATCAACGATAAGCTCTGGGAAGATATTTTAGCCCATCCGGGTGTCAAGGTTCCTTTTACTCGCATCTTTGGACTATTGTATCGCAAGGCTCCGGCCATGTTTATCAAGGATCATAAAGAGCTTAATCTACGCAAACAAAACCACGTCGATCTGGCCCGGGATCGCTCTTTGTTTGCCCACAATTTCAGGATTGCGGCAAAAATCCTGGGTGGTAAAGAAGTCGAACTGTTTGCCATGAAAGATGAGGATGCTCCGCAGCCACCAGGTTTGATGATTGCCCCGACGCGGCCGACCTCTATGATTGCCTACCGGGAGATGTTCCGGGAAGACAAGAAAAAACTCTTGTTGTTCCAAATTGGCCGGCAACTTGCAATGGCCAGACCCGAGTTCTTCTTAGCATATTCTCTGCCGGTTAAGGATTTGGAAATACTCTTGCATGCCGCCTGCCAGGTGGTCGACCCGAGTCATACTCCGCCGGGCGATCCGAAGGTAGTCGAGACGGTACGTAACAAGCTGAGAAAGGCGTTGACTGACTCAGG
>JAFDKH010000385.1 GCA_019307065.1 Deltaproteobacteria bacterium
CTCACCTCCTTTCTTGTTAGGATATGAAAATATTAGTATGTACTAATATCACAAGACAAAAAAAGACCCTCATCCCGCAAAGTCCTCGCCTAGTGTATCCCGGAGTGCGGCTCGGTACTTTTCCAGCCCATCTTTATCGAGCGTGTAATGCACAAATGGGCCGCGCCGCTCCCCTCGAACGAGCCCTGCCTGCCTTAGGACGCGCAGATGCTGTGAGGTCGCTGATTGTGAAACTCCCAGCTCGTGGGCAAGGGCGTTGACACACAAGGGGCCTCCCTTGCACTCGTTCTGAGGGTACTCACCCACCGGGTGTGCGCTCGGTGCGCACTCGCTCAACAACTTGACCAACCGCAGTCGCGTGGGGTCCGATAGGGCCTTGAATATTTCTGCCAGGTCCTCTATTTCGTCCATTGTCCCATTTAGTATATATTAGCACTTGCTAATATGCTAAGATTATACCATTGTATTTGTGGCTTGTCAAGATGCTCTTCAAACGGATAATCTATAGAGTTGTTCCTTAATAGTTGTTGGTCAAAGAGAAATTCCAAAGACCGGCGCATATGCCGATGACATCATCCTCAAAGCCGTGCTTGTGGTTTCTGAACCGATGAACGAGGATGTTGTAGCGCTTCATGCCACCGATAGCATTCTCGACGTAAATCCGTAGTTGGCTTAAGGCTCGATTGACGGCTTTCTGGTCATCGGTGAGTTGTGGATTAGGATTCTTCTTGCTCTTACATGGTTTCTTGAATGGCAGATGGACGTTGTCGCTGTTGTAGTCCTTGGGCATGCCCAGATAGCCGAGGTCGACCAGCACCTGGACGCCATCGAACCAGGACTTGTCTGGTGGCAGTTCCTGTTTCAGCATAGTGTAGTCATGATTGTGTCCTGTAAAGGTACGACCGACGAAGAGAATGTACTTGCTCAGGGTGGACATGATCGTATTCTTCACCGTGTGACGCTTTTTTTGCCACTGTAGTGCTCTCGCTGCACTTGGTCATCTTGAGGGCGACGATACAGTCGCTCCGTGACATCGATCAGGAGTTGGTCTGTGCCCTGCAAGGCTTGCTTCAACTCCTCTGGTGTGGCGAATTCGCGATGCGGCATAACACCCAACCGCACCAACGTCTCATGCAACACCGGGGAAAGACGATGCAGGTTCTCATGGGCCTTGGAACGCGCCATACCGAATTGCGTCCCCAACACGTCAAATGTCGAATAGGTCTTGTAGTAATAGAGCACAAACAACAACTTGTCCGCCGGTGTGGGCAGCTTCCCTTTCTGTCCCGCCCCAGGCTTCCGCTGTCTCGTCCCGGCAGCTACACCCTGTTCATAGGCCTTCCAGCGCCCTTCTTCGTACACGACCGTGAATTCTATCAGTAACGCATCAAACTGTTTTTGTGACAGACCGGTCAGTGCTCTCATATGACGATCATCTCGTATCTGTATTACCATGACGGCACTCTCCTGCTTGAATTTGCCGCCAAGTATACCATCATTGTCTAATCAGGAACAACTCTTATCTTTGTAAGTGATTACTCGTCAGAAGAAATGCGGATTCGCCCAATGAGGATGTGCGTCTCGTCGCCGCCATCAATATCAGAAGCGGCAAGGATAAAGAGGTGTACCTCGGGGTCCTCTTCTTTCTCAAAGATCAACCCGCCCTCTTTTTTGACGTCGAGGTTCTCGCCTGAAGCAGCGCTCCAACCGTAACCTGGAAGCTCGTCTCCGTACCAGTTCAGGACGTCACTGTCTGAATCGGTCGTGGTGTAGTGCTTCCACTCGGACTCCTCAGCGATGAACGAGAGGGCCGTGACCATTACGCCGAGAATTGGGTCAGACTCGGTGGTCTGGGTCGAGCCCGGGTAGGCCGGCACGTCGGCAAAATCGCCGGTGGTGAACTCGGCCTCGCTGCCGAGCAGCGGGACAAGAGAGCCGCAGGGACAGCAGCAGGCCGTGAGGGTGATAGCCAACGCTCCCAGGATCAAGGTGAATTTCAGGTGATTCATCTGACTTCCTCCTGACTGATTGTGAGCCTAACCCAGACAGAGCCGGAACCAAGAAGGGTTTTCACATACCGAAAATGCTTGCTCAACGTACAAGAATTTGCTGGGTGAGGCCCTATTATAGCAAAGAGCCCGTAAAACCCAAACTTTCAAGTTTGGAATATAAGGGCTTACCTTGTCCAAGTGCAAGCAGCAATTCCCGTTTTGATGTCTGACTTGAAATCTGCAGCACATGGGCTATAGTTGGGGCAAGTGAAACGAGTTGTGAGTCCGCTGGATTTCTATGAAACTCGAAACAGAAAGCGTTGCCCAATGGCTGCAAACAAGCTGTTATCCGCCGATCACCTATTCGCATTGGTTCGTGCCAATTTCGAGCAGGTGACAGACGAGCGTGCTGAGAATGCAAAGGTCTCAATGCCAGACGCCCTGATGTCTGGGTTTGCGATGTTTTCCTTGAAAGATTCATCATTGCTTGCTTTTGATGAGCGTCGGACAGCGGATAGCAACATGGGAAGCATCTATGGCATTAAGGAAGTGCCTGGTGACACACAGATGCGCACGATTCTCGACGCCGTTGATCCAACAGAGGTTAGCGCAGCGTTCAGAGGTGTTGTTCGCCAACTTGAGCGCACCAAAGAACTGGACAAGTTTGTTTTTCTGGGTGAAAGCTATCTCGTTTCTTTGGATGGCACAGGGTACTTTAGTTCGAAGACGATTCACTGCTCTTCCTGCATGCAAAAGGTCAACAAGAAGACGGGCGAGGTGACCTACTACCACCAGCTGATGGGCGGAGTGATTATTCACCCAAACCTGCGGGAAGTCATTCCGTTGATGCCAGAGCCGATCCTGAAGCAGGATGGAGAAACCAAGAACGACTGTGAGCGTAACGCAGCCAAGCGTTTTCTGGCTCAGTTGAAGCAGGATTATCCTGATTTGACCTTTACGATTACTGAGG
>JAFDKH010000386.1 GCA_019307065.1 Deltaproteobacteria bacterium
CCCATCGAAGTAGGCAAGCATGCCAAGGCTGCTTTACATGTGACTTTTTCTCCGGATGGCAGTCTTTTGGCCAGCACTGGCAAGGACAAGCTGATCAAGCTTTGGAACCCGTCCAGTGGGCAGCTGGTTAGAGAGTTTAAGGGGCACACGGACGATGTCATGATGGCCAATTTTTCGCCTGACGGTAAACTCCTGGTCAGCGCATCCAAGGACAAGACCGCAAGAATTTGGGATGTCAACAGTGGTAAACTGCTCAAGACTCTCAGCGTCAAACCGCCTAATGAAAAAAAGATGAGCGATGAGGAGTTGGCGATATATGCGGCTACTCCCCAACCTCTGATGAACTGGGCTACCTTTTCGAAAGACGGCAAGAAAGTCATTACGGCCGCTGACGATTTTGCCCTGAGGTTGTGGGATGTCGCCAAAGGAAAACCGGAGATCGTTTTCTCGGACCCTGGTTGCCGCCAGAACCGAGTTTATAGGCGACGTGATGCTTCCGGCTGGGTAAGCTCTGCGGGCTGCATGGATGACGGGGTATCCTACCTCAAGTTCTGGGACGAGCGCGGCAATCTGGTCAATCAACAAGGCGATGAAAACCACGATGCTCACTTTCTGGCATTCGATCAAGGTATCCGATTCATCATCTCGGCCGATGGCAGTGTTTCTTTCTCGGTATACAGTGGACAAGGATCATATCTGAAGCGGATTATGGTGGGAGCCTATCACTTCTGCGTAGTTTTCGGGCCTGAGGACAAGACTTTGATGGTCGGTGGAGATCTTGGGGTTATTTATGTGTATCGGCCGGTCAGCTGGAAACGAGAAGGTAAGCTCTTTGTGGGAACCAAGTCAGCCGTAGACTGCCTGGCCATCAATCCAGTAGACGGAACCATGGCAATCGCCCTGCGCGACGGCAAGATTCTGCGCTATAGCTCTCCTATTAAATAATAGGTACGTCTGTAAACTTGACGCCGACTCCAACCTATCGGATCATTTAGCTAATCCGAAAAGAGGCGCAATGTCGACGGGCAATCAAATTTTAGTAGTTGATGACAACCCCACCGTCAGACGCTTTGTTACGAGCATATTACAGCCGCTTGGTTACAAAGTGTTTGTTGCAGCAGATGGAATCGAGGCGCTGACCAAAATCTCCCGGCAGACCCCGGACATGATCATGCTTGACCTGGTTATGCCACGCATGAATGGATACCAGTTTCTCATGGCCTTACAACAAAAAGGCTTGGCCCCGAATGCCAAGATCGTCATCTTGTCTTCAGCTCGGGAGGAGGTGGCCCAGAAGGTCAAAGAAACTACCCGGGTCGAGGAAGCCCTGCCCAAACCGGTTAAAGCCCAGCAACTTAGAGAGCTGGTCGGCAAGTATTTGCCGATTGTCGACGAGGCAGGCCCGTCTGAGGATATCGAATTCGATATTGAGCAGGACGTTCAATTTCCCGAACAAGATCCGCCATTCGAACCGCCCGGCGGCGTGATGGACGAAAACGCATTTTCCGACGAGGCTACCTCCGATGATACAGTCAGCACTCACCTCGAGCTAGTCGGGATTTTGCGCGATAAGCTCGATAGTGCTGTTGCCGAGGGTTTGGCTGTCCGTCTCGACGAGATCGTCAATTCTTCGAACAAGGATGAAGTTTTAGTCCTAATCGCCGAGGTTCTGGCCAAGGTAGTCAACGATCGTTTAGTCGACCGGATGATAGACCTAGTTCGTTCAGTCGATCAAAATCAGGACGACTAATCTAATCTCCCAAACTGTCGATCAAATCTTGCGAATCAGAAGTTGAATTCGAGTGCTGCTGCTACGCCGCCGCGCGGGTCGGGGATTATCGAGAACCTGACGGGTGGGGCCTGGTTGCCAGGCGGGCCGCTCCTGGCTTGATCGGATAAACCAAGTTCACGGCGCAGAGTTTCGTTGTACGATTCGATCATGTCTTCGGCTTCTTCCTGGGTCAGCAGGTGATGGGTCGGGTAAGGCGTAGCCGCTTTGGCTGCTTCGGGGCCGTAGAGCAACCAGACCACCAGGCCGGAAGCGCCGACCGCCAGGCCGACTCCAACGGCAATTCCTGCACCGGTCAAACCCTCATCACTGCCTTGCTTGAAAAATGGGCTTGCCACGCCGGCACAGATAAAGCCGCCCAGAGTCATGCCAATACCAACGTTGCGCAAGGTTTTCATCGAACCGATTTCATCCGAAATGCGTTTGCCCAGGTCCTGGCGTCCGGTTAATTCGGCCAGTTGTGGCTCGCTGATAGGTGTCGAGCCCTCGATGATCATCCAGTCGTTGGTGATTATTGGTGGAGGATGAACACCGATCGCTAAATGTCCTGTAGAGAATCCGATCGAAGCACCCCCCCCGATTATTTTGGGCCGATCCGCCAATGCCAACGCCCGGCGATGATAGGCCTCGACTGCCTGAGTGTGAGGGTCGGGTTGCTCCTCTAAAGAAGGCTCTGAGACGGGAGGCTGGATTGAATCCGGGGGAGTCATTTCGGTCGGCACAGTCGCCACAGTCGCCGTAAGCTCAGTTTCGGGTGGCTGCTTTGAGGGCGGAATAGCTGGGACCGGGATCGACTCGTCGAGTAATACCAGGCCTTCGCTATTTACCAGCCAAAGATGTATTTCGTATTGTTTAGCCGTTTTAAAAACCCTGACGAAAAGTGCTGCGGCAGCATCCAGTTTTTGGGCCACCTTTGAGATGCCCTCTGGAGAGACAGCAAACTCCGGACCGACTTTCCTAAATACAGTCTCGGGCTCGATTACCGTCAGGTTTTCCTTGAGTGCTAAATGGTTTCGAATTAGTTCTTCCAGCCCGCTCAAGTCCTCTGATGTGCCGGTACCTTCGGGGCGAATCAGGGCCAGGCTGGCGCATTTGCTTACTGGTTCGTCAAGCGCAGCCAGAATTTTATTCAGGGGATCGTCGGCAGGCAGTTTTTCAG
>JAFDKH010000387.1 GCA_019307065.1 Deltaproteobacteria bacterium
AGCTGAGACAGGTGCGGATCGTTCGTTCGAGCGTTGAAGCTATCATTGCCGGTTGCCATAAGAAAAGACCTCCTCATAAAATATGATTTACGGTGTTCTACGGCAAAGCTCACAGGAAAGTCGATTTTGCGGGAAATTAAAGACACAGCAGTTTTCAATTTCCGGTATAGTTAAGAAGTTTAAGCACTTACCTGCCAATAGTCAAGGGTTTTTTCAGGAGACCCGTCTTCGCCTAACCTGTTTTATTTTTCATCAAAAATAGACACTGGGATAGACGCTACTCCCTCTGATCCATCCAGCTGTTTACGATTTTTTTTTCAGTTAGCCGTAAACATATTCTTGACCTGAAGATAAATTTCCTCTTGACATTATTATCTATTTAATGGAAGTATTCCTACTTAGGAATTCATTCTTATTAAGGGCCTTAGCGATGAAAATCAATAAGCGAGAAATCGAGAGGCGTATAGGCCGCTTCAATGAGGTTTGCCGAAACTCGGGTGTGAAGCTAACCCATCAGCGCGTGGAAATATTCCGTGAGGTGGCGCAGACCGGCGACCACCCAGAGGCAGAGAGGGTTTACAATGGCGTTCGCGAACGAATGCCGACAATCTCCCTGGACACGGTCTACAGAACCCTCTGGCTCCTCAGAGACCTTGGTCTAATCAACACGCTTGGGCCTCCCCGAGAGCGGACCCGCTTCGACGCGAATCTGAGCTACCATCACCACTTTGTGTGTATTCGGTGTGGGCTGACGCGGGATTTCTACAGCGATGAACTCGACGAGCTAAAGCTACCAGAATCCGTGAAAGATTTTGGCTACGTGGAAACAACGCAGGTAGAAGTCAAAGGTGTCTGTCTCAAATGCGCTGTCAGGGGGAAAAAAACCAAACCAACCATCTCAAGAAAAAAGGAGGTAAAGTCATGGGCAAGAAACTAACCAACAACGTAGGCGCGCCCGTAGCCGACAATCAAAATGTGGTGACTGCCGGACCGCGCGGTCCGATGCTGCTTCAGGACGCATGGTTCCTGGAGAAGCTCGCGCACTTCGACCGCGAGGTGATTCCAGAGCGCCGCATGCATGCCAAGGGCTCCGGCGCCTACGGCACCTTCACCGTCACGCATGACATTACCGAGTATACCAAGGCGAAGATCTTCTCCGAAGTCGGCAAGAAGACCGAGCTTTTCGTCCGTTTTTCCACGGTTGCCGGTGAGCGTGGGGCGGCCGATGCCGAGCGCGATATCCGCGGCGTTGCGATCAAGTTCTACACCGAGGAGGGCAACTGGGATCTGGTGGGTAACAACACACCGGTGTTTTTCTTGAAGGACCCGCTCAAGTTCCCTGACCTCAATCATGCCGTGAAACGGGATCCTAAGACCAATATGCGCAGCGCCCGCAACAACTGGGACTTCTGGACCTCACTGCCCGAATCGTTGCACCAGGTTACGATCACCATGAGCGAGCGGGGCATCCCGTACTCCTACCGTCACATGAATGCTTACGGTAGCCATACCTACAGCCTGATCAATGCGAAGAACGAGCGGGTCTGGGTTAAGTTCCATTTGAAGACCCAACAGGGTATCAAGAACCTCACCGATGAGGAAGCCGAGGCAATCGTCGGCAAGGATCGGGAGAGCCACCAGCGCGATCTGTTTGAGAGCATCGAAAAAGGTGACTTTCCTAAATGGGGCGTAAAGATCCAGGTGATGCCGGAAAACGACGCTTCAAAGTGCCCCTTTAACCCGTTTGACCTGACCAAAGTCTGGTCGCACAAGGACTACCCTCTCATCGATGTGGGGGTGCTCGAGTTGAACAAGAACCCTGAAAACTATTTTGCCGAGGTCGAGCAGTCTGCCTTCAATCCTGCCAATATCGTTCCCGGCATTGGCTTTTCCCCCGACAAAATGTTGCAGGGCCGGCTCTTCTCCTACGGTGATGCCCAACGCTATCGCCTTGGTGTCAACCATCACCTGATTCCAGTTAACCGGGCTCGCTGTCCTGTCCACGGCTACCATCGCGATGGCGCTATGCGGGTTGACGGTAACTATGAGGGAACGCTCGGCTACGAGCCCAACAGCTACAACGAGTGGCAGGAACAGCCTGATTTCCGCGAACCGCCACTGAGCCTCGAAGACGCGGCAGACCATTGGAATCACCGCGAAGACAATGACGACTATTACTCTCAACCCGGTAATTTGTTCCGGCTGATGAGCCCCGAGCAGCAGAAGGTTCTCTTTGAGAATACCGCCCGGGCAATGGGCGATGCCCCTCTAGAGATCAAGAATCGGCACATTAGCAACTGCATGAAGGCCGACCCGACTTACGGCGAGGGCGTTGCCAACGCACTGGGTATCTCAATGAGCGATATTCCGAAATAGACTACTGTTAGTTGACAGCCACTTTTAGTGGAACGAGCAATATGGCACTATGGCACTGGGATTTTGAAGTATTAAACGGCCAACATTGTTCAATCAGATCTTAGAATGGAAAAGCGTGGATTGAAGATAAAAGTCCACGCTTTTCATGTTTTAAGTCTATGCAATATATTGAGGTCAAAGAATCTGAATACCCTATACCTTAAACCTCTTAAGCGCCAGCGACCAGTATCAAGCATCCAGCATCGAGCAACCAGTGCCCAGGCCCCAGGTGCTGGCTAAAGCTCCTCCGGTGTAAATGCCACAACGTCGTCAATTTCGGCGCTGTCGGCGAACAGCATTACCAGCCGATCGAGGCCCAGGGCATTGCCGCAGGCGGCCGGCATGTCGTTTAAAGAACTCAGGAAATTTTGCGGCATCGGGTACACTGGTTTGTGTAAAGATTTGCGAATTTTTTGTTCCGATTCGAAACGCGTCCGCTGCTCAGCCGGGTCGGTTAGCTCGCTGAAACCGTTGCACAGCTCAATACCCGCGATGTAAAGCTCAAATCGCTCGGCCAGCTGCTTGTTTTG
>JAFDKH010000196.1 GCA_019307065.1 Deltaproteobacteria bacterium
CGGTATTTCCGTTGGATAATATTATGTCAAAAGTAGCTTCTCCGGTTCCCGCATTCCAGGTATCCGGGTTTTGCGCCTGGCCAGGCACACCATTGCTCACAACCACCAGCCAAATGCCGGCAGGGTCGATAACCTCTGTCGCCTCGATAACAACGGTGTAAGGCCCGGCATTGGCAACATCAGTAGTGGGATCAATGAAGGTGATCACCGGCGCTGCCGTGCAAATGACGGCTTCGACCGAGATGGCATCCGAAGCCGGGTTGCCTTCGCCGGCGGCCATGTCGGTCACAGAAGCGGTCAGGGTATTGCTGCCTTCATACAGGGTCACATCCACGCAACAACCATTATCGGTCACCGTGCAGGTGAAAGGTGTCGAGTCGGTGCCGTCTGAAACGGTCACGGTCGCTAAAAGACCGTCGTCGACACCGGTCGTAGCCACACAGACATTTATGTCGGTCTGATCGAAGGTGTCGTTATCGGCCGGGCTGGTGATGTCGATTGTTGGAGAGTGGCCGTCAACGGTAATGGAAACCACCGGAGACATCTCTTCTGACTCGAGCACACAACGTAGATTCTTTTCGCCGTCGGTGAAAGTCACCTCACCGGTCCACTGGTTGCCGTTGACAGTCAGGCCTTCGAGGGCCGCCTGGCCACCGCCAATTTGCAGCGTAAAATTCGTACCATCGGGCACGTTTCCGGTCGTAATGCTGACATCATATTGCAGGTCGTTGTTTTCGTCAGAGTCTTTGTCGTCGACAACCAGCAACACATCATTGGCCGCCGGATCAGTTATCAGACATGTCCTTTGCTCGGTCTGGACATGCACCGTAATCGTTTCTGAAACTTCCGCCCCGCAGGCGTCAACACCGGTTACGGAGATCGTGTAATCCTTAGTCAGGAGAAGAGTGATGAACTCAAACTCGTAATCCGTCCCGGGGAAGAACGTTGTCGGCCGCAAGGGGTCGCCACCGTCCATTACAAGTACGCCGTCGAGCAAAATACTCAAGTTGTCCAGGGCCGGCACACCGCTGGTAGTGCCACCGACGGCAATCTGAATGCCGGTTGTATCCGCGTCCCGGTCGGCGGCATCGGTTATTGTCAAACCGTCACTCGGCGATCCAATTGCAACCACAACCGGGGTGGCGCATACGAAATACTCGTTGGTCAAGGACTGGCTCGGGTCGGCCCCGGCCTCGGTGATTTCGGCGTAGGCTTGAATGGTTCCGTCGGTCAGGTCGACCATAATCGCGGCCGTGTTGCCCGCAAGAGTCGACTGGTATGTGTCGTTGCCGACATAGAGCGTCACCGGGCTGCCGGCCGTGCAGGCAAATGTGCCGGAAACATCGGTTTCTACGGTCAAGGTCAGCTGCAGTCCGTCGGTATTGCTGTCTTCATCGTCGGCAGCCGTAAAAGTTGTACCCGTGGCGGGCAACAAACGCACCGCACAGGCTCCGGTGTCAATCGTAACGCTGATTTCAGTCGCAACGTCTTCGTTGCCGGTTCCGGTAGTTTCTACTCTGAGAACATTGCTGCCGACCGGAAGATCGACATCGTCCAGTTGAAACTGGCTGTTGGCCAGACTGCCGCTGGCGATCTGGTTGCCATTGACCAAGAGCACGACAGTCTCGCCGTCATTGACGCCCTTGCAAGTAACCAGCACGTCGTGCTGGAACCCTTCGGCGGCGCTGGAGTCGTCGTTGGCCGTCAAGAGAGCACCGTCGGTCGGATCGTCGAAGCGACAGGCAGGTACCCCTGTTTGAACGGTCACGTCGATGCAGTCTTCGGCCGTCTTCAAAACCGGAGAGCAACTCATCGAGCCATCGGCGTCATTGACTACCGAGACTCCCCCGCGGGCACAAACTTGGTTTGTCCCGTCTTCGAACGTCTGATCGCCGAAATCAATATGACCCACCTGGTTGGCCTCGTCATCTATGACGACGCTGCCCTGGATCGTCTCACCCGGTCGGCGGTCATTGGAGAAATTCAATACGGAGCCAGCTGGGATACAAGCCGTCCGGATTGATGCCGGATATTGAATACCCAATTCTATGGTGTCGGTGTCATGGAACTCGGTTAAGACTGTCGAGCCCGGTTGCGTGATTTCAATGACCGGAATGCAATCACATTCGTTTTTAGCACCATTGCAATCGCAGGCACTTACAGCAAAAGCGGCCAACAGGACACATAAAAAGAGACGAAAAATCTTCATTGAAATTATCCTCCCACCGGATAAGGCAAAAATAGACCCCTCAGGGTTGTCTATACTAGCCTGAAACCTCAATTTAGATCAACAGACCCCATCTTATATAAAAACTGTTATTTTCAAGGCACTTCAGGCAAATCCGTCCAGGCCTTGCTAGACTGAAACTGCCAGCATGGCCAGACTTTGACCACGCCCAGAACGAATCGTACCCCACTCCCTTGATTTATCGTCCAAACGAAGTTCTTCTTGAGGTTCTTTTTAAGGAGTTTCTACCAGCCCCTTTTTCGCCAGGCATTCAACAAACCAGATTGTGTCTTTTTCGGCTCGGCTTTCGTCGACATCGAACTCGGCACACAGTACCTGGGATACTTCTTTAAGCGAGCGTTTGCCGGTCATGAGTTCCCAGATCCTGGTACCCACATCGTTCAAGGTATGCATGGTGCTATCGGCCGGCGTAATAATTACGGCCTCACCATCAATCATGCGCCAGGCCACGTCTTTCTGTCGTTGAATCTTGTGTTTCAGGGCAAACGGACCGCTGGCTCCCTTGGGAACTGTGCGAGGCTTGGTCGAAGCTTTCGTCTTCTTTGACGCAATTGCCTTCTTCGTCTTAGGGGCAGCCTTCTTCTTGGCCGGTTTCTTCTTGGCTAGTTTCTTCTTAGCCGGTTTCTTCTTGGCAATCTTCTTCTTGGCCGGTTTCTTCTTAGCCGGTTTCTTCTTAGCCGGTTTCTTCTTAGTCGGTTTCTTCTTAGTCGGTTTCTTCTTAGTCGGTTTCTTCTTAGTCGGTTTCTTCTTGGCTGGTTTCTTCTTGGCCGGCTTCTTCTTGACTACCTTCTTCTTGGTTTTTGCCTTGCTTTTGGCTGCTTTTTTCTTCACGGTCCTTTTCTTGACCGATGTCTTTTTCGTTTGTTTTTTCTTGCCCTTAGCTGTTTTTTTCTTCTTTTTGGTCGCCATGGAACCCCCTACAGGTTTCGTAGTCATTCAACTTTTGGCCGAGTCTATTGCCCCAGATACTCATTTGTCAACGTTCTAAAGCCATTTTACTGCAGATTATTTCACTTTTGCAGACGCTGCTATAGGTCGCCATACAGCTCCAAAGCCTCTGGTGTGGAGATTACTTCGATACTCGAGCCCGCCCGTCGAAGCACTTCTGATAACTGTAAAATGCAGCCAGAACACTCTGTTACGAGGACCTCGGCCCCGCTAGCCAGAATATCTTTCACCTTTTTATCGGCAATTTTCAGGCTGAGATCATAGTGGGTAATGTTGAAACTTCCGCCCTGGCCACAACATCCACACGGCCGCCTCATCTCAACAAATCTTGCTCCAGCGAGCTTAGTCAGCAACAGCCGCGGGGCATCTTTCTCTTTGAAGCCTTTCGATAAATGACAGGGATCATGGTAGGTTAGCACAGGCAGGCCGGGCTGTTTGGCCTTACCGGCATCACCCTTCCCGGATGCAAGTCTGGAGTATAATCTTGAAAATGGTTCTACCCTGTCCCCAAAGGTTTTGGCTCTTGCGGCAAGGTTTTCGTCTGAAGCCAACAACTCGGGCAAGTGCTTTTTAAGCATCACGGCACACGACGCACAGGCTGTCGTGATTACATCCGGCCAGGTTCCGCCCTCGGGCAGAAAAGCCTCCAGGTTACGCCGGGCAAGTTTTTTGGCGGCTTCGGTCTCTCCGGCGGCCAGGGCCGGCAAGCCGCAGCAGCCCTGAGTGGCTGGTACAACGACGCAGGCCGAGGCCTTCGAAAGCACCCTAAGGGCCGATTCACTCGCTTGGGGGCGCAAGTAGTTCGACACGCAACCTGAGAACCAAGCGACCTTCAAGCCGGCCTGGGTGAATTCCCGCGGCAGCTCGCGATCGGTAAAGAACGGCTTGGTAATCTTCGGCAAACTGTGTCTCTGGCCACCCGGCCCTTTTAAAAAACGAACGTGCAAACCGCTCGAATCTGGAACCTTGGCGGCCCACAATGCCCGGCAAGCCCGGGCACCCTTGAATAAAACCGGCAACATCCGGCGCGAGGGTAAAAATCTCTGCAAGAAAAGTCTCTTGAGCCATCTGGTTTTTCCGGCGGCTGCCAATTTCTGGCGGCCCAGTCGAACCAATCGGGGAGTATCGACTTCACTGGGACACGACTGAACACAAGATCCGCACAACAAGCAAGCCGAGAGAAAAAAGCGATATTTCTTGCCCGTCTTAATTTGCCCATTCAGGCCGGCCTCGATCAGGGCCAGCTTGCCGCGGGCTACCGAGCCCTCTACCCGGGCAACCGAATAGACCGGGCATTTTGCCATGCAGGCACCGCAACGAACACAGCGGTTGAATTCGGCTTGTAGTTCTTTATCCGTGGCCGTCTCTCCCGGGGGATGACTGGCTGGTTTGGTTTGCCCTGACCGGGAAAATCTTCCCTGGGTTCAGAATACCCAAAGGATCCATCGCCCGTTTAATTGCCTTCATTACCTCGATCACCTCTGGGGACAGTTCCAGTGATAAAAATTCCTGTTTGGTTGTCCCGATGCCATGCTCACCGCTAATACTGCCGTTGAGCGAAACCGCCAGTTTAAAAAGCTCTGCAACTGCCTGGTCCACTCTGGCAACTTCTTCTTTGTCATCGGGATTAGCCAAAAAATTTACGTGCAAGTTGCCATCGCCGGCATGTCCGAAACTGGCGCTTTTGATTCGATATTTCTCAGCAATAGCGTGAATCTGCGAAACGGCCTCAGGTAAATTTGTCAGGGGCACAACGATATCTTCGTTTACTTTCAACGGAGCAATCCGGGCAACTGACGGCCCCAAAGACAGGCGAGCTTTCCACAAGACTTCGGCTTCGGCCTCATTTGCCGCCAATCTCACCTGACGGGCGCCCTGAGCCTGCATAACCTGCCTGACTTTTTCTGCCGATTCTTTTACTTGGACCGGCTGGCCGTCAACTTCGATGACCAGAACCGCTTGTGCATCAACCGGCAGGCCGGAGGGCTCGAACTCTTCGACACTCCGAATCGAGGCGTTGTCCATGAACTCGATTGCACTCGGGACAACTCCGGCGTGAAATGTCTTGGCAACCGCCCCGGCGGCTGCCTCAACGCTATCGAAAACAGCCAGGAGCGTTGCGCGCGCCGGCGGCAAGGGCAACAGGCGCAGAGTTGCTTCGGTAATGATACCCAGAGTGCCTTCGGAGCCAATCAACAAAGAAAGCATGTCGTAGCCGACAACCGACTTCAGGGTGCGCGCTCCAATTCTAACCAACTGACCCTGAGGCAGTACGGCCTGCAAGGCCAACACATTTTGTCGAGTCACTCCGTACTTTACGGCGCGGGGCCCTCCGGCGTTCTCGGCCAGATTTCCGCCAATCGTGCAACTCGCCTTGCTTTGCGGATCGGGCGGATAGAACAAACCCTCGCCCTCGACGAGTTGCTGTATATCTTCGGTCACTACTCCGGGTTGAACGATCGCCTGCAGGTTTTCGGTATCGACCGCCAAGATACGGTTCATTCGCTGAGTACTCAGGACCAGGCCGCCATGAACCGGTCTTGATCCGCCGGTCAGGCCCGTGCCTGCCCCCCGAGGAATAACCGGGAATTTGTGCCGATTAGCCAGGCTGATCAGCTCGGCAATTTGCTCGGCGGTTTCAGGCAGCGCAACTGCATCCGGCTTTACGATCTCGGCCGCCGGGGTCGCATCATAGCCGTAGAGAACCAGCTCCTCATCTGAGGTCAGCAAATTTTCCCGCCCGATAATCTTTTCAATTTTTTTCAAAACACCCTTGGCCAGCATGTTGTTCACTCCTCGTATATAGAGAATATGCTAACGATTCGGCTGGAACGCAAGAGGATCGACTTTGACCCGGACTGTTAGATTGCGGGTTTAGGCTTTGGCTTTTTTTATCTCTTCAACCAGCTCGGGGACGGCCTTGAAGAGGTCGGCCACCAGCCCGTAGTCGGCTACCGTGAAAATCGGGGCTTCTTCGTCTTTGTTGATGGCCACGATCGTCTTGGAGCTCTTCATCCCGGCCAGATGCTGAATCGCGCCGGAAATACCAATCGCCATGTACAAATCGGGCGCAACAACCTTTCCGGTCTGGCCGACCTGGAGATCATTAGGCACCCAGCCGGCGTCCACGGCTGCCCGGGTTGCTCCAACCGCGGCGCCCAGCAGATCGGCCAGGCCTTCAACCAACTTGAAACCCTCTTCGCCTTTTGTGCCGCGCCCGCCGCTGACGATGGCTGCCGCTTCGGTCAGTTCGGGGCGTTCACTTTTGACTTCTTCGAACTTCAAGAACCGTTTTTGCAAACCGTCAAAATCGACAACGACTTCAACATCCACTTTATCACCAGCAGCATCACCCTTGACGGCTGGTTCGAACTCGGTGCCCCTGATAGAAAGCACTTTGATAGCCGTAGTTATCTCGACCGCCACCACGGCGTTACCGGCCCAAACCGGACGCAAGAAGTGCCCCGCATCGTTGACCCCGAGAATATCCGAAGCCATCCCGGCCTCGAGTTTAGCCGCCAGGCGGGGCAGGAGGTCTTTGGACATTGCAGTCGAGGTGGCCCCGACTACTTCGGCAGAAATATCCTTGGCAACCTTTGCGGCAACTGCCGCATGGCTTTCCGCCAGGTAAGCGCCCAGGCCCTGATTGTCGGCCAAATGCACTTTGGCTGCGCCGTAGCAGCAGGCTTGATCGGCAACGGCCGCGACATCATGGCCGATCACCAGAATATGAAACTCACCACTTGTTTTGGCCGCGAAATCTTTGGCGAAAGTAAATGCCGCCAGGCTGGCCTTTTTCAAAACGCCGTCTTTGTGTTCGGCAATAATCAGTACGTTACCCATGCTAGTTCTCCTTGCCTCGAAAATTCATCCGGTCTACAAAACTTTGGCTTCGTCCCTGAGCTTCGCAACCAAGGTCGGCACATCGGGAACCATGATTCCAGCCTTGCGCGCCGGCGGCTCAGAGAATTCGTGCCAAACAACCTTCGGAGTCATATCGAGGCCCAACTCGGCGAGTTCTATCTCTTTGATCTGCTTGCGTTTGGCCTTCATAATGCCCGGCAAAGAGGCGTAGCGAGGCTCATTCAACCGCAAGTCGGCCGTGATAACGGCCGGCAAGTCTACCTCGACGTGATCGAAACCACCGTCGACCTCGCGTGTGACGTGCGCTTTTTTCTGATCTTCGCTGATTTCTATCTTCGAGGCAAAGCAGGCCTGAGGCAGCTCAAGTATCTCGGCCAGGATTTGGCCGGTCTGATTGTTGTCGCCGTCGACCGCTTGCTTACCCATCAGGATCAGATCGGGTTGCTCTTCGTCTATGATTTTTTTAAAAACCGAAGCTACACTGGTCGAATCGAGGTGCTCTTGTGTAATAACCAACACGCCGCGATCGGCGCCCATGGCCAGTCCCGAGCGAATCTCTTTTGTGGCTTCCTTGGGGCCGATACCTATCACAATCACTTCGCCACCAAATTTTTCCTTGAGCTGGAGACCTTCTTCAACTGCAATCTCGTCAAAGGGATTGACCTTGTAATCGATTCCGTCAGTTACAATCCCACTGCCATCCGGTTTGACCTTGACTTTGACATCTGGGTCAGTGACCCGTTTTGCGGTTACCAGGATTTTCACGACCAACCTCCTGTCTCTTTAGTTTAGGCCTTTGGAATTTTTTCGTAATCCGCCTTGAAAGACTCGATGCCCTTATCGGTCAAGGGGTGCTTGACCAGGGTATTGAACACCTTGAAAGGTATCGTGATGATGTCGGCCCCAATCAGTGCAGATTGTGACACGTGAATCGAGTTGCGAATACTGGCAACGATTACCTCGGTTTTGTAGCCATAGTTTCTTATCATGGTCATCAAATCCGCAACCATGTCCATGCCGTCGCGACCAATGTCATCAAGCCGGCCGACAAATGGGCTGACAAATGTCGCCCCTGCCTTGGCCGCCAAAAGACCCTGCAGGGGTTGGAACACCAACGTGACGTTTGTACTAATTCCCTCGGCGCTACAGGTTTTTACGGCCTTGAGTCCTTCGAGTGTCATCGGAACCTTGACGGCGATGTTCTTGTGAACCTTGGCCCAATCCCTGGCTTCGGCGATCATACCTTCGGCGTCATCACTGATGACTTCGGCAGAAATGGGTCCATCGACAATGTCGCATATTTCTTTGATAACTTCCTTATAGGCTCTGCCTGTTCGAGATACCAGGGTCGGGTTGGTCGTTACACCATCAACCAGTCCCATGGCAGATGCACGCCGAATTTCGTCGACATCGGCGGTATCTAGAAAAATTTTCATCTATGCAACCTCCTTGATTATGTGGACGAGGCATTCTTGCGAACGAGACACAGTGTGTCAAGGAGAATTGACTCTTTTGTCAGTTGTTTAATTTTGTCGCAGGTTTTCGTATTGTTACATCGTTGCCGGGCGTCGAGGAATCTATATTTCAGGATTGCTGATCTTTTTCACTTGCGGTCCGTCCGGCCCCAGCTCACGAAGCAGTTGCCCAACTGTTTTTTTGATTTGTGGATGAATCAAACCAGGAGCCAGTTCGGCCAGGGGGGCTAGTACGAAACGGCGCTCGTGCATCCGTTGGTGGGGGATGACCAGCCCGTCTTCGTTCAGTACCAGATCCTCTTGCAGAAGTATGTCGAGATCGATTACGCGCGGTCCCCAGCGTTGTATATGCTTACGGCCAAGCTTTTTCTCAATCTCCTGACAAGCCAAATGCAAATCGTGAACAGACAAGGCGCTATCTATTCCAACTGCCAAATTGATGAACTGGGGCTGGTCGGTCAAACCCACCGGCTCAGTCTCCCAGGCGCAAGACACCTGCGTAACGGTAAGACCCTCAACCTGGTCCAGCAAGGCTATTGCCTGCTTACAGGTTTCGTAGCGAGAGCCCAGGTTGGCCCCGATCGACAGATAAGCCCGAGCCATCGTCAGCCGCCGATTCCAGCCTCTTTGAACCTTGTAAGCGTCTGGCCGATGCGCTCTTCGGAAACCGTCAAGGTGAAGCGAACATATCCTTTACCAGACGGCCCGAATCCTGAACCGGGTGTAACCAGTACACCAGTCTCTTCGAGCAGTCGTACGGTAAAGGCAAGATCGTCGCCACCGGGCACCGGCATCCAGACATAGAATGTAGCTTTGGGGCTTGGTGGCCTGAAGCCAAGCTCGCTAAGGCCACGCACAAGCAGATCGCGGCGGCGGCGATAAGTTTCGTTGAGCTCAGATAGATGGCCCGGCCAAGACTGCATGGCCGCTACGGAGGCAACTTGAACTGCCTGGAAAACTCCCGAATCGAGATTGCTTTTGAGGTTGGCCAGGGCCTGCACAACGTCCCGGCGACCGGCCGCAAATCCGGATCTCCAACCGGTCATATTGTAGGTTTTCGACATTGAGTGGAATTCGACAGCCACTTCGCGGGCACCCGGCAACTCAAGAACACTTTGAACCCGATAGCCGTCGAATGCAATTTCCGAGTAGGCACAATCGGCACACAGAACAAGCCGATGCCGTCGTGCAAAATCAACTGCCTTGACGAGAAAGTCGCGATCGGCGGTTGCACCGGTTGGGTTGTTGGGATAGTTGATCCACATAAGCTTGGCTCGATCAGCCACCTGGTCGGGAATCGCTTCGAGGT
>JAFDKH010000197.1 GCA_019307065.1 Deltaproteobacteria bacterium
ATTGCCGGCATTAATTAAGAAAAACAATTAAAGGAGGTAATAAATGCTACCTGTTGAATTATCGATCCCCTTCGGTATTGGAACTCCGGCCTGGCCGACTTATGAACCCTTGCAAATGAAATACTTCAAACGCCAGGCACCCAATGGCGCTAACGGCCAGTTGCTGACTCATTCCAATCACGTCGGTACTCACTTGGACGGCGAGATCCACTTCTACACTCCCGGGCGGGACATTGCCCAGCTGCCCCTCGACTACCTGATGCATGACGGGGTCGTAGTCGATCTGTCCGACGCCGCTGGCGAATACGACGTCTACACCTCGAAGATGGTCGAAGAAAGAGTCGAAGTGAAGGAAGGCGACATTCTGATCATTCACACTGGTTACCATCATTTCGGCTGGGATCAACCGACCGCCGAGGAAGTCGCCTACATGGTCAAGCACCCCGGGCCCGACCGGGAATTTGCCGAGTGGGCTAAAAAGAAAAAACTACGCTGGATCGGAGTCGACTGCGGCAGCGCCGATCATCCGATGAACACGATAATTAGAAATTGGATGCCGCGCCAGGCCAAGGAAGCCGACGCTCATTTCAAGAAAAAGTACGGCATGCCGCTCGAAGAGTTCTTTGATGATTCCAAGTACCAGTTGATGCACCTGGAGATGTTCAATCACGGCATCGTGCATGCCGAGTGTATCGGGGGCGACATCGACCTGTTGCTCAACCAGCGGGCTGTCATCGCCGCCTTCCCCTGGCGCCTGGTGGATGGTGAATCGTGTATCTGTCGAATCGTGGCTTTCGTCGATGACGATCGTCATGCCGAACTGATGAAAAAGAAGGAAAAGGCCAAGCTGACCCGCTTTGGCGATATCGCCGGAAACGAGAACGCCTGGTTGCACGACGAAGGCCGTGATCGGGCGGGTAAATAACCAGCCTATAGAGTAATCAGCCGAGCAAGCGCTTGGCTAGAATGCGAAAATCTTTGGCATACAGGAAAGACAGGGCAACTGTTCCAATGACAATCCGGGCCGCCGAACGGAGGGGGATCGACTCTCCCATACCCAGGGCAGGAACAGCTTCGTCATCAACGATTGTCCCGTTCATCGAATTCATGTCCTGGAGTGTGAAAACGCCGCTACCGCTTTCATTAATGGATGCATGAACCGCAGATACCGATTCATCCGGAATGACGATATCGTTATCTTGACTGCGTCCCAGCCAGACCGGTTCATCAGTCGAACTACCACTTCTACGTTTCACTTCTAACACCAGAAAATCGACCTGGGGATTGAAAGGCCGATCGGGAAGAGTCCCGGGCCCCTCTGTTCCTACCGTACTACTGCCACTGAATGGAGCATTGAGTTTTCCAAACGGGCCATGGTGAACCAGAAATGCTCCGGCATACTGCTTGGTAAAGGCCACATCGTCAAGGTTCAGGCAAGCCTCTTTGTAGTCTCCCAGGCATTTGACTGCAGTCGATTCTTGTGACGCCTCGTTCATTATTCACCCCTCATTTCAACACTTTTATATCAATCTAAGCGTTTAGATCAACATTTCTTTGTAAGTTATGCCACATGGCCGCATAACGTAGTATCGTAAGAAATCTGAGACTTTTCTCTTTCTGCAATAGATCCTCTCGTGGTTGTCTTCTGTTGGTCGTGAGATCTTACATAAAGAACCTGGCTTTTTCGTAGGACTGATAACCGCTGAAGCTCTGATACTCAGAATCAAAACTGAAGGCGATCACCTCTCGCTGGCCCTTTTTCATGGCCAGCTCCCATATCATCAACTGGCCTGGTCGCCGATTCGGTTCTTTCTTGAATTTGTATATTGTCTTATGGCGCGAGCCCATTCTCTTTTGCATGATCACTTCAACAGCTACGTCTTCGTCTGAATTGTTGGTGACAGTGAACTTGATCGCATGATTAAAAGGCCGCGCCTTGGCCTTACGGGCCAAGTTCTCCTTGGTGACCACCGACCTCTCGATTACGATTCCGGTTGCGTTTCCAGCCGCCAGGGCAATCGGACCGCCGGCTGGCGCCCATTCGACGTAGTCTTGGGAAATCAGCCGCGCCTGGTCGTACAAGTTGGTCTTGGCCGGACAAAGCGGAAGTTTGAACGGGTTTTGAGTGAGTATCATGCCCCGGACCCTTTCGCGGGTATCGGTGTTCCAAATAATCTTCTTCTTGTAGCGGCTCTTGCCGGTTAAAAACGTAATTAAAGTTGTTTTGTCTTTGGGAATATTCTGGCGACCCAGATCATAAACAACATCGGCCGCACGGGACGATTGCGGGGTAATCGAACTGGTCTGATAGCGGGCGCTTTCGAAATAGATCTTGCTGCTCATGTTTCCAGCCCCGCTTGCCAGGTAAACGCGGCAATCACGAAGATCGAAAGCCTGGTTGTCGATCAGGGCAGTCAACTCGAGGGCGACTCGGCGCTTGTCTTCGATAGTCACATCGAGTCGCGGAGTCCAGGAAATGCCCGAGCTGCCATAGTTCAGGATCACGTTCTTGACCCCGGCCGCCCCCCTTTTACGTAAGTACAGAATATAGCCTTCGAGTGTTTTGATTTTCTCGACTTTTTCGATGACCCGCTTCGAATCAAGATCGAACTGTCTTATCTTCTTGCTCTCCTCTTTATAGATCGCTTCGACTTCCAGATTGCGCAGGCTGATGTTTCCGACCGAGGCCTTGATCGAGGTCACATCGGTTTGAGCCGGCAACCTGACCGTCAACTCGTTGTTTTTTCCGAGTTTCAGGTTTTCTTCGAAATAGGCATAGCCGTCACGATAAATAGTCACGCTATTCGGCCGGGTGAATTCGGCATTCTTTGGTTTTGCCAGGGCGACTTGACAGACCATGAGAGTGACACCCAGGAAAAAAAACGATTTGATTTTCATGACATTCTCCCAATTTGTTAGGTATTCGACTCGTAATGATGCCAGCTGGTCAGACACCTTTCAACTACTTCACTTGTGATTGATATACGGAGGGGTTGCTGCTTTTAGGACTTATTGTTGGGACTACTTCACGGCTTTCAGGACCTGGATCAGGTCCTTGGCGGATATACCCTCTATCCTGAACCCGGCCGGTGTGATCAGGACGAGTTGTCCCTTCTTGACCGTTACCGAGGCCTGTTTGACCGGCTTACGCCCGCTTTTCTTGGGCTGTCCGGGTTTCCTGCCGCTGATCTTCTCCCACTTGAGGAGGGTAAGGTAAGAAACCCCGACCTTCTTGGCGGCCTGCATGGCGGTCAGGCCGGTTGCGCGCAAAGTATTGTATTTGGACAGGGTCGCAACCCGCTGCTTAGAGCTGTAGCGCTTACCCTTTTTTTCTTTCTTGGCCACTTTCTTGACTGTCTTCTTTTTTCTGGGCATTCATTCCTCCGGCGTTTAGTTTAATACGTGAAGATGAAATGTTATTGTGTGTTATATAATATAGCAAGAGAATCTATATTAATATATAAAAGGATTAGTCACAGGCGTGGTCGATGGAGGTCGCACTTGAAATGGGAAAATCGAGTAGAATTATTCTGGCTGTCTTTCTGTCGGTCCTCGCTTTTCCCCAGGAGGCACACGTGAGCGGATCGGCCGTGGACACTATCAGACGAGGAAGAAACCATGAGAACCGCCTTAACACTCGCAACCGTCGTGCTTTTTCTAGTGACACCTGTCTCAGGCTCTCAGGAGCGCACCCATTTCCCCTACTCCATCAGCATGTCGGCTGATACAGGGAAACTATTTGGAGAGGTGAGCGTACAGATCGAGTCGGAGCGCGACAAATCCAAGCCAAAGATTAAGAGCATTCGATTGCAGATAAAAGGCAAATGGAAGACAGTCCCGGCGAAGGCCTTTGCAGATCTCGAGTCACCTCTTCTGCACAAGTCCGAAATTCGCACCGAGCGTGGCTGGGGAGACAGTCCCTGGTTGTACATCTACTTCGAAGTGCTTCACTGGGATGACAAAGGTAAATGGCACACCCGCAAAGTACACATCGCCTGGCACAAGGGCCGCTTCGAACATCGTTCGATCACCTATCAGAAGCCGGACGGAAGCACCAAATGGGAGAAACTCGACCTTCCGTAGATATCGGCTTTGGCAGGCTCTGGCAGTTCAGAAAGCGATCACACACGCACGATCGACGCAGGAAACGCTAACGGGCTTTTTGTGTAGGCACTTGACCCGCTCGCAGTGACGCCACTTCTTCCCGGAACAGATCCGTTTGTACATCTCGTCAGCGGCCTTGACCCACGCTTTCGGGCCGGCACAGTAGTGACTTTCGCACAAAGGATCGGTGCAGACGCCGGGGCGGTGGGCCGTCCAGGCACAATCGTCGTTGCTCGCGCAAGGCAGCGAGGGGAACTTCTCGACTACCTTGTAGCGACCACACTCATCGACCGTTTCTTTGCCGGCCGCCTGATCCGCCACTTTGGGCTGCTCATGAGAAGCTTTTGAGCAACTGAGCCCGATGGTTACGGCAATCGCCGTGGCATAAATGGCTAGGTGACTCGCCCTGGTCGACAGAGTATGAACTATCTTGAACATATTGAACTCCCTTGGATATTGAAGCTATAGGACACCTAACACGTTAGCAAAGAAAGTCAACTGCCGGCCACAGTACCAAACTCTATGCCCTTGACAATCCAGCCACTTAGCACATACTTTTCAGCTAACAAGAAAAGGAGATGTAACATGCCGGGCATTGACACAAGCACTAAAGAAAAAGAATTTCATACTGACATACCTCAGAAATCAGAATGCTTTTTTCTAAAAGGTTCCAACTCCCTCGATTGGGGCATGAAAAACAGGCTGGGCAGGATCTTTAATCCGGTCAGCGGCAAGACGGTCATGTTGGCTATTGACCACGGCTATTTTCAAGGGCCGACCACCGGACTGGAACGAATCGATGTAAACATTCTTCCTATGGAACCATATGCCGATACGCTCATGTGTACCCGCGGTGTCTTGAGGAGTATTATTCCTCCCGAGACACAAAAACCGATTGTGCTCAGAGTTTCAGGCGGGACCAGTATCCTTAAAGAACTTTCCAATGAGAACCTGGCAGTCGACATCGAAGACGCCATACGTCTAAACGTCTGTGCCATGGCTGTACAAGTTTTTATCGGTGGTGAGCACGAACGGCAATCAATCATCAACATGACAAATATGGTGGATATCGGCACACGCTACGGTATCCCGACCATGGCAGTCACGGCCGTCGGCAAGGATATGGCTCGTGATGTAAAATATTTCAGGCTGGCTACCCGCATCTGCGCTGAACTGGGGGCCCACTATATCAAGTCATATTATGTTCCCGAAGGTTTTGAGACTATCACAGCTTCATGTCCCGTACCGATTGTGATAGCCGGCGGCAAAAAGCAACCCGAACTTGACGCCCTTGAAATGGCCTACCAGGCAACCCAGCAAGGCGCCGCCGGGGTCGACATGGGCAGGAACATATTCCAGGCCGGTTCGCCGATTGCCATGATCCAGGCGGTCAGAGCGGTTGTCCATGAGGGTGAAACCTCCAAAAAGGCTTTTGAACTATATAATGAGTTATTGAATAAAAAGTCCTGAAGCTCAGAATACTTTCAATGTTCCCCGCCGACTCTCTTTATAAATAGACCAAGAGAAAAAAATGAAAGTATCCATGTGGTACAATAATAACGACATCCGGGTCGAAGAAGTACCGACCCCGTCCCCGGGGAAGGGGGAGATTCTAGTAAAAGTCATATCCTGCGGGATATGCGGTAGCGACATGGTTGAGTGGTACCGTCTTCCCCGAGCTCCTCTTGTTCAAGGCCATGAGGTGGGTGTCGAGGTTGTTGAAACTGGTGAGGGTGTTAAAAAATTTGAAAAAGGAGACAGGCTTTTTATCGCACCCAAGGTTCCCTGCCTTAAATGCAGTTATTGTATAAAGGGACATTACCCTCAATGTGTTGAAGTTAAGGACAGACTGCCGGGAGGCTTTGCAGAATACATTTTGGTCCCCAAAGAACTGGTTAAATACGGTTCCTACCTGCTACCGGACCATGTTAGCTATGATCAGGCGACATTTATCGAGCCTTTGGCCTGTGTCGTCAGGGCGCAGAGACTTGCCTCTATCGAGGCAGGTCAAACGATTCTTGTTCTCGGTTCCGGTATGACAGGCCTACTGCATGTCAAACTTGCCAAACACAAAAATTGTAAGGTAATCGCGACTGATATCAATCCAAACAGGCTTGAACTGGCAAAGCGTTTTGGCGCAGATCATGTCGCCGACGCGGCTTCTGATGTTCTGAAACAACTAGAAGATGTTGACGGCAAGAAAGCCGATGCGGTTATTGTGACAACCTCTGCCTTAGCCGCCCTCAAACAGGCCTGGAAGACTGTCGAAATGGGCGGAGTTGTTGTTTTATTTGCCGTACCCGGACCCGATAAAGATGTGGTTGTACCGGTCAATGATTTCTGGAGGAAAGAAATACGCATTATCACCTCCTACTATTGCGGACCTCCCGATATTGAGCAAGCCATTAACCTGATCGCCAAAAGGGACATCACGGTGGATGACCTGATTACCCACAGGCTGCCGCTGAAAGATACAGACAAAGGCTTCAAGATGCTCTTGGAAGGAGCCGACTCACTTAAGATCATTATCAAACCGCAAGAAGAATGAAAGAAGAAACCTATGGAGTTTATCCACACAGGCCTGGCTGTAAGCTGCGAAGAAAATGCTGATCGTTTTTTTGTCGACGTCCTCGGACTTGAGAAATCAGAACCAAAAACCATTGACAAAAATCTCACCCAGGCCCTCTTCGGGATCGATCAAGCACTTACGATGATTCACTACCGCGGCGGAAGTGTTCATTATGAGATATTTTTGCTTCAAGGGTATAACGCGCCCGAGAAACAGGTCGCCCATTCCTGTATCAAGGCAACTGATTTAAAAAGAATTGTTACCAAATGCAAAGATGCCGGCCTGAAAGTTGTTCAAGTTCCAAAAGGTTCAGGCGTGGTAACATTTATTTCCGATTACGACGGTAATCTTTTTGAGATGAAAGAGTAACAAAACACTCAAAACCCCATGATCATCATCGGGTGTCCCAAGAGCTTTTCGATCATATTCCCGATGGTATTCAGTTCGTCTGGACAGCCGCACTGACAGCTGAAAGATTTCTGGTCTTTGTGGGTCTTAACCGACACACCGTAGCTGATACAATCTTGCCCCTCGTTGTTCCTGTTACCCATGGTAAAGAGCTTGGATCCTAAGACCATGACACGCAACTCCTCGAGTTGGGCATCCGTGATTTTAATCTTCTCTGACTTAGTCTGCCGTTTGGAAACTGCCGGTGGATAGACTTTCTCATTGTAGACGAGTTCGCCAGCGGAATTGATTGAGACCGAAGATTGTGAAAACGGAGCACTGATACCGAAACGCACCTCGAGACCGATTGCAACCGCCCCTTGCTCTACTGGTTTAGGCGGCGGTGGTTTTTGTGTCTTTTTTATGGTCGACGAAGTGCAGCAGGCTGCAACGGTCAGGGCCATGACGATGCAAACCAGCGGGCCGATTCTTTTCAAAATAATCATATAAAAAAACCTCTCATCCATCCATTTGCTGAGCCAGGGTCTTGGCCTTGCGATCGTGTTTCAGGGTGACTTTCTCCAGCTCTTCGAAACAAGTCTCGATGTGCTGCTTGAGCGTGCCGTGTTCGCGAGACAGTTCGGAAAAACGTCGACCATCAGCTGTCGGGGGTGTATCGATCAACTCCTGGTTGAGTTGATCGAGGCGTTCTTCGGCGGCCATGATCTCCTGCTCCAAATACGCCATGCGCTCTTTGAGCGGTTTGAGCTCTTTAGAAGCACGGGTCACCAAAGCCGCCCGGCGCCGGCGCAGTTCTTTTTGGGATAGATTCTTGGCTGATTTTGGCAGGTCTTTAGTAACCTGGGTTTTCGACGGCGCAGCCCCGTTTGGCAAAGATTGTTCATCGAACCAGCCGACCTTGTCCAAAAACTCCTGGTATGCGCCTTCGAAGTACGTGATGTGATCCTGCTGAAAGACCAAGAAGCGGTTGGCCAGCTGGTTTAGAAACATCTCGTTGTGGGTGACCATGATCACCGAGCCCTCGAATGAATCGACGGCGTTTAGAAAGGCATCGCTAGACTGCATGTCTAAGTGATTGGTGGGCTCATCCAAGAGCAATAGGTTTGAGTTTTTGGCCAGAATTTTGCCCAACAGCACCCGACTGCGTTCCCCGCCGGATAAGACCTGTGTTTTTTTCTCGGCCAGGTCGCCTTCGAACATCATGGCCCCGGCGATGCCACGCGCGCGCTGTCTCTCACAGCCCATGCTCATAAATTCTTGCTCAATACTCCAGGTGGGGTTCAGGTCGACGATGTTGGTTTGGGCGAAATAGCCGATGCTGGTCTTGTTGTGCAGATGAACTTGACCAGCGTCCGGGGTCAGATCGCCGGCTAGAAGCCTCAGCAGAGTGGTCTTGCCCTGGCCGTTGTGTCCAATGACGCAGATTCGATCCCGCTGACCGACTGCCAGATTGAAGTCTTCGATTAGACGCCTGTCCGGGGTGTAGGAAAATGACAGGCCACTAGTGCTCAAAAGCGTTTTGGCCGGTGTTGCAGCGAAGCCGAAGGAAAAACGCAGATCCTTGTGGGTCACTAGTTTTTCCTTCTTTTCTATCTTGGCCAGCGCCTTGATCCGCGATTGCACGTTGGTAGCCAGGCGGGCCTTGGATCGAAATCGGAGGATGTATGCTTCGGCTTCCTTCCTTTTTTTCTCCTCGTTCAGTCGTGTCTTTTCGTAGACTTCTTCTTCACAGTCAATCAGCTCGTAGAGCTTGTCCGTGGAACCCTTGACCTTGCGGATTTTATGGCGGTGAATGGCGGCCACATGGGTGATCACCCCGTCCATGAATGCCCGGTCGTGGGTGATCAAGATCAATTCGCCTTTCCAGCCGCGCAGGTGGGCGGCCAACCAACGGATCGAGACCACATCCAAATAGTTGGTGGGTTCGTCCAACAGCAGCAAGTCAGGAGTGCCGACCAGCGTCTTGGCCAGGTTTAGCCGCACCTGAAAGCCACCCGAGAATTCCTCAGGCGGCCGCTCCAGGTCGGCTACGCGAAAGCCCAGACCGGCCAGTACCTTCTCCACCCGCCAGACCTCGGTCTCTTTGCCGGGTGCCAATCCCAGGCAGGCTTCTGCAACCACAGTCGCCTGTGTGAATTGAAGGGCTTGGGTCAGGTATCCCAGGCTGTAGTTCTTCGGGATTTGTACCTGACCCTCGTCGACTGCCTCCAAGCCCATGATGATGCGCAACAGGGTGGTCTTGCCATGACCGTTGCGACCCACCAGACCCAATCGTTCCCCACGATGCAGCGCTAGAGAAACATCGTCGAAAACGTCCTGGCGGCCAAAGGCCTTGGTGAGGTTGGTTATTTGAATCATTGTCGCGGAAGGCTAAAACAGCTGAGCCATCTGAGTCAACCTCTCGGTTGCGCGGAGGTGTATTGTGGCTGTCCGCCGTCGCCTGGAAAAACACCAGGCTATGGCGGATCATCCTTCGCTCCACTCTTAATCCAATATACGATGGCTTGCCAGCCGAAGCTCACAGCGCTAGCTGTGAGCGAAGGATGGAGGCGGCGGGAATCGAACCTTAGAATAGCATTTTTTAATAACATAGGCGATACACGCTTTTAGACCATTTTTGTTTATTGTTCAAGTACTTACCGTTTCCATCTCGTTGATTTTGTTTCCGTCTGGTTCCGCTAAAATCCGCACGGTTAAGGCAGTATTTGGGCAGTTTCCAAA
>JAFDKH010000388.1 GCA_019307065.1 Deltaproteobacteria bacterium
CGTACCAGATACTCTATTCAATTGAAAAGAATTACATTTACATTATTGCGATCGCACATTGTCATAGACGCCCAGATTACTGGGTCGACCGTATCTTGGAGAAATCCTAACCTCGGGCCGGACGCCGACTGAAAAGATCAACATTTTTTCAGCAGGTCAGGTTCTGTTAGAGATGAAGGTGGCCTGTATGGGCAACAAGGAGGAGAAGCTGAAAAGCGATGAAATGCCCGAAATGCCAAACTGAGAATCCAGACACCGCTAAGTTTTGTGTCGAATGTGGTAACAAACTGGAAATTTCATGTTCGCAGTGTGGTTTTAGTAATTTGCTAGGTATCGATTACTGCCGTAGTTCAGAATTAATCAAGAGCTCATAATCTGCCGAATTTGGTTTTGATAGACAAACCTAATCCGCTATCATATGAAATTTTGATAAGTTTCGAGCGTAAGAAGTAATCAACACTTTTTGACTATAAAGACCAACCGCAATATGTGGGTCTTTTCTCACTTTTCGTCAGGCTAAAGCCTTAAATTCTCAGGTGAGTCTAAAAGCCGGTTTTGCTTGACTTTTAAATTTTGTAGGAGCTTAATCAATCCTATAGTCATTCCAACCATTTAATCTCCTCTCAAGAGGTTATCCCGATGAATAAACACCTGAAAATGTGTCATCCTCGCTCCTAACGGAATTTTAGTGTTCTGTTGGGAGCCAAAATACCACTTCGAGAAAGCCAAACCCATCGTGAGATGGGGACGGAAAGCCACGGGTCTTTATACTGCATTTTGACCCTCAATTAACCTGTTATCCTATTTGGATAAGATGGCCGGACTGCCGAGTGTGACATCGTCAAAGTCACATTAAGTGTAGTTCGGCTTTTCTATTCTACCCGAGATATTCCAGTCGTACTTGTTACAGTAAGGGAAGGAGACAAAGAAAAGGTGATGAAGATGGGAACAAGAGGATATGTTGTAAAGCCATTCAAAGAAGATGAGCTTTTTATGAAGCCGTTCAAATATCCGCAAGCAATCATGCTGAGTACGCTCCTTTTGCTCGGGGTGGGGAGCTGTTCGACACAGAAATCGGCAGTCGCTCCATCCGCAATGGATTTTCCAATTCTCCAGGGCCGATTTGTTGAATCGGCTTTGCAACAGCCGCTTGAGGTTGTGGAAGCATATGTCGGTGAGAGCGAGTTCTACGTCAGCTATGAGTCGGGTGCAGAACTTGTTTATGCAGGCGGCAACTGGTCCAACCGAATCGATATCGCTGCCCTTGAGCAGGATGACGATGACTCCTATGCGGGACCCTATTTATTGTCGCTCGAATACCGGCAACGTGATCGATGGCGTGAACTTCCCGCATCGCCAATTGTTCCGCAATTGCTTGATAGTGAGCAGTGGGCCCGATTTCGCGAGCAACTGTTTGCATCGGTGTTTTCGAAGGTCGAGAAATCCGGCGTCGTAATGCATTTCGAGAACGATGACTACTTTTTTTACTACAACCAAAAAGGAGAATTCGAGGCGCCCCTGTTTGTCGATAAGCCTGCTGACTACTCCGTTAGCGAAGCAATCGGCTTTGAAGATTTCATGCGAGCTGGTCTGCCGCAACTAGAGAGATTCCTGGAGGAAGAGGGCGTAAGCGATCGCAGAATCGTATTCAGCACCGGCGACGTTGGTGCTTACTCGCTACCTTTTATCTATGTGAATCTTGACCTGCCGCTCGCTGTTTTTGTGCGGCATGCACACGAGTCCGGAAACCGCTCGGGCGGGGATTCAGGCATGGGGTTAGCCCAGTCTGTCGGTCACGTTGCACAAAGCCACCTCAGTGGTTTGGCACTACGACCTGTTTCCTCGGTATTCCGATTGTTCTTTGTCGCCAGCGAAGCTGTCGCAGAAACGGTAAGGCCGACCTGGCTTGTAACACTTGAAGCGAAGCCGATTCCAGCGGTAACGGACCGGGCAGGTATGGATCTTGCCGAATGGGAACAGCGACTCAACTCAATTGCTCCTGGGTCAGCTTCAAAAGGCGCCATCAGTTTCCTTATCGATGGCGAAGAATTTTTCACACGATTCATTGATGCGATCGCAACGGCGCGGGAATCAGTTTTGCTTCGTACTTTCATTTTCGACAACGATGATTTTGCAGAGCGTATTGGAAGGTTATTGCGGCGGCGTTCGGATGACGGTATCGACATCAGGGTATTACTAGACGGTTTCGGAACCATTCTCGCGACGCAAACCGATCCACGGAACATTCCCGGAGATTACGTGCCACCGGAATCGGTCAGGCTATTTCTAGAGCAGGATTCCGGCATCGATGTACGGCAGGTCAGGAATCCGTGGCTGGTTTGTGGTGATCATGTCAAAACCACGATTATCGACAACAAGATTGCGTTCTGCGGGGGCATGAACATTGGCCGGGAGTACCGTTATTCATGGCATGACATGATGATGGAGGTACACGGGCCAGTAGTGGAGATTCTTGCAAGGGAGTTTGACGGTGCCTGGGCCCACGCCGGCCCACTGGGAGACTTTGGTTACTTTTTTCACAAGTTGAACAAACGCGACATCGAGTCTGCAGAGATTGGCAATCCAGTTCGGGTTCTTTTGACACGACCGGGAAATGCTCAGATTTTCAGGGCACAGCGCGAGGCGATTCGCAACGCACAGCGATATATTTTTATCGAAAACGCCTACTTCACCGACGATGCGATGCTGTATGAGTTAGCTGTTGCACGACGGCGTGGCGTTGATGTTCGGATTATCTTGCCACTGGTCAGCAATCACGCCCCGATGAACAAGAGCAACGCGCTTGCGGCAAACGCAATGCTCGAGCATGGAATACGGGTATTTCTGGATCAATCCGGATTTCCCAACAGCAAAACAAGGTGTTTCACGACCAGGTAGCAGGGAAGTTTCCTGT
>JAFDKH010000198.1 GCA_019307065.1 Deltaproteobacteria bacterium
ATAATCCTGGCACACCTTGGGTTGTCGGCTGCGTGACAACTGGTACCTGAATATTTATTATTATCCACAACGTGACCGCCAAGAGAAAAACCAAGGACGAGAAGCAACAACCATGGACAGGTCCCTGGCTGATCCATTTCTTTCAAAGGCATCATGATGACGATCCCGGCGAGTCGGTCCCGGCAAGGAATTTCCTCGATATATGTCCGCTGAAGGTTGCCGCCACTATGTTGGCGGTCGTCAAGGCAGTTTCAGAGGCTCCGCCTCCAAGCTTCAGCGGTGGAGGCAAGTGGGAAGCCATGCACGGCAATCGGACTGGGAGGTCCCAGCATCGTTCTCATCGCCGGAAAGAACAAGCCTTTCCGCACCAAGTTGTCAGTAGCTGACTATGAGGAGGTTTCCAGGTTAGGCGAGGAGTATCGGAAGCGGCGGCCTCGTTCCGTGGCACCCTGAATCAGCCGGCGCTCCAGAATTTGGGGATCTCGCGGTTGGTTTTGAGGTTCCACGTTCTGGTGGTGAACTGAGTTGGGGACTCATAGGGGACCTGAATTCTTACTTTTTGGCGTTTCCGCAGGAAATCAGACGGTTAGAATCTACCCTGTCCCCTTAGTTCCAAATGGGAACGTGTCTTATTTTAGGTATTTTCGGACGTAGTCAAGTGTTTGTTTGATGGCCTTTTCCTCTTCGTCGACCTTGTGATGATTGAGAAGTTGGGGAAAATCCGGTACACCGATACGCAGGCGCTTGAGCGAAGCGTATAAGCGGGCATTGTCGGATCTGGCATCCTCTGCCATTTGAATGGCCAAAAGTTCGTCGAAGGAACCGTACACCGTGCCAGTCACGAATTCGTGCCGCTGTGCTGACTCCTCCTTTCCGATGCCCAGGAGATGAAACAGGAAGTTTTGAACATCATAGTATTCAATAACCAGAAGGCTTACGCCATGCATTGGAGTCGGGGTCACTTGGATGCCATAGCGGCGCCAGGCTTGCTCATGATCCACCCACTGCACATTCATCCGCTCCTTGAGATCTGCCGACGAAATGAGTTGTTGTTCACTGCGACTCACGAAAACATGCTTCAGGAACTTATCTGACAAGGCGACACCCAGCGCCTTTCGCACCGTTTCCTGATCTGGGGGTAGAGGTTCCCAATTCGAACTCTGGTAAAGAGAGATTCTGGCAGCAGATCCGTAAACGCCGTTGCCCAGAAGTCCAGCGAGTAAAAGTATCGGTATCGCCACGAACCAGATCCAGCGCCGCCTATGCCCCAGCCTGACCTTGACTCCCTTGCGGGAGAGGAACAAGCCTAACCCGAGGAACCCGATTAGTGCACAAATCAGACCGATGAAGTGTGGACTCGTGGAAGGTAGCAGTGCAGACATGACGTAACTCCTTGAAAGGAGAGATTACTCAAACACAAATTCTTTTATTCCGGAGGATAGACCTTCACCATCTAGTCTTTTACTCTTTCACGTCAGTCTCGCAAAATAATCGGTTGTATTCAATAAGCAACCATTACCAAAATCCCGGATCAACAGCAGGAAGGGCCGCAGCTGGGGTCGTCGGGATCAATCGGCCCGCAGCAAGGAGCCGAGGTGCGGCCGATCATGGCGTTGAGTATGGCGGCCGCGCAGCCAACTCCGGATTCAACCTGAATTGCTTGCGGCTCGCAGTTTATGGCACAAGCGCCGCATTCCATGCAGGCATCCCGGTTGGCGATTCTCACTTTGGGTTCGTGCTTGGCAAGCACCGCATGCGGACAGACCTTCAGGCAGATACCGCACCCGTTACACTTTTCTAAGTCGAGTTCCAGACTGACTACATCGCGAAGATAGATCATGACGGGTCTCCTCAGGCCACGAAGCGGGCCGTTACAATCAGAGCCAAGCCGCCCAGGCCGACTACGATCTCAAGAGGTACGGCAAAACGCATTTCCTTCTTTACTCCGGATAGCGAAGTGTAGGTCGAGGAGCCGGTGAAGTTCATCGCCAGAAAGGCGGCAAAGGCCGGGCCCAATAACATCCAGCCGCCCAGTTCCAGGTTGCCCGAAAGGGTGGCGTTCGCCGACCACCAAAAGGTGCCGTGCAGGGCCCCCAGGGCCAGACCGGCAAAAAAGCCTTTCAAAGCAAACGCCCGGCCGGGCAGCCAGGGAAGCAGCAGGGGAGTTGCAACGGCGCCGGCCAGGATCGCAGTAATCAGCCCGGTCAGCGCCAGGCTGCCGTGGAAAACAGTGTTGTCCCACAGCTCTCCGGGATAGCCCAGGCCGGCCAGGAAGAAAAGCGCCAGGCCGATTAGTATTCCATATTTCAAGACGGCGCCCAACTCCACTCCGATCAGGACAGCCCGCTCTTTGACGGTGAAGAGCTTGCGGCGCATCGCAACGGTCGCCTTGTTTCCGGCGTCTAAAAAGGCCGGCAGATCGACTGCCTTTATCGGCCCGAAGATGACCCTGAAGCTGCTTTGCCTGCGAACCAGGTGGGCGGCCACGCCCGGGGCGCCGAGTTGGGGAACGATTAAGGTGCGGTGCTCGACCACCTCGGCCAGACGGCTGGAAGCAACCCGGTCGGTAAGCTCCTGGGTCCCGAAGGTTCGCTTGCCGGCGGCGCACCAGACGTTGATGCCCTTGGTGTCCAGCACCAGCACCCAGGCCGAACGACCCGGCAGGGCGCTGCGCAGATGATCGAAACTGAGCTTGTAGTTTGCAGACACCAGCACCGGCGAGTGGTTGTCCGGGTTTCGAAGGGCATACAGCCCGGGCTCGACTACGTAGCGCATGCGTCCGATCCCCAGGCGGGTCTTGATGCTCCCCAGGCGATCGGCCCGGGTCAGCTCGGGCAAGACCACCGGCACCGGTCCTATGGGTGTTTGCAACTCTGACGAGACAAACGGTTGATCGAGAGACGGTCTCAAGTGCTCCACTTTATTGTCTTGGCCCGAACCTTGACCGCAGGCGCAGGCAGTATCTTGAGCCATCGGGATTTCACGCGCGGAGTCTTTTCGCAGGTCTTTAATCTGCATGGCTATTTTCCCTGTTCCCTGACTTCCACGTTGTGCTCCTTTTCGATTTGCTAGCTCCCCCAGGACGAAGGGTTTGGACCCATCTGCAAGCTGAGAGTGCCGCCTTTGGCGATCTCCTCGTGCGTGATCCAGGTACGCTCCAATGGTTCGCCGTTCAGCTTGGCAGACTGGATGTAGAGGTTTTCGTCGCTGTTGTTCACTGCTTCGATGATAAAAGTTTCGCCTTTATAATAGGCCGGGTCCAATAGAATGGTTAGGCGGTCGAAAAGCGGGCTGCTGATCTGGTACCTGGAATCGCCCGGGGCTATCGGGTAGAGGCCCATGGCCCCGAACATGTACCAGGCGCTGGTGGCGCCGGCGTCATCGTTGCCGGGCAGGCCCCGCGGGGCGGCGGCGAACTGGGTTTGAAGTGAGTCGCGGATGACCGCCTGGGCCTTGGCCGCCGCACCGGCGTAGTTGTACAGCCAGGGTATGTGGAAGCTGGGCTCGTTGTCGGGCTCGAAGTATCCTCCGGCGAAAAAGTCGTCCAGCTTCATCTCGAGGGCCGTCCGGCCGCCGAGCAAGTCGATCAGGCCGCTCACGTCGTGGGGCACGAAGAAAGTGTAAATCCAGCTGTTGCCCTCGCAGAAGTCGTTGCCCCGATCGTCGTTGGCGGGGTCGAAAGGTTCCACCCAGCTTCCGTCGAGGTTCTTGCCCTGCATGAAGCCGACGGCGGGGTTGAAATTGTTGAGGTAGTTCTTTGCTCGCTGCTCGAAGAGATTGACCATGTTGGTCTTGCCCATGCCCGCGGCCACTTGGGCGATGCACCAATCGTTGTAAGCGTACTCCAGGGTCATCGAGGCCGATTCCATCATATCGCATTCGTGGGAGACGTAGCCGTTCTCGACGTATTCCGGTGGCGTGCCGATGTTCAACAAGCCGCAGATGCCCGAGTAGAGGTGCTCCTCGTCGTCTTGGGTGGCGCTCTTGTAAAGGGCCTCCCAGGCAAGATCCAGATCGTAGTTGCGAAAACCTTTTACGAAGGCGTCGGCCACTATAGGAACCCCGTGGTTGCCGGTCATGTCCCTCGAGATCCCGGTGGCGTGCCAAGTGCATTTGGGCAGCCAGCCGCCGTACTCGAAGACATGGATGTATGAAGCCACCACGTCGCTGACGATCTCCGGCTCTAAGATGGTAGAGAGCGGCCGTGAGGTGCGGAAGGTGTCCCAGGCGCACCAGTCGTCGGTGTAGTAGCGCCAGTCTTTGGCGGTTAGGATCTTGCCGACCCCGTCGGCGCCGGAGAAGAAGACCCCGTCTACTTCGGTATAGTCGGTCGGCACCAGCATCAGGTGGTAGAAGGCGGTGTAGAAGATCTTCTTCTGCTCTTCGCTTCCCCCTTCCAGCCTGACGCGGTTGAGCCGGCAGTTCCACGCAGCTACGGCCTCTGCCCGAACTGCCTCGAAAGTCTTGTCGAGCATTTCGGCTTCCAGGTTGCGGCGGGCCTGTGTAACGCTCACCAACGAAATGCCTACCTTCACCTCGATGACTTCGCCTTCGCTGGTCTGAAAGTTTACGAAGGCGCCGATCCATGCCCCGGTCTCGGAGGCCGACCCTTCCGACACGCCCTCTTGGGTATAAGTCCCATACGAACCGAAAGGCTTGGAGAACACCGCGTAGAAGTAGATCCAGCTTTCCCCGGTCTTGTGGTCGTCCGTACTCAGGGCCAGATCGAAATACGGAAAGACGTTGTAATGTCCGAACCCCTGAACGATGGTGTCGCCGACGATCTCGACCTGGCCACCTTTTGAGCCTCCCCGGGAGTGACCCACATCGATCAAAATGCGAGCCTGGTCCGAAGCAGGGTAGCTATAGCGGTGGTAGCCCGCGTGGGCGGTGGCGGTCAACTCCGCTTGTACGCCGTAGTCGGCCAGTAAAACCGAGTAGTAACCCACCGCGGCTTGTTCGTCGTCGTGTGAGAAGGTCGAGGCGTAGTCCGCCTCCTCGGTCAAGAGCTCTCCGGTGACAGGCATGAGCAGGATATGGCTGTAGCCATTGTGGTCCCCGCCGGGGCCCTGCAGATGGGTATGGGAGAAACCCTCGATCCGGTCGCTGTCGTACTCGTAGGCGTCTACGTCGCCGGGGTCGACCACGCTATCCGGGCTCAGCTTGACCATGCCGTGGGGAAGGCTGGGGCCAACAACAACGTTACCGGGGCCGCTGGTGCCAATCATCGGATCCACGTAAATGGTCAGATCCTCACCCGGCGGGCAAAAGGGAGTCGCAGGTTTTTTTTCTTCCGTGCAGGCCGGAAAAAACAGCGACAAGATGATCAAGAGCTTCTTTGTCACTGGACACCCCTCTTGAAACTATTGGCTACTTAACAGATTGGCAAGGGAAACCGCCAACCGGGCTGGCTGGGCCTTTTACCCATGTTACTTGTGCTGCAGCTGTTGGGTCTGGTGTTCTGCAATGGATTTCAGCATGTGTTGGCCCCGGGCGCACAGATAATTCTGGCACAGCTTGGGTCGGCGGCGGCGTGGCAACTGGCAACCGCTCGGCCCCAAATGAGGGCACAGATCGTCCCGACAATAGTTACGACGGTTTTTGCGCCACAAGACTTCGACGCTTGCCCATTGGTCACAGCACTCACCACACAATATTGGACATTTGGGCATGCTAGTACCTGGATTCCTCCCGGCGCCGGCGAGCCGTCTCTTGCATTTCTTCGATTTCTGCTTCAAACAGGGATTTGTCCAAAGGGCAAGGTGGTTTGTTTTCGTCAACGTATTGGCACTCGTCCTGGTCGCACTGTACAAAGAATTCTTCTGTGCCTCTCAGTCCAGCCGTGCTTTTTTTGCGCAAAGTAATCTTTACCGTCTCATTGACAAGGCTGCATATATACTCACGCGATTTCTTGGCAGCCATTGGATCTCCTGACTGGCAAATATCAGCCCCTGGCTATGCTGACAGGTACAGATTAGAGTGGGCCCGTCGCTAACTTCGGTTCTTGCAGCGGGGACATAGCCTGTTTTGAACACCAACCGATAAAAAGCGTTCGGCGCATCCCAAACAAGCTCTCATCGCCACCTTTGGATTGCCAAGCGCGCACCACTTCAGAAACTGTTCGGACAATCCCAATTCTCGGGCGCGATCAATAACGGCGCTCCTTCTGAAACCCATGCTTTTGAGTTTCTTGATAATCTCATTCTTGTCTTTCAGGAACCATTCGACGATGCAATCGTCGATGGAAGCGGTGAAAGAAAGAGGTTCCGTCTTGGCTCTCGCCTGTGTCATCCCGGTCCTGGGCCAGTTGCAAAGAGTCATGGCTTACCGGATTTGGGTGAAGATCCACCGACGGGAACAATCTTGAGGGTCGGTTTGCCATCATCAGACTTGGCGGATTCCGGCACAACCGCTTCCTCTTGGTCGTCGGAAACACCGTCACCTCTACGAGCGGCGAGGCGTTTGGCCTTGTCCTCACTTTTTTGCTTCTTGGCCAATTCTCTCTGACGCTTCTTGAATGTCTGCCTGCTAGATTTTGCCATGTGAACACCACCTTCCTCATGAGATTGGCCCGGCCGATACACCTCTTGAAGAGAGCGGCATGGAACTCTACTAAGGTGATTAGCGACGATCCAGGTAAGCTACCAATCTTTGTTGCGACCGGTCCTTACCCGAGGCGTTTTGACTCAGAACCACTCCCGATGCCTCGAAGAATCCGACTTGGCCCTGGCGGCTTCTCCCAGTTCGACTGGAAACAAGCGGGCACAGTATGCACCATCAAGGCGTCAATGTACAGAAGTACTCTGACCTGTGAGCAAATTAGCGTAATCCCTTGATTTCACGAAACTGCGTCGCTGTGTCACACATGTTTCACAAATTCCTCGCCTGTCCCCATAATTTTTCAGAACAGGATTGACCAACTCCCAGAAATCAAAGTAGGCTGCAAAGCAGGAGGTGTTGGCATGCAGATTCGTAATCGATTGTTTCCTATCGTAGTCATTCTAGGTTTACTGATTGTTGCCGGTGGTTGTGACAAGAAAGGCGGCGGCGACAGCGACAACCCGGCTGCAGTCGAATCAAAGGGCCACCCCGTCTGGGGCGAGTACGACCTGTCTAGTAAGCTCAAGATTCTCCAGGGCAAGTCGATCATGAAGCTCAATGCCCAGTCGCTGGTGAAGATCGAAGGGATGCGCAAGCTGATGGAGGACATGATCTTTGAGGTCAAGGGTTCCGAGGTTACCATCACGGCCGAGAAGGGCGAAACCGTCAAGGGCGCAATCAAAGTCAAGAGCCCCTGCGAAGTCGAATTCACCGTCGGCGGCCAGCCCAAAGCCCAGTTCCAGCTCGTTCAGAGCGGTAAGGACGCCTGGTTCGGGCTGGGCGGGGCCGGAACCAAACTGGGCAGCGGCTACATCGTCTGCGTCCAATTCGGCTTCGTGACCTACGACGGCAAGAAGTGCACTTACCACAAGAGCAAAGTCGGCCGGCAGACCGAGTTCAAAACTCAAGAGGTCAAGTGCTCGCTCGAGGGCGAACAGTTCAAGTTCCAGATCCCGAAATTCATGAAGGAAGGCGAGTTCGAGGACAAGACCCTCAAGGTTGTCGGCGAGGTCCTCCTCTCTGAGCAGATGGAAACCGATCACAAGGTTAGACCTGCCCCATAAAGACCCTATGAGTCAGCCATTCTGACCCCCGGGTCGCCCAGAACCCACCAAAACCTATCCAAGCCGCTGGTGAGAGTGGGTACCACAGCTTCAAATCCAGGCCAGAACGGGATATGAGCTGCAATTTGTCAGTGCTATTGCAGCTTAGTCGTGGCACGTATCTTGCTCTAATCCATAACAAGTCGATACCCAAGGAAGAAAACGGATTAGCGTTTATTGAAGGCGGGGTCAGACATGTCAGTTCACGAGATAACTACTTCAGCAACCGAAAATGAACAGACATGCGATCGGAAGGGGCGGGTTTTGGTAATCGACGATGAAAGGGCCATTATCAGCTCTCTCCGCCGGGTTCTCAGGAAACATACTGTGGTACCGGCTCTGGGTGGCATTCACGCGCTGGAAATACTCGCAGCCGATCAAAAGTTTGACATTGTGTTCTGTGATCTGATGATGCCGGAAATCTCCGGCATGGAAGTCTATGAGAAAGTGGTTGCCGAATATCCCGAATTAGCCGAGCGGTTTGTGTTCATGACCGGCGGAGTGTTCACTGCACGCGGCCATGAGTTTATGAACGAATTTAAATGCCAAGTGCATGAGAAGCCGATAGAACCAAAGATGTTGATTCGATTAGTCGACGAGGCTATTCACGGTTCGGACGAACAGACGGCCCTGACTGGTTAGGTTGCGTGATGACTAAGGTCTGGGAAAATCCTGTGGTTTCTTGGTGCGGAAGTTTTCGTCAATCAGTGGAATCAGCTCCTCGATTATAGAGTCCTCATAGCGACGTCCCGGCAGGTGACGTCCCATCTGGTTGGCGAAGAAATTGCCCGAATTGCAATCGTCTTGGCAGACTCCGTCAGGAAACACCATAATGAACTTCTGGATGGCGCCCTCGTTCATCCAGGGATCGACCAGCAGCGAAGTGGCGGTCAGAATCTGGGCGTCCATACCGCTTCCGTGAAATAAGTAAAAGACCGGGTAGGTCTTATTGGGATGCTCATCGTACCCGGGGGGTAAGAGAATAAAATACTGGCGATCCATACCCAGGATCTCGCTGTAATAGGTGAGATCCAGTATCTCGGTCGGGTCGCTTGGATTCATGGGTTTGAAAGCACCGTCGGGCCAGTGCTCGGAGACGAAGCTCATCATGGTGAACATGCGGTAGAAGAGCTGCGAACCGCTACCGACATGGCCACCGTCCCCGGCTTTGATTTCCTCCGGGCTGGCATCCGGATCGCCGTAAATGATCATCAGGTCGCGCCCGATGTTGTCCCAGTCGATGAAGTGGATATCGTACGGGCCTGTGTAATCATCCTTTAACACTGATTCGTAGCGGTAACGCAGATCGATTTCCCGCCCGCGGGCTCCCAGTTTGCCGGCGAAGGCCTCGCAGGAATCCCTGAAGCCAAGGTGATCGCGGATACCTACATCGATATAGAAATCCAGGCGATCAAGGTCTGCGCTGCTCAAGTTCTGGATCAGGTGGGAAGGATCGTACATTGCTGCTGTCCGCAGAACGTGGGGGCTGTAATCATAGTGACCGTTGCCCTCACCCCAGTCGTAGGGCGAGGAGGATGTGAAGGCAACTCCGTCAAGGCCCCAGTCGAGATAGGGTTCGCCTTCGTCGTAAAGGTGGTTCTTTTCGGTACCCAACGGATTGTTCAAAGGATGGTAGTCGTCAGCAGCCGGATCGGGGTTGTTTTGGGGGTCAAATCCGGTCTCATCGGCCGAGGCCAGGCCGTCTTCTCCCACATCGTCATAGCGCTCTCCCAGCTGGAAGATGACCGGTTCGCCCGGATCGCGCTTCTTGTTGTCGTTTAGGTCGACTGCATAGGTGAACTCGACCGGTTGGGTGGGAACCATGCTCGGATCGAATATGCCTTCCTCGGGGCCATCGGCCTCGCAGAAAGTGATGACCGGCTTGATCCCTTTGGGATTGAAGCGCCAGTCGTAATAGCCCGTCAGGCTGACCGGATTAGCACACATCTCCTCCGGGGACTGGTCAAAGTAGCTGGCAGTCAGCCCGGCCGGCAAGTAGTGATGCTCCGGATTGAATGAAGTCATGTTGCCGTAGGCGATGAACATATCCTGGGCCGTTTTGATCATGCCCTCCCGATCGAATCCTCCGGCCGCGGGACCTCCACAGTTCATATGCTCGTAGTCCTGGTTCTGATCGGGATCGGGGCACATTTCTCCCGGCCTGGGCGGCACGCAGAAGCCGCCCAACATGCCGTCTTTGAACCAGTGAATCAGCATGCCCAAATCGAGCCCCCCGCCGGAGGGAGCCAGGATGTCGAACAGTTCGTGGTAGCGTAAACCCATCTGGGCTGCGGTCATGGCGCCCATCGAGGCGCCGCCGACGGCCCGGAAAGTGTAGTGCCTGTCAGCCTTGATGTTCTCGGTCACATTGTCCGCGCAGCCGGCCAGCAACAATATTGCAATAGCCGCTGTTTTAAAAACCAAGAACTTCATTCGAATGCAAACGCCTCCAGGGTAACTTGGCTAGTTTACAGTGGATAGCATCGACGCGCAAAGCCAAAACGATCTCATGTTTTATGGGCATTTGCGAAAGAGACAGTAGGGCTGTTAGTCTATCTTGACACTATCGAGAGGATTTCTAATGAAGCGGCCTGATATATGGCTTGTTGTTGTGATTGTTGCACAGATCGGGCTATTGAGTGGA
>JAFDKH010000045.1 GCA_019307065.1 Deltaproteobacteria bacterium
GGCCGATGAAAATCTGGCTCCCTGGTATATCCGGCACTGGTGGATCTGGCCGGTGGCGGCCGCGGTAATCGGCACGGCGGTCGCTCTGCCCTTGACTGTTTTTCGCCGGGACGTGGTGGACGTGAATGTCTACTAGATCGAAATTCAGAGCCATGCTCGGGTTGGTTGGTATCCTGGCCCTGACCTGCTCGGCCTGCGAATTCGATGTCGGCACGGTCGACATCAAGCTGGTTTATTCAAACGACGCAGATAAGGATCCCCTTCACGGCATTCTGGTTAAATCCTTGCGGATCACCATCACCGGGGACGACATGGAAACCATTGTTGAAGAGTTCGACAATACTTCCGCTCGTGGCGGGCTGTCGGGCGTTCCTTTAGGCAAGAACCGGGTGGTGACCGTTGAAGGCATTAAACGTGACGGTACAGTCCACTCCAGAGGGATTTCTGCCCCCTTCGAGACTGTAGCAGGGACAATCAAGATCTATGTATTTATGAGTAATGTGGAAACTTTTCTGACCTTATCTGCATTTGGTACAGACGATGAATGGAAAGATACCTACAAGCTTACAATGGATCCAAATCCAAAACGCGCATTTCACACTTCCACCTTGTTGCCCAACGGTGAAGTCTTGGTCGCCGGTGGCCGGTTCTCTTTCGATGGCGTCGATTTCATTGGTCGAGTTGAAGGTGAGGCATTGCAGTCAATCGCACGTTTCGATGGTTATAGTGGCGGATTTTTCAACGAGGTTGATTCGTGCGACTGTCAAACCGGCCTCTTGTGCATGCGTGCCGACCGTGCATTTCACACGGCCGACCTGCTGCCCAGCGGGGAGTATGTCCTCTTTGTCGGTGGAGAACCGGCTGACGCAAGCTTCAGTGCCGAGGTATATGAGATCTCATCGAAGACCTTCATCCCGGCCGAAAATCTGATTAAACCACGTTCGTGGCATTGCAGTGTGGTTTCTAGCGACCAGGGGGTCTTGATTGCCGGCGGGATAGAAAACATCTCATTTGATCTTTCACAAAGCGTTGAGTTGTACACTCAGGGTCGATTTGAATACGAGTGGCCCAGTCTATTGAGCCAGGCCCGCTTGGGCTCTGTCGAGGTTACCTATCCCGGGGGCCTCTTGATAATCGGCGGCTGGGAGCAATGGGGTGAACCAGGTTTGCGCCAGGCCAGCAGTACAATAGATAAAATTGTTTTTAACGGCAATACGCCTGAGGTCAGCTCGTTCAACTTGGGGCACGCCCGGGCCGATCATACTGCAGTCTTGTTGAAAGATACAGATGGCCCGCAAATACTGGTCTGCGGCGGGCACAGTGACGACACCTCAATTGTTTCGACCTGTGAAATCATAGATGTTCGCTGGCGGTTTCACCAAAACCGGTTTGGAGTTGCAGGCCAACCCGAAGGCTCTGTTACTCACATACCCAAATGGCCGGCTTGAGATACCAATGGTTTCTCGCCGGGCCGGGCACACGGCTACTTTGCTGCCAAACGGCATGGTCGTCTTGATTGGCGGGGTGAGCCTATTGAGCGATGGAATTCTAGACTGGGCAGCCCAAGACTACGAGATCTTCAATCCTAGGTAGGTTTATCGACTACTGACCCATTTCATTGAACAAGCGCAGAATCGAGCCGGAGAATCAGGGAGAATCAGGGGGACGTTCTTTCACTGTTTTCATTCACGTGTCAATGCAAATAGTGAAAGAACGTCCCCTTTGTCTTTGTCCATTCTGATTCATATTCGTTCTTATTCAACCTGGTCACCGTCAGATCTTTAGATTCTCGCGGGCATTTCGCGGCAAAACTCCAGAAAGTTAAGCGGACAGTCAAATCGACTAAAGGCGTGTTAATACAAGTTGATACCCCAATCACTCAAGTTGCCCAACTCAGATTCTCGCGATTCTCGCGCCGCGAGAATCAAGGTTCAAGCAGTCCTGTGCATGGAGGGCCTCGGCATAAAGAGCCATGCCCACACTACGAGATCTTCAATCCGTGGATTAGTGACTGACTACTGACCCTCTTCGTTGATCAAGCGCAGAATCGAGCCGTTCACTCCGGAAATAATTATTTCGACCGGATCGCAGACGATACCGCCGTCTTCGAGGGTGCGCTCGGTTTCATCACGCGGGTGGCTGTCCCAGATGCCTTCGAAGCGACTGACGTCCAGCTCGCCCATCGGGCAGATCAGCATGTCGTGGAAAACGAAGAGTTTGTTATCCCAGCCGATGAAAAATGCCCAGGAGGTGTCTTCGGGCTCGGTGCCTCCATCGGGAGTCGGTCCGCACTTGGCCTGGTAGAAACCCCAATTGGATCTCAAGAAAATGGGAGTTACACTGATAAAACCGCCCTGATCTTGAGCTAGTTGCTTCAGATCTTCCCAGACGCCCGCGTTGTTACGTCGCAGGATTGTGCCGTCCAGCCCGACGCCGAAGATCTCCCAGGCGCCGCGGCCCCAGACTCCCTTCAAGTGGGTAGTGAAACCGGCAATCACCGTACGCGCCCAGGCGGTACCGTCGTATTCGAGGATCGTGCCGTTATTGCCGACGGCAATAAAAAAATCAGCTGCGGTTCCGAAAACGCCGCCCAGTTTCTCCGGTGTCCAGGCCTGGTAACTGATCCGGGTGCAGGTGCCCGCGTCGCAGGGATAGTCGAAATCGACCCGCTGGCGCATCTCTCTGAATTCCAGCTCGAGAGATTCCCAGCGCACAATCAGCCCGGCTGAGCCGCCATAGCCAACCGCGATGACTGTCGGGTGCTGATCGGGATTGGGACCGGGGGCCTCCGTACCCCAGATATCGTGGAAATTCCCGGTAACTATTTGAGGGTCGGGATTGGCCGGGTCGGGATCATTGATGACTCGCTGGGGTTGCCAAGATACGCCGTCATAGCGCAGGATGGTCCCCTGACTGCCGACTGCAAATATGTCGGTCCGGGTAACCAGGCCCGCATCGTCTTTGAGAACATAGCCCCAAATACCTTCGAGGTTTGCTTCGGTGCCGGATTCCATTTTGGTCCAGCTGTTACCGTCGTAATGGAGGATATTGCCTTTGAAACCAACTGCATAGATATCGTCGGGAGCGGTGCCCCAGACATCCATTACATTAATATCGGGAGTCAACCCCTCCAGCCCGGACTCGTCGATAGTAATCTGCCAGGTTTGCAGCCACTGAGGCACGGCTGCCTGGCAAGGATCCACGTCACCGGCATCTTCTCCATCGCCGATACCAGAGTCGCCCGGACCGGCATCCGAGGAGCAACCGATGAACAAGACACTACTAATTAGGCCAACCAATATCCAGTACGTTACGCGCATGGGCTTGCTCCCACCTGATGAAGAACGTTCAAGGCGCTGTCAGTTCAACCGTGATGGTCTTCGTTCGACCGGGTTTTACCCAAACATTCCTTATCTTTTCAATCTTAAGTTCTGGGTTGAAAAAACGCAACCGATGTTTGCCGGCCCGCAAACGAACCCGGAATATCGGGGTTTCCTTGGATTGGCGCTTGCCGTCAATCCAGACGTGTGCCCAGGGCCGGGAGTTGATGTTCAGATAGCCATATCTGGCCGGAGGTTTTCTGATTTTATCAGCCGGGTTGTCAGTCGCAGCCTCGGCCGGGCCGAAGTCCGCGGGCTGGATGCCTCCGTCACTGGTTGGCGGTCCCGCCAAAGCGTCAGGTGTTGCTGCAGATGCATCAACTCGATCAATTAGTCCAGCATCGCTCGAGTTGCCGTCTCCCAGTATTTTACTAATCTGGGGCCACCAGGCCCACAGACCGACTCCGATTGTGAAAACCACAAGCGCCACAACGGCGAAAATCCATTTGCGCGACCGGCTGGGGGCCTTGGTCTCGCCCTGAATGGAGACGGTGCCCATCTGCAGGATTTCGCCCGTAGTAGCATTCGTATTCAGCGCGGGGCCATTTTCCTGGGCCAGGCGCTGCAGCATTCTTTCTTTAGTGGTGCGGGCGGTGATTTCACGAGTGATGTCATCGGAGAAGTACTGGCGCATCCAGTCGGCTAAAGTGGCTGAAGTGAACTGCTGGTCCAGATTTTGCAGACCGCGCTGGAGAATCGACCCGAAGACCGCACAGGATTCGAAGCGGCGTTCCGGCTCGCGATTCAAGGCCTTGAGGACGGCTCCATCCATTTCCGAAGGAATGTCGGACCGTAGCCGGGATGGGGCCTGGGGGGCCGCCTGGCGAACGTTTTGCAGGGTGGCTACTTCGCTATCGCCCTCGAAAGGCCGCACCGAAGTCAGGGCTTCATAAAGGACCGCCCCGAGACTGAACTGATCCGAACGTCCGTCAAGATCTTTGCATTCGGCTTGCTCGGGAGACAAGTAACAGGCCTTACCGCGAATAATTCCCTGGGCCGTGCTTCGAATTCGGCTTCGGGCTTTGGCAATTCCGAAGTCAGTCAGCTTAACCTCACCCTGGAACCCGACCAAAATGTTTTGCGGGCTGACGTCGCGGTGGATGATGCCGGCTGGTCGATCGTGAGGATCCCGGAAGCGGTGGGCGTAATCGAGCCCCTTGGCGACTTCGGATGCGATGAACAGGGCGACTTCAATTGGAACGTGAGTGCCTCTTTGCTTGATGCGTTCGAGCACGGTTTCTAAGTTGCGGCCGCGAACGTATTCCATGGCCAGGAAATAGTCTTGACCTTCCTGGCCGAACTCGAACACCTGGACAATGTTTCCATGGTTGAGCGGCATGGTGATGCGGGCCTCATCGATGAACATGTCGATGAAGTCACGATTTTGAACCAAATGGGGTAAGACCTGCTTGATTACTAACTCTTTTTCTGTGCCTTGAGAAGATGCCAGACGGGCCCTGTAAATATGGGCCATGCCGCCGGTGGCCAGCAGTTCAATCAGCTGGTAGCGTCCGAGGGTTCTGGGAAGATCTTCCATAATAATCAAAGAATAGCAGAAAAATCGCGCATATCAAAAAGATGAGTTCTATTACCAGAGGATTTCAGTTGACGTCCTTGAGTTCCTTAGGTTTCTTCTTCTGCCTCTGTTCGGTTGCCTGATTCTAGATGCGGGATGGATTTGTCGGATTCATTGTCGCGTGCCTTTTCCATTTCAATGATGAAAACGGCGACGATACGCGGATCGAATTGGGTCCCGGCGCAACGTTTGAGTTCGGCCACGGCTATTTCATGCGATAAAGCGGCGCGATAGGCACGATCGCTGGTCATGGCGTCGTAAGTGTCGGCCACAGCCAGAATGCGGGCCTCAACCGGAATCTCCTCTTCCCTGAGCCCCAGGGGGTAGCCTGTGCCGTCATACTGCTCATGGTGATGATAGACGGCCGGCACAATGTCTTTGAGAAACTCAATAGGTTCTAAAATTCGCCGGCCTTTGTCGGGATGCTCCTTGAATAGCTCGTATTCTTCCTTGGTCAGTTTTTGGGGTTTTTTTAACGCATCTAATGGAATCCCGATCTTGCCGATATCGTGCATCAGGGCCGCTGTGCAAAGACGCTGAACGTGCTCGGGATCGAAGTGCAGCCCATGGGCGATCAACCGCGAATATTGCATAACCCGGTCGGAGTGACCGTGTGTGTAAAGGTCGTTGGCTTCCATTGCCCGGGCGAACCCTTGAATCGTCTGCTGGAAGGTTTCTTGCAGGTTCTGATATAGGCGGGCGTTGTCTATTGCCGAGGAGGCTCGATCGGCCAGGATGCTCAACATCTTGCGCTGACCTTCCGAGAATTTTTTACCTCTCGAGTAGGAGTAAATGTTCAGCATGCCGACGATTTTGAGCCTGATCTTCAAAGGCACGCTGATGAAGGAAACTAGTTGTTGTCCACCGGGTAGACGATTAAAAAATCGATTGGCCCGGGCCCCGTGGTAGAGGACCGGCCGGTCTTCCCGGTAATGTTCAAGGATTTCCACCAGGTTTAAATCTTCGGTTTCTTGGTCTTCTTCTTCTTCGGCATTGCTGCGCCTGAGCTTGACTTCAAACCCAGAGTCTTTGTCCTCCATCAGCAGTAAAGCCGCGACGTCCGCTCGGGATTCTTTCAAGGTTGTACTGACAATGATCTCCAGGACGTGATCCAGCAAGAGCGTCTTGGTCAGCACTTCGGACATTGTGTAAATCGACAGGGCTTCACGTAGCTGAATATTCTCCTGTTGCAGCTGCTGTTTTTCGAGCCCACGCTGAACGATGTGGATGACCTCTTCAACCTTGAACGGCTTGAGAATATAGTCGTAGGCGCCCTTTTTCATCGCCTCGATAGCGGTTTCGACTGTTCCGAAGCCGGTCATGAAGACCGTCAAGACATTGATTCCCCGGTTGTTTATCTCTTCGAGTAATTCGATTCCGCCCATGCGCGGCATCTTTAGATCGGTGATTACCAGATTATAGGAGTGTTCTTCGAGTTCTTGCAGAGCTTCGAAACCGTCCTCGACCGTTCGGACGACAAACCCCTCCATGGTAAGAAAATCACTGAGGATTTCGCGTATGACTTTTTCGTCGTCCGCAACAAGTACTCTTTGAGATTCTTCGTGGAAGCTGTATTCCACTTTGCCTCGATCCTTTTATCACTTTGAATTTGTTTACCATACCATGGGTAAAGTTTCAAACTCGCAACCCGCTACAGACAAGCCAGACACTATTTCTTCGATTGCCGACTCCCTAAAGAAACCACGCGGTTACGTCCTTGACGCTTGGCGGCATAGAGTGCCTGGTCGACTCTGCGAGTCAGAGACTGAGTATCGTCTTTGTTGGTAAGGCTCACCAGGCCAATGCTGGCAGTCAGGTAGATTTTCCCGGCCGATGTTGCAAACGGCCGGTCGCAGACAGAACGGCGCATGCGTTCGGCAATTCGCTTGCCTTGGCGGACATTGGTTTCCGGGAAAATGGCCACGAATTCTTCGCCTCCCCAGCGAACAATCACGTCCGAAGATCTGCTAACCGTGCTTAAACGATTGGCGAATTCAGTCAGGGACTCGTCACCGATCTCGTGTCCATGAGTATCGTTGACTTGCTTGAAATGATCGATGTCTATCATGGCCAGCGCCAGCGGTTTTCCAAAGCGTTGGGCTCGTTGGATCTCCAGCGGGAGTCGTTCGTCCAGGTGACGGCGGTTGTGCAGTAAGGTCAGGGAATCGCTTTCGTTGAGGCGTTTCAGGCGGGCAATCTCGAGGTAGGGTTCTGACAGTTGAGCAACCAGTCTGAGTAAATCTAGGTCAAGTTTGCCGTAAGTTGAATGCAGTTTTCGCGAGACAGACAGCACACCGATGCATGCCTGATTGGCAAGTAGCGGAACAGCCATCAGCGCGCCGGGTGTCCAGATTTGCCCCGGGCGGGAAACGAAGCGCGGATCGGTTGCCGGATGATTCGTAAAGGTCGGCTTGCGATGGACGACTACCCAGCCAAGGAAACCTTCACCCCAGGCAAAGGCCGGAGTACCCCGACGGTGGACCGAAGGGCCGGTGCGCGCACTGGTCAGAAGTCGCTTACCGCTCTCATCTAAAAGCCGCAAAGTGCCCTGGAGCGAACGAGTTAACCCGACCGATACTTTGGTGACTGCATGTAAGGTAGGTTCGAGTGCTCTAGCCTGGCGTAGCTCTACGCCAAGCTGTAACAGACGCGGTGTTGCCCAACTCAGTGATCGGCGGCGGGCAATCTGCTTGACTTTTGCCAGGCGATCCGTCTGTCTTCTTGTTTTTTGCTTCTTGGCCAAGAGCTGACACCGTCCTTACAATTACACTTTACAGCATTTTGCGGCCCGATAAAACAGATGTGTGCTCCGACCGTCAGGTTGCGGGCCGGGCTCCGGCTGGCCGTGGATTTGCGTGTTGATGGTTGGGAGCCTACAATCTGCAAGCATAGCGGAGGTATTTGTTGGATCGAGAGCAAGAAGCCATTGAGACGTACCTGAGGGTGTTTGCCTGGGTTTTGCTGGCCGCCTCGCTGCTGCCGTTCGACTTCTACGGCAGCGACCCGGTTTGGCCGTGGGCCGGTTTGCTGGACGGCAACTGGGCCGATCGCCTGGCACTTTGTACACCAGTCCTAGCCAGTCTGCTGTTTTTCTTTCTGGCCAGGCGTAAACTCCACAAGTTGACGATCTCGGCGATCCTGCTTGGTTGCTTGGCTTGGAGTTGGCTGGTTTATTGGTGGTCAGCGCTGGGGCCGCATTCGTTAGCGGTCTTTGCGCATATAACTGATGGATTGCCGTCGCTGTTCTCGCGCGCGTTCTGGCTTTTGCTAATGGGAATCACGCTCTTAGCAACCGGGATTCGCCTGGGCGCCAAAGGTTTTCGGATTGGACCGAGTGAATCTGGAAGTCTGACGGACCCCTGGGGACTTGCCCGGATACTGACCGCCAGCGGCGTAGTCTTAGTGATTCTATTTTACTTGCTTCCCTATCGCGGCAATATCCCCATCCAGGATTTGATAAGCGGCATAGTCGAGCTGGGCCAGCACCTCGATCAGCCGACAGGATTGGCCCTGATGGCTGGGCATGTTCTGTCGCTGGGGCCGTTATTATTTGCGGTTGCCTGTCTGATTCGCCTGTGGCGCAAGGCACCCGAGCATGGTGGCATGCTGGTTGCCCTGATCCTGGCCTTTGTACCGGTCCTGACCTTACTGGTTGGCTTGCGAAACTTTGCCATTTTGATTTCGTATACTTTGTTGCATGTACGAGCTGCCGCTTTGATCCTGGCCACAACTGTCGGAGCAACTTTGGCACTAGCCACACTGTTTAGGGGAAGCTGGTACGAAGTCCCCTGGACATTTGGCCGTTTCACCCGGATTGACCGCCGGCTGGCGAGTTTGCTGTTGGAGACAGAAACACAAGACTCGCTGACCAGCCGAATCAGAAAGCTGCCTTTCATCATCCGCCCATTTGTTTTCAGGCGCTTGGCCCTCTGGAAGGCCGCGGCCGCCCAGGTTCCCGGGGCGGGCCAAAACGATCTGTCACGGGTCATGCAGTTTCTGATAAAGCGCTGGCAGGAAGAAAAAACGTCGGACGAGGAACTTGTTGACAAATGGCCGGCCTGGATTCGGGTCGGCTGGTTGTATGGCACGCTGGCTACAGTGTTGTTCTTGTGCGGGGGACTGACCTGGCTGGCCGCCTGGCGGGCCGATCCGGGTCGGGTGTGTGTTCTCGAACAGCAAAGTCCTGAGCTGGCTGAGATATTCACGACCGGGATTCCTGATGTGATCATCGAGCTGTCAAGGCAAGACCGGCAGGGACATCAGCCGCCTTCACTGACCACTCTGCGTCAGGCCCTGGCTGAAGCAGAAAAAGAAAACCCCGGGATAGAAGCCGGCGTACTCGATTTACTCGATCTCGGGGCTTATGGTCGTCGGCGCTTGCATAGCATCTGGCGGGCTCGAGACCGGTTGAATTTTACCTTACACAAAAACCATATTCCTTACTTTGTACGCAGTCGAGTGCGCTCCTATCTTGAGCCGGGCGCAGGTGATCTGTTCTATCTGTTGACCTATCGGATCATTGAATGCCGAGTCTACGAAGAAAAGAACCGTCAGCAACGGATTCCGGTTTTACATCTGGTTCGTGCCGATCCTTTAAATATTATCGAACAGTACGTCGGGGCAACAGTCGCCGAGGAGGCTTTCGTCTCTATCCTTGTCGATCGGGTTGATGAGTTTATCTATCGGCGGATGGCCCCGGCAGTCGACTGGAATGATGCAGTTGGTGACGCCATTCGGAAAAGCGTCTTGGCCGTCTCCGGCTCGCTCGAAGAACTCCAAGAGGGTGTTGATGGTCCGCTGGGGATTTTAGTGATTGAAGGACTGACCCGTCATGAACTTCATCACAAATGGTTGGGTCTCAACCCTGAACCGCCGACGGCTGTGTGGGCCTGGATGAGCGGCTATTCTGAAGACGCGGTCAGGGGTGTGACTGCAGAAATCGGAGCTTATCTGGGGGAGTTGAGCTTCAGTCCTGTTTATGCCCGCTTGAGAATTGCGCTGATGATCGCTGCATTGCATGATTCTGAAAGTCGTCATGGAGCCCATGGTTATGCCAGGGTGTTTTTACTGGCAAAGCTGTTCGATGTTGATATGGAGCAACCGCTGCGGCTGCAAGTTTTGGATATTTTGGCGCAGGCTTCTGCGCTAGGGACAACTAGCGATGCTGAACTGATCGACAAGTTTGACGCATTGCACCAAGAACTTTTCGGAACGGCTGTTCCACATTTCGAGCTGGTTGACAACCCAGGCGATGAGTGAGATCCTGCCTGCCTCTAACAAATCAACAAGGGAGGATTCATGTCAGACAGCGTCTATAAGATTATCGAGCTGGTCGGCTCGAGCCCCAATTCCTGGGACGATGCAGCCAAGAATGCTGTGGAGCTTGCTGCTTCAAGCCTGAAAGATATTCGTATTGCCGAAGTATCCAAACTGGATCTCAAGATGGAAAACGGCAAAGTCGCAACCTATCGGGCGCGGGTTAAGGTGTCCTTCAAGTATCAGAAATAATAAGTATTCGACGAACGGACCAGGAAAGGTTAGCTGCGTAAATGGAGAGGATCCTGGTCACCGGAGCTCTGGGACAAATAGGCTCGGAGCTGACCGCTCAGTTGCGCCATCGCTATGGTGGCGAAAACGTTTTTGCTACCGACAAGCGCGATGAGTGTCCAGCCAATATGGTCGAGACAGGTCCGTTTGAGAGTGTCGATTGCCTCAGCCCGGCCCAGATCAAGCAGGCCGTAAGCCAATATCGGATTGATACCATTTACCACCTGGCGGCTTTGTTGTCGGCCGTGGCCGAAGCCCGTCCGCTACTTGCCTGGGACGTGAACATAAACGGGTTGCTCAACGTGCTGGAGGTCGCCCGGGTATACAACTGTGCTGTTTTCGTCCCCAGCTCGATCGGCGCATTTGGGCCAGGTACGCCGCCTGACAATACGCCTCAAGAAACCATTCAGCGACCGACAACTGTCTACGGCATCAGCAAGGTCGCCGGTGAACTACTGTGTGACTACTATTTCACACGCTTCAGTGTAGATACGCGCGGGCTGCGCTATCCCGGGATCATATCCAACGTCACCTTGCCCGGGGGTGGCACAACCGACTATGCCGTAGAGATTTTTTACCAGGCCATCAAGAAAAAGCGTTATACCTGCTATCTGGAACCAGACACCCGTCTGGACATGATGTACATGCCCGACGCTATCAGGGCTGCAATTGAGATCATGGAAGCCGATTCGAAAAAGCTTGTTCATCGGAATGCCTTCAATCTGACTGCCATGAGTTTTACTCCGCAAGAACTTAGCCAAGAGATAGGAAAGCACATTCCAGACTTCGTTATGGAATACCAGGTAGACCCGGTTCGCCAGGCGATCGCCGACTCGTGGCCCAATAAGCTCGATGACAGTGCTGCCCGCCAGGAGTGGGGTTGGAGCCCTAAATACGATCTTTCCAAGATGACTGCCGACATGCTGAAAGTCTTGGCCGAGCGAGTGGCGCGCGGCGAACTATAAGGTTGGCATTAGGGTCAATTCTCATCTTCGCCCTCAGGCTCCATCTGATATTTTTGCATACGCCGCAGAAGCTGGAAGCGGCTAATCCCGAGAAGCTTGGCGGCCTCTGCTTTTGCTCCGCCGGTATGAATTAAAGATCGGCGAATCAGCTTCTCTTCAAGCGTCTTCATCGTATCGATACCAGGAATGAAATTAATTGAATGATATCCAACCGGATCGACGGAAGTGTTGTAGCCGATCTTGATGTAGTGCATGCGTTCCGGCAGATGTTTCAGCTTTACCTTGCCCGACTCGGTTATGATAACAGCGCGCTCGATGATATTCTTCAGTTCGCGAACATTGCCGGGATAATTATAACTCAGCAGACACTCCTGCACCTCCGGCGATAGTGGCTCGATCTTTATTTTCATTTTTTGACTGAAGAAATCTAAAAAGTGTTTTGCCAGGATCAGAATATCATCTCCTCTTTCCCTAAGTGGTGGTATCTGGATCGGGAAGACAGAAAGTCGCTGGAACAAGTCTAGACGAAAACTACTTTTTTCGACCAATTCTCCGAGATCCCGGTTGGTGGCCGCGACGATACGGGCCACGACAGAGTATTCCCGAACTGATCCAACTCGTTGGAAAGATCTGTTTTCGAGCACTCTAAGAAGTTTGCCCTGAAGACTCAGATCCATGTCGCCGATTTCGTCCAATAGGATGGTCCCGTTGCCGGCCTCGTGAAAGATCCCGTTTTTGGTACGATCGGCGCCTGTAAAAGCCCCTTTCTCGTGACCAAAGAGCAAGCTTTCCACTAAGGAGCTCGGCAATGCGACGCAATCCACCGAAACGAATTTACCATTATCTGTCCCTGAGAGCTTGTGCAGGTATCTTGCCACAACTTCCTTGCCCACTCCGGTTTCACCCGTTAGTAATACGGTTGTATCCGCGCGCTTGGCGACTTTCTTTATTTGTTCGCGAACTCTAACGATTCCGGGCGAACTGCCTTGCAGACCCTCTTTGCGGTGTTCATCCCAGCCTTCGCCGATTCTTCGGATTTGATGGAGGTGCCGGATCTCCTGGATGCGATCTATGATCGGCTGGAAATCTGTTTCCTTGACGACATAGTCGTCGGCTCCTTGACGAATCGCCTGAATAGCATCTGGAATACTCTCATAGGCAGTCATTACAATGACTGAACACTTATTTTGGCGTCCAAGTAAAACCGGGATTAAGCGAATTCCATCGTCATCCGGAAGTCTGTGGTCAAGGAGTATCGCTTGAAAAGATCTGTTGCGACACTTGGCAAGAGCTTCTTCTGCATTGAACGCGAGATCGCACCTTATTCTATTTTTCTCCAAGGCCATACTTATTGCCTGAGCAAACAACTTGACATCTTCTACGACGAGTACATTAAAAGTATCCGGCTCGATCTCCAACCCGGAGTTTTTCTGTTTCTCTGTCTGAATCATTTTATTGCTCCCTGAGGAAGCACGACAGACGCTCGGCAGCCGCCCTCCCGCCGGTTTTTCAATGATAGGGTTCCGCCATGCGATTCTATGATCTTCTCACAAACAGCCAAGCCCAAACCCGTTCCATTGGCTTTTGTCGTAAAGAATGGTTTGAAGCACTCGTTCGGGCGACAGGTCAGGCCGGCGCCACAATCATCAATATGAATGACCAGGTTATCGTCGAGAGTCGAGCCGTGGCATTCGATATTGTTCCCTTGAGAGGTTGCCTCGAGGGCATTTTTGAAAAGATTGTGAAAGACATGCCTCAGTCCGTCATAATCAGCCAAGACATTGAGGTTGGTTGGCACGGTCGATGTTATCTTTTTTCCCTCAGTTACCTGGGTGCCTTCAAGCAATCGCAGTGCATCGTTGATGATTTCGCTCAGGTCCACAACGGAGACTGATACATTCCGACGGGCTGCCAATGAGAGGTAGTCCTTTAGAATCATGTCCATCCGAGTAACTTCTTTGGCAACAACCTTGAGAATCTCCCAGTTGTCCCTTTTTCTTTGGTCATCCTTGGTCAACATCTCCAGCGTGGCTCCGATCGATACAAGCGGGTTTCTGATCTCGTGAGCCAATTGAGCGGCGACCTCACCCATAGTAGCCAGGCGTTCCATGCGCATAAGATGATTCATGCTGTCATCGTCCTGGCTGGCACTCACAAACCCGGATTGGTCATGTATCAGGACAAGAAAGCCGATAACTTGATTGTTTTCGTCCGCCAACAGGAGGGCTTCGATCTTGCCTGGAAAAACCTGGCTGTTCTTCCGTTTGACTATTACGGTGTCTTCGAAATAACCATCTGATAGAAAAAGGAATTGGTGATTCAGAATCGAATAGATCTCTTTTGCTTCTCTGAAGAGGATCGATATCGACCTATGTAGCAATTCGTCAGGTTTATAGCCGAAGAGACGCTCGGTTGCCTCGTTGTAGGAAGTAATTTTGAACTGAGGATCAACAAGCACTGCCGGCGCAGTATCACCCAGGGCGAACTGAAGCAACTGAGTCTGGCCCGACGGGATCTTCCTCTTTTGGCTCAGATCAGTGTCGAATACCGCGCTGAGTACATGCGGCTTGCCAGCCAGCGGCATTTTCGAGAACTCGGCCCTGATTCGTACGATCTGGTCTTCATTCTCCGGCGCACATTTCCAGGCAATATCCGTCACAATACCTGGTATTCGGTCATTGGATCGCTTGAGCCACTTGCTGACATGGCTGGCAAGTTTCTTCTCAAGTCCCCTCGATATTTCGGCTAAGTCGATCGTTTCTGAAACTTCGCCATTTTCGTGTTTATCTGAAGGATTAGAACGGGACTGACCGACAGTTTCTCCCTTTTCGTTAAACAGAAAGTACCCTAGGGTAGCATCCGGTTGTATTTCACTTGCATCGGGCACAGTCGCCGAGTGACGCCCGCGCCATTCGTTCTCTATGATTTCGCCTATTCGTTGGGCATAGCGAAGGAGAATCTCCCGACGCTGCAGACCAAACGGGCGAAGATCTTCTTTGGTGAATATTATAACTCCGAATTTTCTGCGACCACAGACTACAGGTACGCAAATAAATCTTTGGATGCCAATCATCTCAGAAACTTGATTGATGATCTCGCCAGAAAAAGCGTTTCCGACTAATTCCTGCAGTGAGGATGTCTCGTATATTCGATTATCTTTCCAGGATGCGTAAACGATACCTTCTTCGAAAGCCCCAAAAGGGAATTCAATACTCTGTAGCGTGTTACCGAACAGCGCCTCAATTTCGTTCAGCTCCAGGAGTCTCTCCGCGATGATTCCAACTCGGACATTGGCCTGCTGGGTTTTTTTATTGAAAACAACCAGATTGGCCGAAATGCATCCGAGTATCTTTGCGGCCCCGCGCAGGATGGATTCCAGGATCTCCTCAATATTAGTTTGCTGTTCTTTCATGTTCTATCCGATTGGCAGTCGCCTTTTGATCGCTTCGTCCGCCATTCGTCCACTAATCACAGCACTCTCGATAGTGCTCGGCAGACCGGTGTCTGTCCAATCACCGGCCAGGAATAAGTTTTTCAAGTTTGTTTCCGTGGGTGGCCTCAGGAGTGCCTGGCCCGGGGCCGCCCTGAATGTTGCTTTGGGAGCTCTAATAACCAGACTTCCAAGCAGCTTGGCCTGTTGAGCCTCTGGGAAAAACCTGCCAACTTCCGAAGCACACTCGGCCACTAGTTCCTCGGCCTGACTTTTGATTTGTTTCTTGGCGTGACTTATTACTAAAGACACACGATAGCTGCCGCCATTCTGGCCTAGTTGTGAGTCTTGGTTATGGTTGAAGATCCACTGCAGGGGACTGTTGAGCAGGCCGGCATATGGATAGCGCATCCAGTTTCTGTCATACCACAGTTCGATTCCTACAATCGGTGAGAAGGAAAGCCTCTCGGCGCAGTTGCTCACCCATTCGAGTTCACTGTTTTTCTTCAACAACAAAGGAACATCCCAGGGAGGTATTGCCAGCAAGAAAAAATCAGCATCGAAGATGCGCCCTGACTGAGTTGTCACTGATTCAACAAGACCGGACGACTCCCCGACGGCTATTTCTCGAGCTGTCTCGCGGCAAACCACTCGCCCCCCGCCCGTCTCAATGGCCTTGTGTAACGGTGCGATGAATAGATCGTGCAGCGTAGTTTTGGGAAGTAGCGGCACAGCGTCTCGTTGCCTTGCGAAGAGACCCTTATCGAGCACGGTGGCCAGCAGCAAGGCCGACGCTTGTTTGGTTGGCAAATTGAGTGTGGCGACTGTAAGTGGTTCCCAGAAGCCATGCATTGCTTTTGGGCTTTGCCCGTTTCTGGTCAGCCAGCGTTGGGCACTGAGCCCGTCCAGTTTTCCCGGATCGAGAAGAATTTGCAGCTTGGCATCTAAGACAACCCGACCGAGGGCTAGTCTATCCATCAATCCCAATTGGGTCAGGCCCAGTAATCCCGGCAAGGCATGCAGGGGGGACGGAAGGCGTCCAAGACGATACGGATGTATCTGTCCCGGGCCCGATAAAAATGGGGTGGTTCCCATAACTCGTTGGAGTTGATTCTGGGTTCCCAGACGTTTTACCAGCGCGAGTGCTTCGTGGTAACAACCCAGCATCAAGTGTTGTCCTCTGTCGATATCTTTTGCATGACCGCGCGGGGTCAGCTTCTTTATTCTTCCACCCGGACTCGCACTTCGCTCGAGTAGGGTTACCTGAAACCCAGCGTCAATCAGCCTGATCGATGCCGACATTCCGGCGATGCCGCCCCCAATCACAAGCACTTTTTTCATCGTGACCCCCCAATGAAGGTCGCCGGGTGAAATCTATGCTTCAATGCGATCGATATTTTTTCCCGCTTGCCAACAGAGATGCGTCTCTTGAAAACAGGGAAGTCCTCCTCAATCAATTTGTGCAGGAGTCGGCGATAGGTTTGGCGTAGCGCTTCGGGAAAAAACAGCCGGTGTCGCATTTTGCGCCCGAGTGCTCCGGCAGCCAGGTCGTAGTAACATTGAGCACGGTTGGCCTCAAAACGCAGCAGCTTTTTTAGATTTTTAGTCATGCGCCCGGCTACCAGGTCATCTTCGGCGACTCTGAAGGTCTGGAGATCTTCCTGGGGAATGTAAATTCGACCGAGCCGGGCGTCCTCGCCGACGTCACGGAGTATATTGGTGAGTTGAACAGCAATCCCGGTCAACTCGGCATAGAGACTGGCTTCAGCGGAGTCCTCTCCAAGGATCGTAATACAGGTCAGTCCGACGGCCGATGCCACACGGTAACAATATTCGTATAAATCGGCGAACCCCGCGTATCTGTTAACTTGCAGGTCTTGTTCGACGCCTTCGAGAATTAAATCCAGGTGCTCGCGCTTGACGCCGAAACGTTCAACCGTCCAGCATAATGCTTCGCAAATCTGATCTTGCGGGCGGCCTTCGAAGACCAGGTTGATTTTATTCTTCCACTGTTCCAGTGATAGTCGGGCGGCCGCTGTATCGGCCGCTTCGTCGACAGCATCATCGACGCAACGACAGAAGGCGTAGAAGGCTGTCATGGCGTTTCTCTGGTCAGGCGGGATCACATTGAAGGCCAGGGCGAAACTTGACCCGGATCTCTTCAGAATTTGTCGACAGGCTGCAATGGCAGTTTTTGGTTTCATTTTGAAATAATTGGGACCCGGTCCAGGCTGGCCCCCATCAAGGTCAGGGTTAATGTTTTGGCGTTGAGTGCTGGTCGCCGGTGAAGAATTGTATGACGTTCTCGTTTTACCATTCTAAGAACAGCCCGACCTCCCAGCCAGACACTTGCGAAATACAGCTTTCCGGGCAAGCCTGAGCGTACAACTAATGGCCAGCCCTCTCGAAATAGTTCGCGGGTACGGTTGACTTCGAAAAGAACGAGATCTCCAAAGCTTCTGGAAACGGTTTTCGACAATAGGGCCCACTCGGAAATGCGAAAGCGATCAAGGTCTTCTTGCGGAAGATATATCCGGTCGTTTTCAAGATCCACTGACAAGTCTTGCCAGTGATTGGTCAGCTGAAGGGCCGTACAGATTTTATCTGACCAGTATCCAAAATCATCATGATCGATTCCGAGAACTCTAAGTACCAGACGCCCAACCGGATTGGCCGAGCGCCGGCAGTAGTCGAGTAGTTCTTCGAAATCTGCGTATCTGTGCTTGTGACAGTCTTGGCCAAAGGCGTCTAGTAAATCGCGGAAAAGTTCACAAGGTAAATCGAAGCGTTGCATGGCTTCGGCTAAAGCAACAAAGACTGGGTGATTTGCTTCGTTTTTTTGACAGTCCAATAATTGACTTTCCCACTCGGCCAGAAGTCGTTCGCGCAGGCCCTCGAAGTAAGCCTCGTCAGCGAAATCGTCGGCAGACCGTGCAAAGGCATAGATCGCCGCCAGAGCCTGGCGCTGTTCCTTAGTAAACAAGGAAAGCATGACTGGAAAATTCTCGTAGTGAGATTTGGCCATCTGCAGGCAGTATCTGTTTGAGGCGGCCAGACTCCAACGTCGACGCAGGAATGCGGGATGCCCGAGTATCCATGGAGCATTAAAACTGATGCCTTTGCCTTTGAGCCGGGGAATGTCTTTTCCGCGCTGGAATGTGTTGAGCTCCACTAGATCATCCTTTCCTCTAGTCGATTTTTTTTGAATCGGCGATCAAATCGCGACTTCGTTCATGCAAACGCATGTGACCTTTCTGTATTCCTTCCGTGGCCAAAGCCCTGAGGGCGGCCAGATTGTTAGCCATCCCCACTGCAGCCGCGATGCAGGCCAGCTCGTTTGCCTTTTTGACTCCCATAATGTCCAAAGCCAGGCGTGCACTGGGATGGACCTGAGTGGCCCCTCCGACTATACCCACGGCCATTGGCATTCTTAGCTGTCCACGCAGCAAATCCTGCCGGTCAAGCTCCCAAGTACACAAAGGCCGGTAGGTGCCAGCCTGGGCGGCAAAAGCGTGAGCTCCAGCCTCAACTGCTCGCCAGTCGTTACCGGTAGCCAAAAGTACCGCGTCGACGCCGTTCATGATGCCTTTGTTGTGAGTTGTTGCCCGGTAGGGATCCAACTCAGCAAAGCGGGAAGCCGAGACGATGCCGGCACTGACTTCTTCAGCCACATAATCTCGCATGGCCAGCGAAGAAACTGGCAGGCTGACCCTGGCCGTAACCAATCTTTGGTCGGCCAGGTTAGTGAGAATCCGCAGGCCGACCTTGCCGGCGGTAATCTTTTCGAGATGCGGAACCAGAGCTTCTCCCATTGAGTTGACCGAATTTGCCCCCATCGCGTCCACGACACACACGTGCAAATGCAGCACGAGGAATTCTGCCTGGCCCTGATCGTTGGTAATTGTCCGGACCTCCAGGCTGAGTGGACCCCCGCCAAATCTCAGCAATGTCTTGTCTGAGGCGGCCGCGACAGATAAGAGTTCGGCTTCATTTTCTTCGACCTGAATTCTGGCCTTTTCGAGATCATTCGCGAACAGCTGGACCTGACAGATCATGACCGGCTCACTTGCGCTAACCTGGAACCCGCCTCCAAAGCGCGCGATGCGTGCTGCGTTCGCGGCTGCAGCCACAACCGATGGTTCTTCGATCACCATAGGAACCAGCAACTCTCGGCCGTTAACGATGAAATTCGGCGCTACGGAAAAGGGCAAGCCGAATATACCTACCACGTTTTCAACCAGACGTTCTGCGGCCCGAATACTCAGACCGCCTGCCCAAAGCGAATCAAGCTGGGTGCCCTTACCGGCGCCCAGCCAATCTGATACCTTTCGGCCTCGGATTGCCGCTGAATGACGATGCCAGCCGGGCAGACGCGAACTTTTCAAACTGATGTTCATTTGGCTCTTTCCTTTTTATGTGTCGGTCGAACTCAAGCAGCCGTAACATGAACCCCTCTGCGGTCCGGACGGAGCCGAACCGGGAGCATGTCCACAGACTTAGTTTCGCGCAGCAGCCGCTTGAGGTCGGCGTCACCCGGGAGAAAAGCTACGATGAAGTCCCCCCCGCCCGCACCAGAGGGTTTGGCTGCACCACCGACCGCCTGGATGGTCTTGAATATAGTTCTCATTTGCTCAGTAACGATCGGGGCCGAGCTCAGGCGGCCAAGTCGATTCATCAATTCGGCGTAGCGTTCAACAACTGCGAGGAGGGTCTCACTATTATCTGTCCCGCAGGCATCAATGAATTGACCGGTCAGGGCACTCATCTCAGAAGTTATCTTTGAATAGCCCTGCGGATCTCGGCTTTTGTATAAATTCACTAAACCAAGCAATTCCGGGGTCGACGCGGATCGTCCGGTCCAAAAGAAGATTTGCTTCAGTCGGCGCGGCATTTCCATTCTGGTAAACACAGGAATGTCCGAAGCCTGACCTCGCTCTAAAACGATAAAATCCCCGAAAATTGAGGCAGCTAAATCGATGCCGCTTCCCCTGACGCCCTGGAAAACACAATGGGCCTGGTGGGCGGCCTTCCAAATATCTTGCCGGACTGTATCGTTTTCGATGTCAAATCCATGCTCATGAAAAACCGAGGCGACCGCCCCGACAGTTACCGCCGCACTGCTGCCCAAGCCGAGCTTTACACCGTGCTGAAAGAATTCTGAAGAGTCTGCCTGATACCCTTGATTGGACGCGTCAGCCGCCAGGAATTGAGCTCCCACGCGACGGGCAAACGATACCAGGCCTTGCTTGTTACTATCGATCTTTTCGCACATGGTTGTACTGACATATCTGTCCACGGCCATGACAACCCCGCGCGATCCGTCCAGCACGGCATACTCGCCGATCAGGATCAACTTTCCCGGAGCGATCAATCGAAATGGGGTGCCCGGTTTCACTGTAGCAACTCCACTCCCGAACCGGGTTGCTCGTTGAAAACTTTTTCCACGCCAGGAATAGCCTCGAGCTGTTCGGCTATAGCTTTGGAGTTTTTTGCCTCACACAGAACTTTGACTTGTGGGCCGGCATCGATTGTTACATAGCCCTCGAGGCCAGTTTCTCTCAGCGACCAGACCTTTTGCATCGCCGCTACCGTGATCGGATTCCAGTATAGTAGAGGTGGTTGCGAACTGAGCGCCACAGCGTGCATCTTGAAGCAAGATGATTCGACCACTGGCCCGAGTCGCGAAATATCTTTTTCCTTTACCGCCTGGCGGGCAGTGTCGAGATCGCGATTGTGGGTTTTAATCCACTGCTCATAGAAATCAGAAGTCAACCTGGATCTTTCCATTCCGCTGCCTGAACTGATTTTTTTTTCATGCTGACCACAAACTGCGATTACTAGTCTGATATCCCAGTGTTTTGTGGATGCGATTTGGTCAAGGGAACATCTCTGAGTACCCCGGCCATCCCAGATACCCAGTTCTACAAATCCGCCGATCAGGCTGCGCGGTGCGGAACCTGAACCCTGGCGAGCCAGCTGGGATAGATCAGATCGCGACAGATCGAGGCCGGCGGCTCTAGACGCAGATACCGCCAATGCCGCGTATCCCGAGGCTGAGGAGGCCAGGCCTGCCGCCGTAGGAAAATTGTTATGTGAATCGACCTGTCCAAATAAATCGATACCCGCCATAGATCTGACGAGCGACAAAAAACGACTTATCCTCTGACGGACACCCTCAGGCGCTTGGCTGCTGTTCAATGACACCTCATCCCGGTCAAACTTGGTATCAAAAGTGACCCGAGTAGTAGTCTGCAGAGAGCTGAGCGTCATAGAAATACTACCGGTGGCCGGCAGGTTTAGAGACTTATCCGCCTTGCCCCAGTACTTGATCAGGGCAATATTAGCTCTGGCTCTGGCGGCAGCAGTTCTCATTGTTAGTCCGTGTTGTTCCCGGTCAATACGACTCGTTGACCTTCGAAGCCATGTGATCGCCAGGCCGCCAGGACCATTTCTTCATGGCCGCTTGCCTCAGCGATAACTCCTCCGCCTCCACCTGCTCCGGTCAATTTTGCGCCCGATGCGCCGGCCGACATTGCCAATTCGACCATCTGATCCAGTTCGGCGCAGGAGACCCCAAGTTTTGTAAGAACCTGATGGTTACAAAACAGCGATTCACCAAGCTTTTGGTTATTTGCGGTTGAAATAGCGTCCAGGCCATCGCTCAAGCAATTCTCGATTTTGTCGAATAGCTTTTCCACCCGGGCCTTGTTCTCGCATCTTAGCTGCCGCACCTTGGCAACCATTTTGCGCGTCGATCGTTTCACGCCGCTGTAGCCCACAAGTAGCGTAAGCTTTCTACAGGGTACTCGCAGAGCTTGAGGTGTCAGGCTGCAATAAGACAACCCCAAAAGAGTCTGCCGGTCCCAGCCGTTTCGACGAAACAGGCAAACGTCACCGTAGGTAGCAACTGTGTCATCCAGCCCGGACGGCTCTCCGTGAAACACTTTTTCGAGTTGATGAGCCATTTGGCGCACTTGTTCGTTTGAAGCCTCAAACTCCCTAACCCGGCACAGGCAACGCACCAGGACTACGGCCAGGGCAGCTGAACTTCCCATCCCGGCGGCAGCTGGGATTTCGGCTTTAAGGACGACGTTACAACCGCGCTGATCGCCTTGAACGATTTGGCTGAGACGTCGCAAGCACTCACCAACCGGGCTGTCAGACTGGTCGGTCTGGTCGAGGTTCCAGGGCCTGACCCGGACCCGTAGCGGGCCATTAGTAGGCTCGATCGAAATCACTCGAATACCTGAGTAAATCCCGGCAGCCAGGGCTGGACGTCCATAGACGGCAGCATGCTCGCCGAAAAGAATAACCTTGCCATGCGCGCTAATCATGCTCACGACTCGTCCTGAGGCTTGCTGTTGGTTGCGTTGATCCAGTCCAGAAGGGGACCGGAAATTACTTTGGGTGAATCTCTGAGTTCTTCGAGGGATTTGCATCCGGTCAGTAGCATTGTGGTTTTCAGGCCGTTCAGGATTCCACAAAGGACACGTTCGCTGCCGCGCTCGCCATCTTTGAAGAATGCACTTATGACAGGTGCTGCGACGCCGACCAGCTTGGCACCCAGAGCGACTGCCCTGGCGGCGTCCAGTCCGAACCGGATACCGCCTGAAGCGATTAATTCCATGCCAGAATCAGATAAGTTGCATAGTGATGCTGCGGTTGGAATTCCCCAGTCCCAAAAAGCGCTGAGTTCCGGATCGTCCTCCCGGCCTTGCCTTTGCAGTTCCACACCGACCCAGGAAGTACCACCCTGGCCAGCCACATCGACGTATTTGACCCCTACACGCTTCAGTTCTTGTCCGACTGCCCGGCTAATGCCGGCACCGGTTTCCTTGATTATGACCGGGCAATTCAGGAACTTGACCAATTCCTCAATTGCTTCCAAAACACCTCGGAAATCACGATCGCCTTCTAATTGCATCATTTCCTGAGCCGGATTCAGATGGATACACAGCGAATTAGCCTCGATTTCATCGAGAGCTGCTTTGATTTTGGATAGTGGTGTACTCTTGAGTTGAACGCCTCCCAAGTTCCAAGCCAAAAAAATGTTGGGAGCCTGGCTGCGCACCTGGTAAGTCGAAGTCAAATCAGGATTCTCGAGCATTGCTCGGCCGCTGCCTAAGCCAAATCCAATTCCCATTCGTTCAGCAATCCTGGCCAGAGCCCGGTTGATTTCTAGAGCCTCTGATGTGCCGCCAGTCATGCCGGTGATGAAAAGAGGTGCATTAAATTTGTGACCAGCATACTCGGTCTCAACACTGATATCATCCACGCTCAGCTGAGGCAGGGCGGAGTGAATCAGCGAAACACACTCGAGCCAGGTGGTGCCTTGCCTGGCAGATACGTCTCCGCGCCTAAAGGGCTCGAGGTGGTCCCTTTTCCTCTTCTGAGTTTGTTCAGCCTGATAGTCCATATCTTGATAAAACCTAGCAGAAATCATGCCACCCAATAGATACCCGTTTGGATGCAAGAATTATCGAAATTCATACGACTTTTTTTTCCAGTCGGAAAGGCTGCCTTGTCAGGCCGGTTGAAAAGTGAGCGTATCTGCTCTTGACGTGCGTTTTCGCACCAAGATTGAATTGATTAGAAAAAGAAATTCCGCGCAGCCGTGCCTCCATCTTCCATTGAGGGCCAGCGGCATAATCAACAAAAGATGCCAAGAAAGATCTGGCAGACTTATTGCATTTATGCCGCTGGCTGAAGCGACTGTAAAAATTTTTGCCCAGTACAGAGTATGAGAGGATAAAATGAAACTATCGCCTATTCTTGAGAAATATCGCCAGCGCGTTGAAGAATCACTCAAAGAATATTTCGAATCGTGCAGTGGGCCGGACCACCTGATAGAGGCAATGAGCTACTCGCTGTTTGCCGGAGGTAAAAGAATCAGGCCGGTGCTGCTATTGGCTACCTCCAGGCTATTTGCCAGGGAGTCAGTCGACCCAATGCCGGCGGCCTGTGCTTTTGAATTCATTCATACCTACTCACTAATTCATGATGATCTGCCGGCAATCGATAACGACGATCTCCGCCGGGGCAGACCGACCAGCCATATACAGTTCGGAGAGGCCCAGGCCATTTTAGCCGGCGACGGCCTGCTGACTGAAGCCTTTGGATTAATGTCTCGTTTTTATTGCGGTACTGACGACATGGCCGTTGTCGATGGTATCGCCGAGCTAGCCGTGGCGGCCGGCTCGGCCGGCATGGTTGGTGGACAAGTTCTGGACATTGTTAACACAGGGAATAACATTGATCAGAACGAGTTGGAGCATGTCCATCGACTGAAGACCGGTGCCTTAATCAGGGCAGCTGTCAGATGCGGTGCCATCTTGGGTCACGCCGATCCCGAGGAGCTTGAGTCGCTAACCCGTTATGCAGAGCAGATCGGCCTGGCATTCCAGGTAGCCGACGATATCCTGGATGTGGTTGGAACTCGCGAAAGGCTTGGAAAATCAGCCGGCAAGGATCTTCAACAGGGTAAAACCACATATGCTTCCCTGATGGGAATTGAAAACAGTAAGACCTATCTGATGCAACTCACTGAGCAGGCCAAAACCGAGCTTGATAAATTCGGCGAGAAAGCCGAGCCGTTGCGAGCAATTGCAAGTTTCATCGCCGGCTCAATTCTTCAAGCCGAAAACTGAGTTTCCGCACCAGTCCGGCCAGAATGTGCAATATTGCACATGGATCCTGCTTCATTTCGCCAACCTCTAGAACTAGCCAGGTACTGCACCCGGCTGGATCTGCGAGTGAGTACTCGCAGATTTCAGCAAATACCGCCCAAACAAGCATCTATTGTTTGACTAAAGCAGCTTGGCCTGTTTGGCCCGGTGTTTGCTTAGCTCTTTTAGCTGCAAATAATCAATAGCTGGAGGCATGTTTATGAAATCGTTGGAGCAGATGCGTGAAGATCTAGTCAGCATTAATATTTCCATTCTTGATTTACTATGCCAACGCGCACGAGTCGCGCTAGATGTCCAACAACTGAAAAAGAAGGAAGGCATTCCTTTATTCGTACCCGAAAGGGAGCAAAAGATGTTGAGCGAGTTGGTTTCGAGGAACCGCGGACCCTTCCCGGACGAAACCATCCGCCATCTGTTCAAAGAGATTTTTCGTGCTTCAGTCTCCCTTATGGAAAAACGCACAGAAAATGCCATGTGTGTCAGTCGATCCTTTCGCAGCCAGGATCTGGTTATCCAGATTGGTGACAAGCAGATCGGCAAGGATCCGATCGTGATAGCTGGCCCTTGTTCCGTTGAAAGTGCCGAACAAATGGATCAGATCGGTGGAGATTTGTCACGCCTTGGGATTAATTTTCTGCGCGGCGGAACTTTCAAACCACGATCTTCGCCATACGCATTCCAGGGCATGGGGGAGCCGGGACTGAAAATCCTCAAGGACACGGCCCGCCGCTACGGCATGATCAGTGTTACTGAAGTAATGGATACTCGGGCTGTCGAACTAGTCAGTGAATACGCTGACGTTTTACAAATCGGCACCAGAAACATGTACAATTATTCGCTGCTAAGGGAGGTCGGGCGTTCGCAGAAGCCGGTGCTCCTCAAACGCGGATTTGCGGCTACAATCGAAGAGTTTCTCTGGGCGGCCGAGTACATAGTATCCGAGGGGAATCAGAATGTAATATTGTGTGAGCGTGGAATCCGGACATTCGAGCGTCAAACCAGAAATACTCTCGATATCTCTGCCATACCGCTCATACGCCAAATGAGCTTTCTGCCGATCATTGTAGACGTAAGCCACGCTGCCGGGCGCAAGGATATTCTGGCACCGTTGGGCCGGGCTGCATTAGCCGCCGGTGCCAACGGGCTTATGGTGGAAGTCCACCCGTTTCCGCCGGTGGCGCGTTCTGATAGTCAGCAACAGCTTGATGTCGGCGAATTCTCGAAGTTTCTTGTCGATGTCGGTCTCGATCCTCGCCCGGTCGAGGAAGTCGCCGGGTTGCTGACAGCGCAAACTCACGCAACTAGAAGCCCTACTCAAGGAGCCAGTTCATGAAACTATCTGTCGCTTGCAATTTTGAAGATTCTCTGCTCGAGGGACTCAAGCCTTACCCGGTATATGAAGTATTCGGAAAATTGACTGCGGACTACTTCGGCGGAGGAAGACCGTCTTTTTATCTGCCAGAAGTTAAGCGTCCGGAACTCGAGCGCTTCGTTAGGAAATCGCATGAACAGGGAATAGAATTCAACTATCTGCTCAACGCCTCCGCCATGGGCAATACGGAATACTCGAAAGAAGGGCAACGAAATATCAATGAGATCCTCGGTTGGTTGGACTCGATTGGTGTCGACTCGGTCACCGTGGCTAATATCTATTTTCTGCGCCTGATCAAACGACGTTATCCGCGGATCAAGGTCAGGATTAGTTCTCATCGCTTCACTGCTACTCCAAGGCAGGTGAAGTTTTGGGTCGACCAGGGCGCCGATTATATCGTTATCAACGAAGTCAGTATTCATCGCGACTTCAAGGCCCTCGAGGCAATGCAGAAAGCCTCTTCAGATGTTGAACTTCAGTTGATTGTAAATAATTGGTGCCGGCAAGATTGCGCCATCGCCGGCAATCATGCGGTTGGTCTGTCGGCCGCTTCACAGAGCAAGAACAAGGGTTTTCCGCTCGATTATTGCTCGGTCTTATGCAACGATATTCGCCTGAAAGACCCGGTCAACTACCTCAGAGCCAACTGGATTCGCCCTGAAGACCTGCACCTTTACGAAGATCTGGGTTATCACAACTACAAAATTGTCGAACGAAACACACCGACCCAGGTGCTGCTCGATCGCGTAAAAGCATATTCCGAGAAGAAATATGACGGTAATCTTCTTGATCTTGTTCAAAACTATGCCTATCCAGAGGATAAATTCGGGAAGCACGCCAAAGACGCTTACTCGTTTCGCAGAATGTTCAAATATTTCGTAAAGCCGAGAGCAATCAACCTGATGAAGTTCACCAAGGTAGTCGAATTCGGCAAAACAGCAGGAGTTCTATATCCCCGGCGTGGCAAGAATCCGGTGCAAATCGACAACCGGGCTCTTGACGGCTTCATCGACTTCTTCAAGCAGACGAGTTGCCATGAACTTAACTGTGAAGAATGTCAATACTGTCACAAGTGGGCCGCAAAAGTAGTCAAGGTCGATCCTGAGTGGCACCATAAGATGTCCGCAATCTACGACGATCTCCTGGGCGAGATCGACTCGGGCTCATTCTGGGACCCATACCTGAAGACGGCCACGCAGGTGGCCGGCAAGCTTATTCAGCGCGTCACCGGTCACTCAGGCTGATGCGGTCGACCTGCGACGTCTTGGTTGTCGGCGCCGGACCAGGCGGAGCGGTGGCAGCTCTACAAGCTGTCAAGTCTTCTTGTGGGACAGTAATGCTAGTTGACAAGGCCAAGTTCCCGCGGTTCAAGCCTTGCGGGGGAGGCCTCTCGCCTCGATCGATCAAGACCCTCAAGAGTCTCGGTCTGTGGAGCAAGATTGAGCCGCGCGCCTATCCGATCAGTGCCCTCAGGCTGGTCAGCCCCAATGGGCGTGAGGCAACTCTCGGGGGCCCCGTAGTGGGCGCTGTTATGAATCGCTACGAGTTCGATCAGATCCTGGTTCGAGCCGCGGCAGATGCCGGCGCCATACTCGAACCCGAGACCAAGGTCGATGCTCTTTGGGAAGAGAATGGTCGTGTTGTCGGGGTTTGCAGTTCAGACCGGCGTATTTCGGCAAAATGGGTAGTCATCGCCAATGGAGCTCTGACAGCCTTTAACGAGGATCCGCGACCGAAGAAATTTCTACACACTTGTCTGGCGAGGTTCGAAAACATTCGATTCCAGGCAAACACCCTCGAGATGTTTTACGATTTGGACTTGCTGCCTCATTACGGCTGGCTCTTTCCAGAATCGGCATCTATGGCTAACATCGGCATTTGCATTGACGCAAAGCAATTGGGCGAAAGATCCATTAGGAATGTTTTCCGTTCTTTTCTCGACTGTCACTTTGGCGATAGATTGGGCGAATCAAGGCAGATCGGACGCTGGTACAGTCATCCGATATCCACAACAACTCGGATCCGACATGAGTCACGACCTGGAACTATTCTAGTTGGTGAGGCAAACAGACTGACCAATGTTGCGACAGGCGAAGGGATTTCATACGCAATGGAGAGCGGTATTCTGGCTGTGCGCATGATCGATGAAATATCGCGTGGGATTACCACCGCCGATCAGGCTAGCTGCGCATACCAGGCTAGGTTGCGTAAATCTCTCGAAATCAATTTAATTGCCGGAGATCTTTATTGCCGTTTTGGAGTTAAAGCCCTGAATGGAGTTACTCGATTGTGTCGTAGTCCGATTGTTAGTCGATTAACCAGCCAGGCCCTTGCTGGCATGTGAGGATTGTCAAAGATGGCACGAATTCAAAAGAGAAAGATTGTTGATAGCGACCCGGTCCTGGACTCGATTCAGCGCGGCCTGAATTTTCTTGCTTCTGAAAGATGCCAGGATGGAAGTTGGCGCGGCGATTACGGCGGGCCGATGTTTCTTCTGCCGATGTATGTGTCTGCTTGTTACATCACCAATCAGAAAATCTCGACTGCACGAAGAGAAGAAATGATTTTATATTTACGCAACGTGCAGAATAGTGATGGCAGCATAGGACTCCATAGCGAAGACACGGGCACAGTCTTCACTACTTCGCTTGCGTATGTTGCCATGCGAATTTTGGGAGTTGAAAGATCCGATCCTGGTTGTGTGAAAATGCGCAACTGGATCAAGGAAAATGGCACAGCGCTGGGTGCCGCAAGCTGGGGAAAATTTGTTCTGGCGCTTTTAAATCTGTACCCGTATGAGGGCTTGAACCCGATCCTGCCGGAACTATGGTTGCTCCCCTACGCAGCCCCGGTGCATCCGGGAAGATTGTGGTGTCATTGCCGCCAGGTTTATTTACCGATGGCCTATCTTTACCGCACTAAGGCATCTGTCGAAAAGGACGACCTGATTGAGGAACTGCGTGCAGATCTGTATAACCGGCCCTATCAACTCATTGATTTTCCGGCACACAAGAACACGGTTGCTAAGAGTGACAATCGTTATCCGACTTCTTTTTTACTCAGGGCCACACATCATGCGCTAGGCTTCTTTGAGCGGCACTTTCCGGAGTCTCTGCGTGATCGGGCTGTCGACGAAGTCTATAAGCACATCAAGTACGAGGATGAGGCCACCAACTATATCGACATTGGGCCGGTCAACAGCGTATTGAATACAATTGTGCATTATTTCAAAGATCCAAATGGATCTGAGTTCAAAAAGAGTTTTTCGGCGCTTGACCAGTACTTGTGGAAGGCACCCGACGGCACGAAGTTCAATGGCTACAATTCGACCGCTCTGTGGGACACCGCATTTGCAGTCCAGACGATTCTGGCGTCTCCGTTTAGCGAGGCCCATAAAGATACATTGAAATCTGCCTTCAACTACATCAAAAACAACCAGATTATCGAGGATGTGCCTGACTATAAGAGCTTTTACCGCCACAAGTCTCGAGGCGGCTGGCCGTTTTCCGATCGCAAGCATGGTTGGCCGATTACCGACTGTACTTCAGAGGGATTCAAATGTGCGCTGCAGTTGGAGAAGATCCTGGATGATTCGATTGACGAAGACCTTCTGGCGGACAGCGTCAGTTTAATCTTGTCCCTCCAGAACTTAGACGGTGGTTGGGCCAGTTACGAGAAGAAACGCGGCGGTGATTGGCTTGAGATGCTGAACCCGTCCCAGGTGTTCGCGAATATTATGGTGGACTACTCGTACGTCGAATGTACGTCGACTTGCATTCAGGCGCTGGCCAAAGCCAAATTACGCTTCGCAAAAAAATTCGACAAGCAAATAGATCGAGCTATAAAAAAAGGAGTGGCTTTCATAAAGAAGAAGCAAAAAACAGACGGAAGCTGGCAGGGGTCTTGGGCGGTTTGTTTCACCTATGGCACCTGGTTTGGCGTCTGGGGTTTACTGGATGGAGGCATGACACCCGACTCGGTCGAAATACGTCGGGCGGCCGGGTTTCTGATTCAGCATCAGAACCCTGATGGTGGCTGGGGTGAGGACCCCCAAAGTTGTATCGAGGGTCGCTACATTAGAAGCTCTACAAGCCGCGTGGTGAACACCGCCTGGGCTGTCCTGGCCCTGGTGCTGTCCGGCCTGGCTGATACGGCTGTAGTTCGCCGGGCAGTTAGGTATTTGCATGAGCGTCAGCTGGAAAACGGCGACTG